>JBKOUI010000176.1:0-11014 GCA_046723315.1 Pseudomonadota bacterium | reverse complement strand
GGATAAGCCCAATAAGGATGGGCCGAGCGGATATCGACATCGGACTCGGTCGCCATGCGTGTATGGCCAATGCCATGCGTGCCGCGGAAGGCGCCGAGCCCGTATTGCTCTGACACGTGGGTCGCGTCGCCCAGATCCTTGATCAGCTCGAGCGCGCTGCCGAAGGACAGGACTTCCGCGCCTTCGATCTGTTCGATCTCGGTAGCAAGCTGCCGCGTATCGCCTGCGTAGCGGAGGCGATAGCGGAAGGCATACGGCGTGGCCTCGGCAACCTCGACAGTCTCGGCGCCAAGCTCGGCAAGCCGGTTATCGACCTCGGCCTGACGCTGCCTGATCTTCTGGCGGATGCGGTGATCCTTGGTGAGGTCCTCCTGCTCGGCGAGCTTGAGCCGCATGACATATTCATTTGGCGTCGAGGGGCCATAAACGGCGAACCCAGTCGAATCCGGACCCCGATGCCTTAAGCTTTTCAGCATCGCCGTCATTTCCTTGCCGACGCTGGTCGTGCCGTCGCGGTGGATGAGCCCGGCAATTCCGCACATTTTTTTCTACTCTCCCTAGTTGAAGCGCCTGCTCGTTACGGCAGGCAGTCGAGATAGGTCTTGACGTCCCACTCGGTCACGGTGTGCAGGAAACGCTCCCATTCGTCGCGCTTATACTCGTCGTAGAGCCGGTACATCTCGCCGGGCATCGCCGCGCGGATAACGTCGTCTTTCTTGAGCGCCTCGAGCGCGTCGCCGAGCGTCATCGGCAGCTTTCTCACTTGCTTACCGGCCTCCATGGCCTGATAGATGTTGCGCTCCTCGGGCGGGCCCGGATCGAGATTGCGCTTGAGCCCATCGTCCATGGCCATGAGCAGCGCGGAGGCCATGAGATGCGGGTTCACCATGGCATCCACCGCGCGATACTCGAATCGTCCCGGCGCCGAGACGCGTAGGCCGGTGGTGCGGTTCTGGAAGCCCCAATCGGCGAATACCGGCGCCCAGAAGCCGGTGTCCCAAAGTCTCCGGTAAGAGTTCACCGTCGAGCAGCCGATCGCGGTGAGCGCGCCGAGATGCGCAACGATACCGCCGATCGCCATCAGCCCGACCTTGCCGGGAAGCTGAATGTCGTCGGTATCGGGCATGAAGGTGTTCTCGCCGCCCTTCATGTAAACATAGTTCTGCTCCATGCCGGGCAGCGTCTTCTCGTCATTGCCGAGCGACTTCGTCTTCTCTTTGCCGCCGCGCCACAGCGAGATGTTGTGGTGGCAGCCATTGGCGCTAACGCCCATGAACGGCTTGCACATGAAGCAGGCGATGATGCCGAACTCGCGGGCGACCTGAGCGCAGATCTGGCGATAGGTGGCGAGCCGGTCTGCGGTCCGCATGCAATCGTCGAACGTGAAGTTGAGCTCGAGCTGTCCGGGCGAATCCTCGTGATCGCCTTGGATCATGTCGAGGCCCATCTTGCGGCAATATTCGATCACCCGCATGTAGACCGGCCTCAGGCTTTCGAACTGATCGATGTGATAGCAGTAAGGATTGGAGTAGCCGCCCGCGGGCTGGCCGTTCTCGTCCTTCTTGAGCCACATCATCTCGGGCTCTGTGCCATGGCGAAGCTGCAGCCCGTGCTCCTTCTGGAACTGCTCGTGCAGGCGGCGGAGATTGCCGCGCGCATCGGCGGTAAGAAATGCCCCTGGCTCGGTCCGCTCCTCGCGGTTGCGGAATAGCGTGCACCAAAGGCGCGCCACTCGCTTGTCCCAGGGAAGCTGCATGAAGGTCTCGGGCTCGGGAATGCCAACCAGTTCGGCAGCCTCAGGCCCGTAGCCCAGATAATCGCCGCGGCGATTAAGGAACAAATTCATGGTGGCGCCATAGACGAGCTGAAAGCCCTTCTCAGCCACCGATTCCCAGTGATCCGCGGGGATGCCCTTGCCGCAGATGCGGCCCGTCACCGAGATGAATTGCAGATAAAGATATTCGATGCCGAGCTCGTCGATTTTCTGCCTGACCTGCTCGACCAGTTCCTTGCGCCCGGGCGCTTCGACGAAGCGCTCGATATCAGTCGCCTTTTGATTAGTGGATGGGGCGTAGTTCATGTTTGCACCTCTACACTCAACTCCACGGGAATGGGCTGTGGGAGGTCGGGTGCAACTCGCCCTTAGCGAACCGCCCAAAGCGGAACGGCTCGAGCAGCGCGCTCTTCTCGCCCGTCAACTCCTGCGCCACCAGCTTACCGACGCCGATCATCTTATACCCATGATTGGAGTCGGCAATTACATAGACGTTCTCGCGGAACGTATCGAACACCGGGAAATTGTCGGGCGTGAAGCAGCCGAGCCCGCCCGAGTTTTCCTCTCTCCGGTAAAGCGGCAGCTTGCCCTCGAAGCGCTTTTGGCAATGTGCGAGCGCCGAGCACCACATCTCAATGAAGTCGTCGCCGACGACAAATTCGGGAGATTCAGGGCCGTAGGGATCGACCGCGACCTGGTCGGGGTCTTGGTCGACCTTGTAGGGAGAGGCGCCGCCCTGAACGCCCCCGAAACTGAAGTCGGGCTTGTAATAGATGCCCCATAACTTGTCGGTGATGAGCTTGCCCTCGCGATCCGAATAAAGCGGCGCGTCGGTATCGACATGGAGCACCGGCGGGAAGCGCCCGTCATTGGTCTTGTGCATGTCGGGATCGACACCGAGCGTGCCCTCCTCGAGGCACCAGAATTTCCACATCGGCACATTTTCATGGACCTTGCCGGTGAGGTCCTTGACGGTGATCCGCTTGGGAAGCTCAAGCAGATTCCAGATCTTGTTCACCCAGGGACCGACGCCGACGACGATTGTCTCGCAGGCGATCTGGCCCTGATTGGTGTTGATTGCGGTGACGGCGCCTGAGTTAGAGCCGAACTCGAAGTCGAGCACCTCGATGCCGGAGAGGATGCGCACGCCTTCGGCTTCGGCCTTGGCGGCAAGCCCATGCATGCTCGCCCGATTGTTGGCGTAACCGCCGCGCTTCTCGTGCAGCACCGAGGTGATGCCTTGCGCTTGCCAATCGTCGAACAGGCCTCTCATATACTTGGCCGAGTCGTCCACGCCCTCGATGAAGACCGACTCGTAGCCGATCGCTTTTTGCTGCTGATAGATCGAAGCGACATCCGCGTGCATGCATTCGGGGCTGATCTGCATGTAGCCCACTGGATGGTAGCTGTAGGCCTTCGGATCGCTCTCCCACACATCGACCGAGTGGGCCATCAGCTCGCGCATGGCGGGTTGGAAATAGTTGTTGCGCACGACGCCGCAGGCAATGCCGGACGCGCCCGCTGCGACCGCGGTTTTATCCGCAACAAGAATGTCGGCGCCGGAGCCTTTGCCGCTCGCTTTGAGACGCTGGGCGAGGTGGAAGGCTGTACTAAGCCCATGAATGCCCGCGCCGATGATGGCGTATTTGGTGGCTTTGGGGACCGTCATCGCCGCCCTGCTCCGGTCAACCTGCTGGTCCAAATCCAGTCTTTCCCTATAGACGTGGAAGCCCAATTGGGCCACATTGGTATTCCAACGATGGCGACCTATTAGCGCACGATCGAGGACCGATTGTAAACCAATTTCTGCATTCGGGCCCAAAGCGGTCCTGCTTCGCGAGAGGAGGGCGACCTTGACCGAGCAACGCAACACAGAAGCAGAAGCCATCATCGTCAATCTCGCGCGGCCAAGCCGCGGCGTCGGCGCGATCTCCGCCTACCTGCAGCGCGCCATCGAGACTGGCGCTTACAGCGAAGGCGACCGGCTGCCGCCCGAGCGCGAATTAGCGGCGACGTTCCAGGCCGCGCGGAGCACCGTGCGCCGCGCGCTCGACCAACTCGAAAAGGCAGGACTCGTGTCGCGGCGTCTCGGCAGCGGCACGTTCGTCGGTGGGACGTCGGCCAGCACGCGAAGGGCCAGCGATCTTGTCGATCAGGTCAGCCCGCTCCAGCTGGTCGAAGCGCGCTTGGCCGTAGAGCCGTTCACTACGCGGCTTGCCGTGTTGCACGCGACGCGGCGGAATCTCGACGATATGGAAGGGGTGCTCGCGCACGCCGAGGAGTCGCTCAACGACAAGGATGAATTCTCCAAGTGGGATTGCGAATTTCATCTCTTGATCGCATACGCCTCGGGCAATCCGTTGCTCATCAATGTCTATCGTCAGATCAATCACGTGCGGCTGCACGCGCAGTGGGATGCGATGAAGGAGAAGATCCTGACGTCTGACGTGATCGACGACTACAATCGGCAGCATCGTGGCATCTTCGATGCGATCAACGAGCGCGACGCGCAAAAGGCTCACGCCCTGATAAGCGAGCATCTGGAGAAGGCTCGCGACGACCTCATCAAGGCAAACAGTCCTTAAATCGGGATGCATTGGGGGGTGACTGTGCGCTGCCGTTTCGCCCTCTGCCGAATCTCGCTCGCCATCCTGCTGCTCATCGCGTTTCCAGCCACCCTCGGCGCCGCCGAGACCATGCCCGAGCAGCGCGCGGCAGAAGAGCTTGAGCGCGTGCGCACAAGTCCGCTCGAGCTTCGCGATTTTCTCAAGCGCATGCCTAAGGGTGCAGACCTGCACAACCACTTGGACGGCGAGGTCTATGCCGAGACCTTCATCAGAGTGGGTGGAGAAGATGGTAGCCACTTTATGACGCAATGGTCGATTCCTTCTCGATGCGCGGCTTTGTGCCGTCTGAGGGCGTGACCGGCCATGACCATTTCTTCGCGACTTTTTCTAAGTTCGGCGGCACCGATCCGCGCCACACCGGCGAATTCCTCGACGAGGTCGCAACGCGCGCCGCCGCTCAGAACGAACAATATCTCGAGCTGATGGAAACGCCGACGTGGCACCGGCTCAACGACATCACCAAGGACATGCCCTGGCGCGACGATCTGGGTTCGATGCGCGACGAACTATTAGCCAAAGGATTGACCGACGACGTGCCGCTTGCCCGCGCGTTCTGGGACAAGGCGGAAGCCTTGCGCAATGAACTAGAGCGTTGCGGCAAGCCAGACGAGGCACCCGGGTGCAAGGTCAAGACGCGCTACATCTACCAAGTCTTCCGCAACACGCCGAAGGAACTCGTGTTCGCGCAGACCGTGTTCGGGTTGGAGCTCGCTTCTGCCGACCCGCGCATCGTCGCCATCAATTTCGTGGGCGGCGAAGACGATGTGATCTCGATGGCGGACTATGCCGAGCACATGCGCATCATCGGTTTCTTACGCCAGTTCTATCCCAAGGTGCGCGTGTCCTTACATGCCGGCGAGCTCGCGCCGGGGCTGGTACCACCGGAGGGACTTTGCTGCCATATCAGGCTCGCCGTCGAGGAAGCGGGCGCGGAGCGCGTCGGGCACGGCGTGGATATCATGTACGAGGACCGCCCTTACGAGCTTTTCAAGGCGATGGCGGCTAAGCGCATTCTGGTTGAGACCAACTTGACCAGCAATGCCGACATTCTCGGCGTGAGCGGCAAGGACCATCCCTTCACGCTCTATCGCAAATTCGGCGTGCCCGTCGCGCTCTCGACCGACGATGAGGGCGTCGCGCGCATCGACCTCACCCATGAATATGTGCGCGCCGTCGAGACGTTCGGCCTCGCGTACCCAGACCTCAAGGAGATCGTGCGCAACAGCCTCGAATATAGCTTCTTGCCGGGTGCGAGCCTGTGGGGCGAAGGAGGCTCTTATTCGCAGGTCGTCGAGGCCTGTCGCAATGATACGCCGGCGGCGGAGAAACCGTCGCAACTTTGCGCAGCATTTCTCGCCGAGAGCGAGAAGGCCGCTCAGCAGTGGGAGCTCGAACGGCGCTTTTCCGTCTTCGAGGCGGGCCTTTGAGTCCGAAACGCGGCGAGGGTCTTACTTGAGCCCAATTATTGGCTTCTGAAGGAGCATGGGCCGCTTCGCGACGGGGCGAAGCAGTAACGGCCATCACTCCACGAGGGAGGCCATGATGATCCGGAAGTCACTATCACTCCTGGCGGCGCTGTTAGTCGTAGGCGCCGCTTCAGTCGCAGCGCAGGCGCAAGGGCCAGTGCGGGGTGTGGCGAAGGGCACCGCGACCGTCGGTACTGGGCTCGCGCAGGGTACAGCTCAGGCCGGCACCGGCGTGGCGCGAGGCACGGTCAGTGCAGCGAAGGGCGTCGGTCAGGCAGGAGCAGGCGTCGCCAAAGGCACGGCCACGGTCGCTAAGAAAACGGGCAAGGGCGTGTGGTGCATCGTGACACTAGGCTTCGGCTGCAGATAGCTATCACCGCCGAGCAATGCGCCTAATGACCGGGCGCGTGATGGTCACGGTCGCGGCGCGGCTCGAGCAGGGCGATGATTGCTGCAACCAGCAGGACCGATCCCAGCATGATGGCCGGAACACCGATCACGTAAGCCGCAGTGGGCGAATCAAGCATTGTTAGAAGCGATTGCATGACGGCCCAACGTCGCGCGCGGATGGCGGTTCCGTACTGCTCGCGCCGGCATCACTTCTTCTTGGCGACGGCGGCTTTGAGCGCGCTCGCAGACTGCTGCCGGCTACCGAGCGCCTTTCCGGCATCGCGATAACCCGCGGCAATGCGCCGCTCGATGCTTTCCTTTGAGAAATCCGCCGAGCTCGACACCGGCTCCTTGTCGTTATTGGTGATGGCGATGATGTGCTCGAACACTTTGTATTTCGCGAGATCTCGAGCCTCATCCTTCAGTGCCGCGCGACCGCCTGGCAGAGCCTCGATGATGGCCACGAGCTTATTGATCTTCTGCGCGAGCGCGACGTCTTTGCGCGTCTTGTTAGCGAATTGCAGCTCCGTCATGCGATCAAAGACCTGGAGCATGTTCTTGGGAATATCGCCCTCTTTGGGAAAAGATTGATCACGATCGCGCGCGTCTTCGCTGCCTCGGCGGCATCGATGTGACCGAGCAGCGCGGAGAGCGGCGTGTTGTCGAACAGGCCTCCGTCCCAGTAGGAGTCTTTGCCGATCTCGCGCGCCGGATAGCTCGGCGGCAGGCTGCCACTTGCGATCAAATGCTCCATGGTGATCGGCTTCGCGGGATCGTCGTTGGAGAATTCCTCGATCTCGCCGCTTTCGATATTGGTCGCCGTCACCACGAGCTTGACCTCACGCTTCGCGATCCGATCGAAGTCGATATAGCGCTGTAAGGTCCGTTTGATCGGACTCAAATCGTAGATATTGGTCCAGAACGGCAGCCGGAAATAATCGAGCCGCGGCCAGTAGAAGGCGCTGTTGCCGAAATAGACGAGGAACTTCTCGGCGGAAGGCGGCAGAAACGCCGAATGAAGCACGGTGAGATCATCCCAGAACGCCTGAAGCTTGGGGACCGGATCGTCCGGATGGCTCGCCACGATGGCGGCGGTAAAGGCGCCAATTGAGACACCCGAGATCGCCGAAGGCCGGAAATTGGGCTCGGATTCATAGATGCGTTTCAGCGCACCGAACGCGTAGGCGCCAAGCGCGCCGCCACCCTGGAGCGCGATTGCAGTCTTGGTGTAGGTCTCAGCCATTAGCCCCTCCCCCCTCTGTTATAGGCTGGAAATGAACCAATCTGCACCGCCGACTTGGGGTTGAGGTTACTTGCAAGCCATCCGTCATCTTGATTTGCGGTCAGAGTTTTGCCACCTCCTCGTCAGCTTCCCCGGCAGAGACGACTTCACATCCCATGGTCACCGAATTCACGCCAATCGCCTCCACCCTCGGCGGCGTGTTGATCGGCCTCTCCGCCGTGATGCTCATGGCATTCAACGGGCGGATCGCAGGAATCAGCGGGATCGTCGGCCGCCTGCTTCCGCCTTATGCCGGTAGTGACGTTGGCGGGGCTGCTCTATTCGTCTGGGTCTGATCGTCGCTCCGCTGGTCTATGCGATCTTTACCGGGGCACCGTTCGCGCAGACCCTTTCAGCCAACGTGGCGCTGATGGCCGGTGCCGGCGTCCTGGTCGGCTTCGGCGCAGGCCTTGGCGGCGGCTGCACCAGCGGACATGGCGTGTGCGGGATTGCGCGGCTATCGCCCCGCTCCCTGGTTGCTACCGCGATCTTCATGGCGACGGGCTTCGTCACGGTGTTTGTCGTGCGCCACGTGCTCGGGGGCTGACCAATGCGTGCCGCCGTCAATTTCATCGCTGGCCTCATTTTCGGCCTGGGGCTTCTGATCTCGGGCATGGCCAATCCGGCAAAGGTTCAGAACTTCCTCGATCTCGCCGGCACGTTCGATCCAAGCCTGATCTTTGTGATGCTGGGCGCCGTGGTTGTGACGTTTGTCGGCTACCGGTTTGTTTTGCGGCGGCCGACACCTGTGCTCGCTGAGCGGTTCTATATTCCGACCTTGAAGGACCTCGACGGCAGGCTCCTGATCGGTGCCAGCCTGTTCGGCATAGGCTGGGGCCTGTCCGGGTTCTGCCCTGGGCCGGCCCTCACCTCTCTTCCGCTCTTGGCCAAAGGCACGCTCATTTTCGTGCCGGCCATGCTGATCGGCATTGGTTTGGCGCGGCTTGTCACCCAAGCGAATGTGCCTGGCGGACGCATCATTCCCGCGACTTCGGCCGAAGACTAGCGGCCTCGAAGCCCGCATCGCGAATCAGGCCGACGTCCCGTCCGCGCTGGTCTAGACTCCCCTTTGCGATGATTCGCTTAGGGAACGCTTGGCCTCGGATTGTCGCTCACGCCGATATGGATGCGTTCTATGCGGCGGTCGAGCAACTCGACGATCCCGGCTTGCGCGGTAGGCCGCTGCTGGTTGGGTCCGACAGCAATCGCGGCGTGGTGCTCACCGCGAGTTATGAAGCGAGACCCTATGGCGTCGGCAGCGCAATGCCGATGGCGAGAGCGCGTCGGCTATGCCCGAGCGCGGTGATCGTCCCGCCCCGCTTCGACCGCTACCAGGAAGTCTCCCACACGGTCATGGAAGTGTTCGCGAACTTCTCCCCTGAGGTCGAAGCGTTGAGCCTCGACGAAGCCTTCCTCGACATGACGGGCGCGGAACAGCTTTTTGGCGATCCAACAAGCATGGGACGCCGGCTGAAGGATGCCGTCCGCCGAGCGACGGGCCTCACTGTTTCAGTCGGCCTCTCGGCGACCAAATACGTGGCTAAGGTCGCGAGCGGCTTTCGCAAGCCTGACGGCTTGACCGTCGTTCCGCCGCAAGAGGCCAAAGCCTGGCTTGCTCCGCTACCGATATCCCGTCTCTGGGGCGTTGGCCCCAAGACCGAAGCGCGCCTCCACCACGTCGGCTTCGTGACCATCGGCGACATCGCCAAGGCCGATCCCGCGTTCCTTTCGGCAGAACTCGGAAGCGCGGGCCTTCACTTCCATACTCTCGCCCACGCCGAAGATCCCCGTCCGGTCCTCGGGCGCCGCATATCAAAGAGCATCGGCTCGGAGCGGACGCTCGCAAAGGACGTACGAAAGAAGGCGGACATCAAATTTCATCTGCATCGATCGGCCGAGGCGGTCGGCCGTCGCCTCAGGCAAAAGGGCTACGTCGCCTACGGCGTGGCCACCAAGCTCAAGACCGCTGAGTTCCAGATCTTGACCCGGCAGCGGCGGCTCGGCGAGCCGACCGACGTCACTGAGCGGCTCTATTCAGTTGCCGTCGATCTTCTCGACGAATTCACCGCTCCCGGTCCCTTCCGCCTGGTCGGCATGGCCGTTTACGACCTCGTAGCGGTCGATGGTCAGGTTCAGCTCGATCTGTTCAGCCCGTACGCCCGCCGGCGGCGTCTGGAGGTGGCGATCGACACGCTCGCGGTGCGATTCGGCGCGGAGGTGGTCCATCGCGCGAGCGACCTCAATGCGCCATTAGAGTTCGGCACCTCGCCTAATCTCGATTTTTTGGAAGATCAGAGTCCGGACTAAGGGCACAAATCTTAACGTTGCCCTTTATTGCCTCAATTCATCCCAAGATCGTTCAATTGTGGTCATGAAATGAGCGCCTTCCTGCGTCGAATCCACATCCTTCATCCCAAAACCAAAGGAACTGAAGGAGACAAGAGTGCGGATTCGACTATCCTTTACACTTGCACTTTTCCTCTTAGGTGGCGCGACACCTCTTCATGCTTCGCCTGGTGAAACCGAATGCCTGCCGCCGATCCCTCAAGGACGGCCGGAGGCGCCCGCGATCAGATCGCCTCTCACCGAGCTCAGCCAGGAGGTTCCAAACTACAACGCTGAAGATCGCGACTATCTGATCAGAACGATCGCCTTTGAGGCCCCCAAGGAGTCCGACGAGGGCAAGGCCGCGGTCGCCTATGTCATTCTGAACCGCACGAAGAGCGGCAGATGGGGCGACAACATCAAGGACGTGGTGACTCATCCCTGGCAGTTCGAGCCGTGGATGACCAGGCGCAAGGAGATGGAGAATTTATCTCCGGACGATTCGCGCTACCAGGAGGCAGCCCGCATCGCGGATTCAGTTCTCCGCGGAGAGATGCCAGATCCTACCGCCGGTGCAACCCACTTCCTCAATCCTGCTGTGGTTCGCCACAGGCATGGAGGATCGCTGCCCTCATGGGCGCACAGCGACGGACAGCCGATCGGCAGGCATACATTCTACGCGCCTGTCGAGGGCGTCGGGCCGGGCCAGCTTCCGCTCTCCACCGGCGCATTTGGAGTGACCGCGGCGTGCTCGACCCTTGAAGCCGGCCAGACTCCGGACGTCGGTTGATAACGCCGTGGACGGGGGTTCACCCAATCGCCTGACTAAGATCAAGTTTAGAGAATAGTCCGGGACCCAATCAGGCCGCAGAGCTGCGTTGGGTTTCCGGGCGCTCCCGCCTGATTTGCAGGTCGTGGCGAGCCATGAGGATCGCTCCGTCCAAGGGATCACTTTGCGGAGCGGCGAGATAATCGCACAACCTGGAAGGCAGCCAGGGCATCAGGGGCTCGGCGAGCCCCCCGATCAGGCTGACTGTTGAAGCGCCTCCGGCAATCAGGCGGTCTATGATCCGCGATGCCGCATCGGCCGCCTCTTGCACAAGTTGGACGGCTAGCGGGTCTTTGCGCGATGCATATTCGAACACGAGAG
>JBKOUI010000317.1:0-14487 GCA_046723315.1 Pseudomonadota bacterium | reverse complement strand
GCTTGGTGCCGTTCACTCTGAGATCGAACATGCCACCACGGATGGCGAGCGCGCCGGCCGGCGTGTCGACGGTGACGGAATCTGCGTTCTTGGAGATCTTGCCGCCGACGAAACGCATGACGCCCTTGGTCAGCGAAGCTGCGATCTCGCCGGATTTCTTGTTCGGGGTATAGACGAACTTGTCGATGACCAGGTCCGAGCCTGGGCCGACGGTGAACGTCGAGCCATCGACGAGAAGCACCTGGACGAGGCCGCTGCCGGTCGTGTTGATCCGCTCGTTGTAGAAGATCGACTTGCCGATATTGAGCTGGCTCTGCGGCGCTCCGTTGAGGCTCGAGAACGCGTCCGGATTGACGGCCGCGGCAACGCCGACTTGCGAGGCATGTGCCACGCTTGCAAATCCTGCAAGTCCTGACAGGACTGCACCCACGACGGCCAGCCGGCAAAGAAGCCCATAAGACATGGTCTTGGACATCCCTCAGAACCTCTTCTGTACCCCGAGAAGAGCGGTCAGATCGTCGAACGCCCTTATATCATAGTTCGATTCCTGGTCTCGATACTCGACCTGGGGCACCAAAGCCCAGGTTGCGCCTACTGGCAGCACCAAAGCCCCGCGCGTCCAGAACACCCGGTCGGTCTCAGGATCGATCGGATTGATGGTCGGGTCGGGGTCGTCGTAGTCCCTGCGAATCGCCCCGCCGCCGACCTGGAGCGTCCACGGGTATTTGCCGGTCCACAGCGGGTTGTTGAAGGTCCAGGCGAATCCCGCGGAGAAAGCAATCTCCCAGTCGGCGTAGAACCCGGCCTTGGCGTCCTCGCGCTGGGCATAGCCTTGCGTGGTGAGAACGAGGGCTGGCGTCAGGTAATAGGAATAGGTCGCGCCAGCGCGGGTCTGCGCGCCGGTACGGAGCGAGTTGGTGGGAAGGTTCGAGTTGTCTTCGAAGTCGCGCCAGCGCGTCTCGACCCGTGCATCAAGCACGCTGCGCTCCGCCGCGAAGCTCAAGAAGCGGACGCCCGCGCCCGGTGCGGTGAAATAGGGGTCGTAGCCGAGATAAGCGAGGTCGCCGATGGCGTAGACAAAAAGGCGTGAGTTGTCGACGCCCCACCGCTTCATGTTGAAGTTCGGACCAAGCGTAAACTCGAAGAAATCGAGGTCGATGTCTTGCAGGGCGCTCTCGAAATAGGCTGTCGAGTAGGCAAGAGCATCGAAGTCAATCTTGTCGCCCTGCTTCAAATTGAACGAGTAGTGCAATGTGCCGATGTTGAGGGCGCTCCAGCCCTCGCGACCCACCGATTGCTGGTCCAGGGTGAAATCGATGCCGTTCAGCGTGACGCTCTGCGTGCCGGGCCCGAAGTTGGCATTGCTCTCCCAGCGGATGGCGCTGAAGATCGTAGCGGAGAAGGGCGGCGGGTCTGCCGTGAGCGAGAGCTGCTGCAGATAGAGCTTGATCTGCTGGGCAACATCGGGGGGCAAGTTCGGATTGGCGAGCGCCTGCCCGAAATAGTTGCGCGCCACGTCATAGGCGCCGATCCGGTAGTAGAGCACGCCGAGCTCTAGCTGGAGCCTCGGCGTATTCGGCGCGTAGATCAGCATGCGCTCGAGGGTGGAGATGGCGCCTTCGTAGTCGCCGGCCTGTGAGGAGAGGTTGGCATACTCGAAGGCAAGGTCGAGATCGTTGGGTCGTGCGATCATCTGCTTGAGCAGAGCATCGCGGCGGGCCGCGGTCTCTTCCGGCGTGAGCCACTGGGTGGCAGTGGTCGAGGTGGCGGCAAAGGAAGGCGTGGCCGCAGACGCGACCAGAGCGGCGATCGCGAGCGCGATCGCCCATCTCGTCCACCCCGTCATCACCCTGACCGTCTCGACCTTTCCGAGAGGCGCTAGCAGGTCGATCCTGCCGATCCGCCCGTTCCCGCGAAGGACGTTACCGAGTTAACCCTAAAGGGGCAAGTCACGAAGCTCGTTTTTTGAGGATTCCCAAGGCTCCTGTGGCTGAACACGCGATTCGCGTGCTATGGTTAACCAATGCGAGAGGCCGATTCCGCGCAGTCCGAAGTGCTGGATTTCATGGGTCGGCCAGACGCCTACGATCCGCCGCCTGCAACCGTAGAGCGCATCGATACGCATGCCTCTAGCGTGTTCCTTGCCGGGCCCTCTGCCTACAAGGTGAAGCGGGCGGTGAAGTACCCGTTTCTCGATTTTTCGACGCTGGAGAAGCGGCGCGCCGCGTGCCTCAACGAGCTTCGCGTCAACGCACGCACAGCTCCTCAGCTTTACCTTGAAGTTCTTCCGATAACAGGCGGAACGGGCGTTGGATTTCAGATTGTCGGCAAAGGGCAGGTGGTCGAATGGGTGCTGCTCATGCGCCGCTTCGATC
Organism: Pseudomonadota bacterium; assembly: GCA_046723315.1. Lineage (GTDB taxonomy): Bacteria > Pseudomonadota > Alphaproteobacteria > Rhizobiales > Methyloligellaceae > Methyloceanibacter. The sequence goes on along the minus strand of JBKOUI010000317.1, from coordinate 12,112 downwards.
AGGCCAAGCTCTATGACCACATGGCAGAGGCGGGAAGGCTGCCCTTGGCCGAGATGGCGCCTCTGGCGGAAGTGATCGCCCGATTTCACGAGTCTGCCGACCGGCTGCTGAACCCCGATCAGGCGGTGGCGCCTCTTGAAGGTATCTTGCGCGACAACGAAGACGCCTTTGCTTCGACGCGAGATGTCATCCCGCAAGATGCGGCGCGCGAACTTGTCCAATTGAGCCGCGCTAGGCTCGCCGCGCTCACGCCTTTGCTGCGTGCGAGGGCACAGGGTTTCCTCCGCCACTGCCATGGCGATCTCCACCTGCGCAACATCGTCGAGATCGACGGCAAACCTATTCTGTTCGACGCCATCGAGTTCGACGACAAGCTGGCCACGATCGACGTCCTGTACGATCTCGCCTTCTTGCTGATGGATCTCGGCAAACGAGGTCTCGCGGCACATGCCAATGCCGTGCTCAACGCCTATCTCGATCGCGAGGGAAGCACGACCAATCTCATCGGGCTCGCGGCTCTGCGCCTGTTTCTTTCGCTGCGGGCTGCGATCAGGGCCAAGGTCGAGTTGCTACGGGCAAAGACCGGCCCCGCCGAGAAGGCCGAGACGACGCGGAAAGAGGCGCGCAGCTATTTCGACCTGGCCCGCACTTTCCTCGCGCCTATCCCCGCGCGGCTCGTCGGCATAGGCGGATTGTCCGGGTCGGGAAAGTCGGCAGTTGGGCGTGCAATTGCGCCCTATTTAAGCGCATTTCCAGGCGCGGTTCATATCCGCAGCGACATCGAGCGAAAGCGCCTATTCGGCGTGGCTTCGACAGAGAGGTTGCCTGAGAGCGCCTATGCGCCCGAAGTCTCCGGCGAGGTCTATGCCATCTGTCGCAAGCGCGCACTGATGGCGCTTGCAGGCGGCCAGGCAGTGATCGTCGACGCCGTGCATGCCAAGCAGGAGGAGCGCGAGGCGCTTGCCGCTCTTGCCGAGAAGGGGGGCGTTCCTTTCGCTGGAATTTGGCTCGAGGCGCCGCCTGAGGTGCTGCGACAGCGAGTAGCGGCCCGCACAGGCGATGCGTCAGATGCCACAGCACGGGTGATCGATGCCCAGCTCGACTATGAGATCGGCGAGCAGAATTTCGATGTGCTCGATGCCGCGATGCCTTTCGAGCAGGTGGTCGCCGCCTCGCTCGACAGGATTGGCGCTCTCGGCAAAGGGCGCCCCTAGATTCATGGTTTGCTAACGCTCCGGGGCCGAAAGTCCAACCTTCGCCGGCTACGTAACCTCGCGTCCCGTCGCGCGAGCTTGCGGCGCATTGTTATAGGCCCTTGCGGGGGTTCGGGTCGTGAGTGGGGTAGGTCAGCTCGAGCCCGCAGGTGGTGCGGACCGGCTCGGGAGTCTTGACGGACTCTCTGCCCCCTTGCGCTTGACCAGCTTCTTCATTCTCGCAGCGCTCCTTGCCTCAGGCCTTGCATCGTGCGGTGGCAACGGGGAGCGGCTCGGCGAGCGTGTGATTCCACTCGGACAGCCGGTGCCAAAGGGCGGCGGCGTGTATCACATCGGCGAGCCGTATCAAGTCTCCGGCAATTGGTACACACCGCGCGAAGAGCCGACCTATGACAGGATCGGACGGGCATCGTGGTACGGCGAGTTGTTCCACGGGCGCCGCACCGCTAATGGCGAGATCTACGATATGGACCGGCTGTCGGCGGCGCATCCGACCCTGCCTCTACCGGTCTATGCGCAAGTGACCAACCTCGCGAACGGACGGACTATCGTCGTCCGGATCAACGACCGCGGCCCTTACGCGCGCGATCGGGTCATCGATCTTTCGCGCCGCTCAGCTGAGCTACTCGGCTTCAGAGCGAACGGCACCACCGACGTGCGGGTCAGATATCTTCGACGCGCGCCTTTGAACGGTGACGACAGTTACGAGCAGCGATTTGCCGCGAGCCAGAGCTGGGCTCGGTCTCAATTCGCCGCCAATGTTCCGGCAAAGAAAAACAGCGCAATAACTCTGGCCAGCGCTCCCGTTGAGGATACGCTGCCGGCTGAGAACCCGGAGAACATCGCTCTTCCCTGGAAAGCGGCCGCGCCTCCGGAAAGTTCAGCTCCGATCGAGTCAGCGCCCGATACAGCTCAGGTCGGCTGGAAGGCGAGCCCGCGCTGGGCGTCGCTTCCCGCGAGCGCGGCAGCCGGCCCTGCATCTGTCGACAGGCCAGTTGGTTTGGGTTCCTCGCCGGCAAGAAGCAGGACTCAATCCCAGGGCATCCTTGTTCAAGCGGGATCTTTCAAAACCAAGGACAACGCCGATAGGGCCACCACCGTACTAGGAGGCATTGCTCCGGTCGATGTGGCACCGGTCGAGATCGGCGGAGAGGTCTATTTTCGCGTCCGGGTCGGGCCATTCGCCGATGAGAATGCCGCCCAATCTGCCCTCTCTCAGGTGACCAAAGCCGGCTATCAGGGCGCCAGAATCGTCTTGAAGGACTAAGATTTGGATCGGCCTAGCCGGTTGATTTTTACCCGAGAGCGCTCGATATTGAGCGAGGTCTGGGTAGGGACCCCAACACAACCAGCTCGAGCCCACCGGTTAGTCCCCGTGTACGCCTTGCGCCTTGGCAGATGGATGAAGCTTGCAGTGGCGGGTGCCACGCTAGCAGGCGCCGCCTGCCTCGCTCAATCCGCGGGTTCGGCTCCCGCCCCGCAGGGCAGCTTCGAGACCAAAGCCAAGCACGCCATCCTTATGAATGCCGACGCCAACCTCGTGTTGTTCGAGAAAGCGGCAGACGAACTCGTGCCGCCGGCAAGCATGAGCAAACTGATGACGCTTGCCATTGTCTTCCGCGAGCTCAAGGCCGGGCACATCACGCTCGAAACAGAATTTCCGGTGAGCGAGCACGCTTGGCGCACTGGAGGCGCGCCGTCCGGTTCGTCGGCGATGTTCGCGCCGCTCAATTCCAAAGTCACCGTGTCCGATCTCATCCAGGGCATCACCGTTCAATCCGCCAACGACGCCGCAATCATTCTCGCTGAAGGAATTGCTGGCACTGAAGAAGCCTTCGCCAAACAGATGAACGACTATGCGAAGGAGATCGGCCTCACCAAATCGCATTTCGTAAACGCGACCGGGCTGCCTGCCGAAGGTCATCTGATGACGGCTCGCGAGCTTGCCACGCTCGCTCGCTTCCTCATCTATACCTATCCTGAGTACTACCACTTCTTTGGCGAGCAGGAGTTCAAGTACCGCGACAAATTCGTGTTCCGGAATCGCAATCCGCTCATCTTTGCGCCCGATCTCGGGGTAGACGGGATGAAGACCGGCTACATCGAGGAGGCAGGCTATGGCCTCGTGGCGAGCGCGAAGCGAGGCGATCAGCGGCTCATCCTGGTGGTCAACGGGCTCAACACCAAGCAAGAGCGCGAAGGCGAGCCGCGCCGGCTAATCGAGTGGGGCTTCAAGAGCTTCCGGCCGTTCAGACTGTTCGACGAAGGTCAGAAAGTGAGCGATGCGTTGGTTTGGGGTGGGACCCAACACTACGTGCCGTTGGTCGGCGACGGAAATATCAGCATCATCCTCCCGGCGACCGCGACCGGCAAAGTGAACGCCTCGATTGTTTATCAAGGCCCCATCAAGGCGCCGATCCGCAAGGGCGATCGCGTGGCCGTTCTGCGAGTGACATCGGCTGAGTCCTCGGCCACCAACGATATCCCGCTCTATGCCGGCGACAATATCGAGCAGAGCAATTTCGCGATGCGCGGCATCGACTCGCTGCTCGTTCTCGCTTTCGGCTGGCTGCTCTAGGCCGGCCCGCCACGATGCAACGCGAAGCCGCCGAGACCGGCAGATTCATCACATTTGAAGGCGGGGAGGGTTCGGGCAAGTCCACGCAAGCCGGCATCCTCGCCAATCGTCTTACGCGCGCGGGCCGCAAAGTGCTTGCCACGCGCGAGCCAGGGGGCTCGCCGGCCGCGGAGGAAATTCGCGACGCCTTATTGTCAGGGCGCGTTTGGCAGTTCGGACCGTTTGCCGAGGCGCTGTTGTTCTCGGTCGCGCGGGCAGACCATATCGAGCACGCAATCGGGCAGGCTCTGGTCGAGGGGAAATGGGTGGTGTGCGACCGCTTCCTCGATTCGACTCGCGCCTATCAGGGGGCGACCGCAGGCGTACCGAAGAGTTTGATCAACGCCCTTGAGCGGTTCACCGTGGGAAATCTCCTGCCCGACATCACCTTCATTCTTGATATCCCGGCGGAACAAGGACTCGCACGCGCAGCAGAGCGGCGAAGCGGGAGCGCCCCCGATCGCTTCGAGAGCCAGGAGCTATTGCTGCACGAGCGCGTACGGCGAGCCTTTCTCGATATCGCTGAGGAGGAGCCGGAACGCTGCGTCGTGATCGATGCGAGCCAGCCCGAGGCTATGGTGGCCGAGGACGTCTGGGAAGTGGTGCTGCAACGCCTAAGCCCATGAGCATGGCTGCCGAGCGCTCGCGTGGATCAGTTACGGAGCCTGATCGACTGGACGGATTCTCCGCGCCCCGCGAGGTTGAACGTCTGTTCGGCCATGATGCCGCTGTGCGCGAGTTCATCGATGCACTGGCGAGCGGGCGAATGCATCATGCGTGGCTCATCGTGGGCCCGGAGGGGGTCGGCAAGGCGACGCTTGCCTATCACTTCGCCCGCACTGTGCTCGCCGATCGCAATGCGGCTTATCAACGGGAGGAGATGGACGCAGAGCATCCCGTGTTCCGCAAAGTAGCCGCGCAGTCGCATCCTAACTTACTTCTGCTACGGCGCTCCTTTAACGAAAAGACTAAGCGCTATTCGCAATTCATCGGCGTCGACGAGGTGAGGCGGCTGAAAGCATTTCTGGGCAACACTGCCGGCGCGGAAGGATGGCGCGTCGTCATCGTCGATCGCGCCGATGATCTCAACCAGAATGCGGCTAACGCGCTTCTCAAAGCGCTGGAAGAGCCTCCTCCGCGCACGCTGTTCCTCTTGATCTCCAGCGCAGAGGGGCGCCTTCCGGTCACCATTCGCTCCCGCGCTCGCGTCCTTCGCGTGGCGGCTCTTGGCGAAGAGGATTTGGAGCAGGCCGTGCGGGCTGCACTTGCTCGTGACGATCAAGAGGACGATACGAAAAGCCTCGCGCTCGCGCTCGCCTTGAGCCAGGGAAGCGTACGCCGCGCGCTTGAGCTCCTATCCGGCGAAGGGATCGAGCTCTACGATGAGATCACTGGCTTCTTCGGGACGCTTCCCGAGCTCGATGGGGCGCGCCTGCATAGATTGGTCGACCAGATCGGCGGCTTCAGCAATACCGAGCAGCTTGAGCTTTTCCTTGCGCTCCTGCTCGGCCTGATCGAGCGTCTCATCCGCTTCACCGCGACTGGGGAGGGTGCCACGAAAGAAGAGCGGGCACTCGCCAAGCGCCTTATTTCCCGGCAAAATCTCTGGCAGTGGGCCGAGGCATGGGAGGCGATCTCCGAAGCCAGGGCCGAGGCCCTTGAATACAATCTCGACCGCAGTCTGCTTGTGCTCGAGACGTGGTTCCGGCTCCAGAAGCTCGCGCGCGAACGTCCTGGTTAGCGCGACCGGGCGACCGCGCTTGCCCCTAAGCACCGCCAAGGCTATTCCTGCGGCCATGGTAGAGAAGCGGCCCTACTACATCACCACTGCCATTTCCTATCCGAATGACGCGCCTCATATCGGCCATGCCTATGAGGCCGTCGCGACTGACGCGCTTGCGCGCTTCCGCCGCCTGCAAGGCCGCGACGTGTTCTTCCTCACCGGCACCGACGAACACGGCATTAAGATGCTGCAAACGGCGAAGGCGCAAGGCATCACGCCCGCCGAGCTCGCAGATCGCAACACGCCGAAGTTCCGCGAGATGGTGCGCGTGCTGAACTGCTCGAACGACGATTTCATCCGCACCCGAGAGGAGCGCCACGTGTGCGCCTGCCAGGAGCTGTGGCGGCGCATGCAAGCGGCAGGCGATATCTACCTCGACAAATATGCAGGATGGTATTCGGTGCGCGACGAGGCCTATTACGACGAGAGCGAGCTGAAGGAGGCGTCTGACGGCCGCAAGCTGTCGCCGCAAGGCACGCCGGTCGAATGGGTCGAGGAGGAGAGCTATTTCTTCAGGCTGTCGGCCTATCAAGACAAGTTGCTTGCCTACTACGAGTCGCATCCTGAATTCATCGGGCCGGAGACGCGTGCCAATGAAGTGAAAAGCTTCGTGCGCGGAGGCTTGCAGGATCTCTCCATCTCGCGCACGACGTTTGACTGGGGCATTCCTGTGCCAGGCGATCCGAAGCACATCATGTATGTGTGGGTCGATGCGCTGACCAATTATCTCACCGGCGTGGGCTTTCCCGACGAGAAGTCCGAGAGCTTCAAAAAATATTGGCCGGCCGAAGTGCATATCATCGGCAAGGACATCATCCGCTTTCATGCGGTTTATTGGCCAGCCTTCCTGATGTCGGCAGGCATCGCCCCGCCGAAGCGCGTATTTGGGCACGGCTTCCTCTATAACCGCGGAGAGAAGATGTCGAAGTCGGTCGGGAATGTGGTCGACCCCTTCGTGCTGGTGAAGGATTACGGCGTCGATCAGCTTCGCTATTTTCTGTTGCGCGAGGTGCCGTTCGGCCAGGACGGCAATTACAGCCGCGACGGCATTGTGCAGCGGATCAACTCGGATCTTGCCAACGATCTCGGCAATCTCGCCCAGCGCTCACTATCAATGATCGCCAAAAATTGCGCAGGCAGCGTGCCCAAGCCCGGACAGCTCCCAGCGGCGGACCAGGCCATCCTTGCCAAGGCCGACGGCGCACTTGCGCGCGTCGAGGAGGCCATCGACGAATTCGCCGTCCACCGCGCGCTCGAAATCATGTGGTCGGTGGTTGCCGAAGCCAATCGCTATTTCGCCGGCGAACAGCCCTGGGCATACAAGAAGACCAATCCCGGGCGGATGGGAACGATCCTTTATGTCACGGCAGAAGTCACGCGCCAGATCGCGATCCTGGTACAGCCCGTGATGCCGGAGAGCGCGGCACGGCTGCTCGATCAGCTTGGTGTGGCGGCAGATACTCGCGACTTTGGCGCGCTTGGAGCGAAGGGGAGATTAAAACCTGGGACGGAGCTGCCACCGCCTGAGCCCGTCTTCCCGCGTCACGTTGAGCCGAGCGAGGCGGCAGCATCCTGAAGACTAGCCGCGGCAAAGCTGCTTGATCCGATCTTCGTCAACTCCTTCGACAACGACGCCTCCAATGACCGTTCGAGGGACCGCCGTGTCTCCGAATTTTCGTATCATGGCGGCTTGAACGCGTGTGCTCGTCGCGTCCAGCATGGTGTATCTGATGTGGTTGCGGGCGAGGATGGTTCTGACTTGTCTGCAATACGGACACCACCACGCATTGTACATGGTGACACGCTTGCTGCACTGCGCCTCGGCCTGCGCTGGCACGAGATAAAGTAGCGCTGTCACGAGAATGAGCGAGCGACCTATGAGCCATCTACGTCTCGTCATGTCGTTGCTAGCGTTTGTTGTCTCGTCAACCCATATGCTGCACATAGTGGCTACGAAGCCATGCCTTGTTAGCCTATCAGCTTGAAGTTTTTAGGGTCTTCATTCTTCCGTGATGGTGATCGATAGCCACTGCCATCTCGATTTTCCTGAGCTCACGGGCGAGCTCGATGCCGTGCTGGCGCGCGCCAGTGCGGCAGGCGTCGGCCTCATGGTCACCATCTCGACGCGGGTGCGCCGTTTCGATCATGTCCTCGCCCTAGCCAAAGCTCACGACGAGGTGTTCTGCTCGGTCGGCACGCATCCTCACAATGCGGCCGAGGAGCTGGACGTAACGGCGTCGGATCTCATGAGGCTCGCGCGCCACCCCAAAATCGTGGCGATCGGCGAGGCCGGTCTCGACTATCACTACGATAACAGCCCGCGGGCGGATCAGGAGAAGAGCTTCCGCGTCCATATCGCGGCGGCCCGCGAGACCGGGCTTCCGCTCGTGATCCATGCCCGCGAGGCCGATGCTGAGATTGCGCGCATTCTGGAGGAAGAATCCGCCAAGGGCGCGTTCCCCTTCATTCTGCATTGTTTCACCAGCGGTCCCGAGCTCGCGCGCCGCGGGCTAGCCCTTGGCGGCTACGTGTCCTTTTCGGGTGTCGTCACCTTCAAGAAGTCGGATGCGCTGCGCGACATTGCCCGCGAGGTGCCGCTCGACCGGATTCTCGTCGAGACCGATGCCCCTTATCTCGCGCCGGAGCCCATGCGCGGCAAGACCAACGAACCTGCCTTCGTGGTTCACACCGCGGCGCGCCTCGCTGCGGTCAAGAGCGTAAGCGAGGCGGAGCTTGCGCGCGCCACGAACGACAATTTCTTTCGCCTGTTCAACAAAGTACCGCGTGCAAGCCTGAAAACGCCTAAAAGCGCCGCATGACGCTGAAGGTCACCATCCTCGGCTGCGGCACTTCGGGTGGCGTGCCGCGCATCGGTAATATCTGGGGCGCGTGCGACCCTAACAATCCGAAGAACCGGCGGAGGCGTTGCTCGCTCCTCGTGCAGCGGGCCGACGGACAAGGCACTACCACTATCCTCGTCGACAGCTCGCCTGACATCCGCGAGCAGTTGCTTGACGCTGGCGTTCGGTGGCTTGATGGCGTGCTCTATACCCACGACCACGCCGACCATGTGCATGGCATCGATGATCTCCGCATGGTCGCCTATAACGGACACCGCAAGGTCGAGGCGTTCTACGACGCGACGACAGGGCGGATTCTGCGCCAACGCTTCGACTATTGCTTCGAGCCGCCGTCCGGCAGCGAATATCCAGCGATCCTCAATGGCCATGAGATCAGGGCAGCCGAGGTCGTGAGAATCGAAGGGGCAGGGGGCGTGATCGACGCGCTGCCCTTTCGCCAACTCCACGGGCAGATCGAGACGCTTGGCTTCCGCTTCGGCAATATCGCCTATTCCCCGGATGTCAGCGACTTTCCCGAGGAGACGACCAAGCATCTACAAGGCCTCGATGCGTGGATCATCGACGCGTTGCGCTACTCGCCGCATCCGAGCCACTTCTCGGTCGAGGAGGCCCTGTCATGGATTGCGCGGGTCAAGCCGAAGCGTGCCGTCCTGACCCATATGCACGTCGACCTCGATTATGCGCGGCTTTCGAGCGAGCTGCCAAAAGGCGTCGAGCCAGCCTATGACGGCATGGTTCTGACTACGGACGGCTGATCGTCTTCCAGGCATCGATAACCTGCCCGGTTTCACTCCAGTCCGGCAGGGCAAGAGGCACGAACGCCTCGGCCACCGCCTCGGGGGCCCGCAACGTGTTTTGGTCTTCGCCGGGATAAGCTTCGGCGCGCATGCGGGTGGCGGTTGCGCCCGGATCGATGATGTTCACCTTGATCGCGCTGTCGGCCGTCTCGTTGGCATAGGTCTTTGCTAGCGTCTCCAGCGCGGCCTTGGTGACCGAGTAGGGGGCCCAATAGGCACGGGCCGAGCGTGCCACGCCTGAGGTCACGAAGATCACACGCCCGGCGTCCGAGCGGCGGAGCAGAGGATCGAGCGTGCGGATCAGTCGCCAATTGGCGGTGAGATTGACGGCGAGGCTACGCTCCCAGTGCTCTGATGGGATATGGGTCAGCGGCGTCAGGCGGCCGAGAATGGCGGCATTGCCAACCAGCACGTCGAGCTTGCCGAAGCGCTCGTAGAGTGAAGGCCCAAGCGCATCGATCGCCTTGCCGTCGGCGAGATCGAGTGGGACGAGCGAAGCCTTGCCGCCCTGCGCTCTAATCCGATCGTCGACCTCTTCTAGGGCCTTCCGCGCGCGCGCGAGCATCAAGACATGAGCGCCTTCGCGCGCAAAGGCGAGCGCTACCGCACGGCCGATGCCACGCGAGGCGCCGGTGATCAGCGCAATGCGGTCCTTGAGCCGCTGTGCCGACATGTCTGATTACTGTCATTGCCTTCGAAAGCGGGCAACACATACTCACGATTGTCGCAGCGTGCGGCCCTTTGTCGATCTCGTGGACGCATCTACGTGCTCAAGTGCTGCGCGCAACCTCGGAGCAGCGTAGTCGATGAAGGCACGCACTTTGGGTGCGACCAGCCGGCTCTCGGGATAGACAAGCCGCACGGGGACCGGCGGCGGCGCAAATCTGTCCAATACCGAAAGAAGCCGCCCGCTACGCAGCTGCCCCGCAACCATATAAGAAAGCGCCGTCATGATCCCCTCGCCTTGCTCCGCCGCGGCAATCGCAGCAGGGGCGTCGTTGATTTCAAAACGTGGGGCAAGCGTGACGCGGTTTGCCAGCCGGCCGCGTCCGAAACGCAGCTCGTTTCTGGATGCGAGCCCGGTGAAGGCTATGATAGCGTGAGCTTTGAGGTCCGCAGGCGTCTTGGGCGCCTCGTGGCTCTTAAGATAGGCCGGACTTGCGACGAGAACGCGCCGAACCTCTCCCACCTGTCGCGCGATGAGACTGGAGTCGGGGAGGCTTCCGACGCGCAAGCCAAGGTCGATGCCCTCCTCGATGAGATTTACCACCCGGTCGAGCAGCAGGACCTTTGCCGTCATACGCGGATGCTCCTTGAGGAAGCTTGTCACGATGCGAGGAAGCAAAGAGCGGCCCATGGTCACCGGCGCGGTAATGGTCAGGTGCCCGGAGGGGGCCGCCAGCTCCCCGATGAGCTCGTTGTCGGCATCATTCAGTCCGCTCAGCACCCATCGCGCCCGCTCGAGGTATCTCCGGCCAGCTTCGGTGAGGCCGACGGTGCGCGTCGTACGGCTAAACAGGTGAACGCCAAGGCGCCGTTCCAGCGCCGCGATAACCCTCGTCACCGCCGGCGGCGACGACCGTAAATGCATTGCCGCCTTGGCGAAACCACCGACCTCGGCGACCGCAACAAACACTTCGAGTTGACGGAAGCGATCCATCAGCGTTGCGTATAGTGGAATAATAAATTTCGTTCCACAGCTATTCTTCCAGCAGAGCCGCGAGGACATGTGACCGGTGCATCGGCCCGAAGCCGACGCAATCTTGCATCGGAGGATCCATCATGAATAACCACTATGTCCTTGCCCCCGCGAAACCCATCCTCGCCGCTGCGCTACTTGGTGCGCTCGTGTCCTTGCCTGTGCCGAGCTCACTTGCAGCCCAAGAGGCAGTGCAAGCCGTGGATGGCGGCGCGTCCGCACAGATTCACTACCGAAAGGCGACGATTGGAGGTCTGGAGGTGTTCTACCGCGAGGCCGGTCCGAAGGACGCGCCCGCCGTTCTTCTTCTGCATGGCTTTCCAACGTCCTCGCATATGTACCGCAATTTGATCCCCGCCCTGGCCGACAGGTACCGCGTCATCGCGCCGGACTATCCGGGTTTTGGGCAAAGCTCTGCGCCCGCTCGAACAACGTTTACCTACAGCTTCGACAACTACGCCAAGCTCATCGACGAATTCAGCCAGAAGCTCGGGCTGGAGCACTACGCCCTATACGTTATGGATTACGGCGCACCGATCGGCTTTCGGCTCGCCGCGAGGCACCCGGAGCGCGTGACGGCTCTCGTCATTCAGAATGGCAACGCCTATGACGAGGGCATTCAGAAGTTCTGGGACCCGATCAAGAAATATTGGGCGTCCGGCAGTGCGAAGGACCGCGAAGCGATCCGCTGGCTGACATCGCTCAAGGCGACGACGTGGCAGTATACCAACGGCGTGCCCGATACGTCTCTGGTGAGTCCAGATGGCTGGACCGTCGACCAAGTGGGGCTCGATCGTCCGGGTAATCAGGAGATTCAGCTCGATCTGTTCTACGACTACCGCAACAACATTCCCCTCTATCCAGAGTGGCAGGCCTATTTCCGAAATCACCAGCCGCGGGCCCTCGTGATCTGGGGCAAGAACGACGAGATTTTTGTCAAGGATGGCGCCTTGGCTTACAAGCGCGACCTGCCGAATGCGGAGATCCATCTTCTCGACACCGGCCACTTTGCACTCGAGACGCACGGCGCCGAGATAGCACAACTGATGAGGCAGTTTCTCGGACGTGCCGTGCTGGCAAAGCGCGACCGCGAGTGATGCCGCACTAGGCGTCGTCGGCAAGCGCGAGCAGCACTCTGCGC
>JBKOUI010000235.1:0-7433 GCA_046723315.1 Pseudomonadota bacterium | reverse complement strand
TGTGTGGTTCACCTTCGCGGCGAGCGAGCGGCGCATCGCCATCCGCCGCGATATGAATGACTCGGATACCGAAGCGCATTCCAAGGCGGTGGACAGCCTGCTCAACTACGAGACGGTGAAGTATTTCGGTAACGAAGAGCTAGAGACAAAACGCTTCGATGCCTCGATGGCGCGCTACGTGAAAGCCGCGATCCGCACCTACACCTCGCTCGGGGTGCTCAACACCGGGCAAGCCATCATCTTCACGATTGGCACCGTGATCTGCATGCTACTCGCGGCGCGTGACGTGACGCAGGGCACGCTCACTATCGGCGAGTTCGTCATGATCAACACGATCCTGATGCAGCTCTACATCCCATTGAATTTCATGGGCATGGTCTATCGCGAGATCAAACAAGGGTTGATCGACATCGAGACCATGTTCGCGCTGCTGCATGAGCCTGCCGAGATCGTGGATCGGCCGGGCGCCAAGCCGCTGCGCGTGCGGGAGGGCGAAATCAAATTCGAAAACGTCTCCTTCGCCTACGACCCCGAACGGCCGATCCTCAAAAACGTGAGCTTCGAGGTCCCAGCAGGAAAGATGGTGGCCATCGTCGGCCCGTCAGGCGCTGGCAAGTCCACCATTTCGCGCATCCTGTTCCGCTTCTATGAGATTTCGCGCGGGAGGGTGCTGATCGACGGGCAGAACATCAAGGACGTGACGCAGGCCTCACTGAGGGCGGCCATCGGCATGGTCCCGCAGGACACCGTGCTGTTCAACGACACGATCGAGTACAACATCCGCTACGGCAAGCCCGACGCGAGTCCGGCCGAGGTGCGCGAAGCGGCACGGCTCGCGCAAATCCACGAGTTCATTGTGACGCTGCCGCAAGGCTATGATGCGTTGGTCGGCGAGCGGGGGCTTAAGCTCTCAGGCGGCGAGAAGCAGCGCGTGGCGATCGCGCGCACCATCCTCAAATCGCCACCCATCCTGATGCTCGACGAGGCGACCTCGGCGCTCGACTCTCACACCGAGAAGGAGATCCAGGACGCGCTCGAGCGAGTCGCGCAAAACCGCACAAGCCTCGTCATTGCGCATAGGCTCTCGACCGTGGTTCACGCCGACAACATCATCGTGCTTGACCATGGCGAGATCGTCGAGCAGGGCACGCACCTTGAGCTTCTGGCTAAAGGCGGGCTCTATGCCAGCCTGTGGGCGCGTCAGCGCGAGGCCGACGAGGCGCGGGAACGGCTCGCCCAGGTCCTCGACGAGGAGGAGCTGCCGCCGTCGCGTGCGGCAGAACGCCTCGAAGACGAAGCTCTTGCCTCGACGTAGCGCGAGCAATTCACATTCATGAGTAACGGTCACAGCGTCCTCGACAGCATCACCAACGCATTCGTTCCCATCCACCGGGACGGTTATAAGTTTGTGCTCGCGGCGGCGCTCGCCACGTTGGTTCTCTTTCTCCTTGCTCCGCCGCTTGGCTGGCTCGCTGCCATTGCCACCGCCTGGTGCGCCTATTTCTTCCGCGACCCCGACCGCGTGACGCCTGCGCGCGAAGGTCTCGTCGTGAGCGCGGCCGACGGCAAGATCGCTGGCATGGCCGAGGTAGTCTCGCCGCGTGAGCTCGAATTCGGCGGAGAGCGCCGGGAGCGCATCTCCGTATTCCTGTCAATTTTCGACGTTCATATCGTCCGTGCGCCGGCCGGAGGCCGCATCGTGAAGAGCCATTATGTGACGGGGGCCTTCCTCAATGCCGAGCTCGACAAGGCGAGCGAAGACAACGAACGGCGCGCCCTTGTCATCGAGACGGAGACCGGCGACAAGATCGGCGTAATGCTGATTGCCGGGTTGATTGCAAGGCGGATCGTGACTTTCGTGGAGGAGGGGGCTAGCGTGGCAAGAGGCGAGCGCATCGGGCTGATCCGCTTCGGGAGCCGCGTCGATGTCTATCTTCCGGCAAACTCTTCCGTGCTGGTGGCCCCTGGCCAAACCTCGATCGGCGGAGAGACGGTCCTCGCGCAGCTTGCAACGGCTGAAGTCGGGCGGCAGTCCGGGATCGCGGCGAAATCGGAGCTGATCAGGGGCTAGTAGGCGTATGTTTCCACCCTTCGATCCGGAACGCGATGAGCGGAAACGCCGGCAGATCGTCTTTGCCCGCGGCCAAGTACCCGTCAGAGTGCTCATCCCCAACATTTTTACGCTGGTCGGACTCTGCGCCGGCCTCACTGCGATCCGCATGGGAATCGAGTCACGCTGGGATTTGGCCGTGGCGGCGCTCGTGTTCGCGGCTTTTCTCGACGGCATCGACGGGCGTGTCGCTCGTCTGCTCAAGGCCTCGTCTCGCTTCGGCGCAGAACTCGACAGTCTCGCTGACTTCGTGAATTTCGGCGTGGCGCCAGCCATCATCATGTTCAACTGGGCGCTCGAGGATTTGCACAGCCTGGGCTGGATCGCCGTGCTCGTATTTGCTGTGTGCTCGGCGCTCAGGCTTGCGCGCTTTAATGTAGCGCTTGACCGCACTGATTTGCCCGCATGGAAGAGTAACTATTTCGTTGGCGTGCCTGCTCCGGCCGGAGCCATCATCCTGCTGCTTCCCATTTACGCCCAGGATCTCGGACTGCATCTGCCGCGCCTCACGCCACTCGTCTTCTTCTATACGCTCAGCATCGCGCTTCTTATGGTCAGCCGTGTGCCCACCTTCTCGGGCAAGCTCATCGGCCAGAAGATTGCACGCGAATATGTGCCGCCGGTGTTCGTAGCAGCGGCTCTCTTCATGGCGCTCCTTCTCACCTATCCCTCGCTCACGCTCGCCGTTGGTTCTTTGACCTATCTCGCCATGATTCCGGTCTCTGCCTATCGTTACTTCAACGAGGAGCGCAAAACGGCGCAGGCGGCGAAGGCCAAGAACGGCAAGGGGCGTGGCGACCATGCCGAGGAGCGGGAGCCCGCCGCCGAAGAGCGAAGCGCCGGAGCAAAACCATGAAGCAGCGCCTCTCAAGCTATCTCCGCCAGCTCGAGGCCGAGAGCATCCACATCATGCGCGAAGTCGCAGCCGAATTCCGCAATCCGGTGATGCTCTATTCCATCGGCAAAGACTCATCGGTGATGCTGCATCTCACCCTCAAGGCGTTCTATCCGGCCAAACCGCCGTTCCCCTTGCTGCACGTCGATACCACCTGGAAGTTCCGCGAGATGATCGCCTTCCGCGACAAGGAGGCACGAAGGCTCGGGCTCGACCTCATCGTTCATACCAATGAGCAGGGGGTAAAGGACGGTATCTCGCCCATCACCCACGGCAGCGCGCTCTACACCGATATCATGAAGACCGAGGCCCTTAAGCAGACGCTGACCAGCCACGGCTTCGATGCGGCCTTCGGCGGGGCACGCCGCGACGAGGAAAAGTCCCGTGCCAAAGAGCGCGTATTCTCCTTCCGCAGCGTCTCGCATAACTGGGACCCCAAACGGCAGCGGCCGGAGCTCTGGCATCTCGCCAACACCAAGGTCAGGCCTGGCGAGAGCATGCGTGTCTTCCCGCTGTCCAATTGGACCGAGCTTGACGTATGGACCTACATCTATCTCGAGGACATCCCGGTCGTGCCGCTCTATTTCGCGGCCGAACGGCCAATCGTCGAGCGGAACGGCATGCTGATCATGGTTGACGACGAGCGGTTGCCGATCGATCCCGGCGAGAAGCCGGAGATGATGCGCGTGAGATTCCGCACGCTTGGCTGCTATCCGCTGACCGGCGCGATCAAGTCAAATGCTGGCAACGTTCCCGAGATCATCGAGGAGCTGGTCGAGACCCGCTACTCCGAGCGTCAGGGCCGCGTCATCGACCACGACCAGTCAGGCTCGATGGAGAAAAAGAAGCAGGAGGGCTACTTCTGATGGCCCGCCTCAGCGTTGTCGAAACCAAGCCGCAAACTGCCGCCGAGCGGGTCGCCGCACGTATTGCGGCGGAAGAAGACCGCGGGCTGCTGCGTTTCCTCACCTGCGGCAGCGTGGATGACGGCAAGTCGACGCTGATCGGCCGGCTGCTCTACGACTCCTCGCTCGTCTACGAGGATCAGATACAGAGCGTCGAGCATGACTCGCGGCGTCCTGGCGCAGCGAGGGGAGGGGCGATCGATCTTTCGCTGTTAATCGATGGTCTCCAGGCCGAGCGTGAGCAGAAGATCACCATTGATGTCGCCTACCGCTATTTCTCGACGCCGCGCCGCAAGTTCATTGTCGCCGATACGCCGGGTCATGTGCAGTACACGCGCAACATGGCAACCGGCGCCTCGAATTGCGATTTTGCCGTGCTCCTGGTCGATGCACGGAGCGGCGTGCTGACCCAGACTCGCCGCCACGCCTGCATTCTTTCGTTGCTCGGCATCAAGAAGGTTGCGCTCGCCATCAACAAGATGGATCTCGTCGAGTTCGATCAGTCGCGTTTCGAGGCGATCGCCGAGGACTTCGCAAATTTCGCCGCGCCGCTCGGCTTTGAGTCGATCACCGCAATCCCGGTCTCGGCGCTCAAGGGCGACAACGTGATCAGCCCGAGCGCGCATATGCACTGGTATCACGGCCCAACGTTGCTCGGGCATCTCGAAACGGTGGACATCGGCAGAGCGGCGGGGGAACGGCCTTTCCGTTTTTCGGTTCAATGGGTTAACCGGCCGCATTTCGACTTCCGTGGCTATGCTGGCACGGTGGCGAGTGGGATTGTCCGGCGCGGCGACGAGGTGATGATCAGTCCGTCGGGCAAGCGTGCCCATGTGGCGCGCATCGTCACTGCGGATGGCGACCTCGAGACGGCGCAGCAAGGGGACGCGGTGACGCTTACCTTCGCCGAGGAGGTCGATGTGAGTCGCGGCGATATCATCACGCTGCCAGGCTCGGCACCTTCGATCGCCGATCAGATTGCCGCGAAACTTATCTGGTTCGACGACGAGCCGATGTTGCCCGGCCGCGCCTACACGCTGAAATGCGGCTCGCAGACCACAACCGCGACGGTCTCCAACCTCAAGCACAAGCTTAACGTGGACAATCTCGATCACGTCGCGGGCAAGACGCTCGAGCTTAACGAGGTTGGCTCCTGCAATATCAGCACCGCCAAGGCTCTGGTGTTCGATCCTTATGCCGACAATTCCGACACCGGCTCGTTCATTCTGATCGATCGCTTCACCAACGCGACTGTCGCCGCCGGCATGGTCGAGTTCGGCCTTCGACGCGCCACCAACGTCCAGTGGCAGGAGCTGTTCATCGACAAGGCGGCACGCGCCAGCCTGAAAGAGCAGAGACCTTGCGTCTTGTGGTTCACCGGCCTCTCCGGCGCCGGCAAGTCGACCATCGCCAACACGCTCGAGAAGCGGCTGCATGCCATGGGGCGCCACACCTATATGCTCGACGGCGACAACATCCGTCACGGCCTCAACAAGGATCTCGGCTTCACCGACGTTGATCGGGTTGAGAACATCCGGCGCGTGGCCGAGGCGGCGCGGCTGTTCGTCGATGCCGGCCTGATCGTCATGGTCTCGTTCATCTCGCCGTTCCGCTCCGAGCGGCGCATGGCGCGCGATCTCTTCCAGCAAGGAGAGTTCATCGAGATTTATATCGATACGCCATTGGAGGTGTGCGAGGAGCGTGATCCCAAGGGCCTTTACCGCAAGGCGCGGGCTGGCCTCATCACCAACTTCACTGGCATCGATTCACTTTACGAACCGCCAGAGAATGCCGAGCTCAAGCTCGACACGAGCAAGACCACGCCTGAAGCCCTGGCTGAGAGTGTGCTCAAGGAGCTCCGGAACCGCCACGTCATCTAGATCAGGCAGGGCTGCCACCCATGGGACGAAGCAAGAGACAGACTGGGGTAATTGCGTCCGCGGCTGCACTTGTCCTCGCCTGCACGGTGTTGCTGCCGTGCGTCGGCAATGCGGCCGATGACACGAGTCTTTGGGGGATCTACGAGTCGGCATTGAAGAACGCCAAATACGTTGACCTGACTCACACCATCACCCCAACCATTCCCGTCTGGGCAAGCTTCGCCGAGTCCACCTTCGCTCCAGCCAAAGCCGGTGCGGACATCGAGGGATTTGCCACGAAGGGTGAGGTCTATAGCTACGCGAAGCACGGCTTTGAGGCGACGGAATACGCGCTCAAGACAGACCAACTCGGCACGCAGCTCGATCCTCCGGCCCATTGGGCACCCGAGTACCCGGCAATCGACGAGCTGCCAGCCACCTACGCGATCCGGCCGCTCGTCGTTATCTCCATTATCGAGCAATTGAAGACCAACCCAAACTACGCGCTTCAGGTCGCCGACATCGAAGCCTGGGAAAAGCAGCATGGCCGCATCCCGGAAGGATCCGTCGTGTTCGTGCGCTCCGACTGGTCGAAGGCGTGGCCGGACCCTAAGCTCGCGACGCTGAAGGAGTTTCCCGGCGTCGGGCTAGAGGCGCTCAAATTCCTGCATGAGCAGCGCCACATCCTCTTTCACGGACATGAGCCTCTCGACACGGATTCGACGCCCAATCTCGAGGGCGAACATTGGCTGATGCATAACGGCCATGCGCAAGCGGAGGGCGTCGCCAATCTCGACAAGGTGCCGGAGGTTGGCGCCCTCGTCATCATCGGCTATCCGAAATTTGGCGGCGGACTTGGCGGCTATGCGCGTTACATCGCCGACTGTTCACCCGACTGGGCCTATGGCGCTAAGATCGGTCCTGAGGACGTACCGCTGCCGAAATCCGACAAGCCCCTACACTACGACGCGGCCGCAGGCATGCGCGTGCGTTGATTTCTGCAGCGTAACCTCAAAGATTGATAAGGCCGCAGCCGCCGTTCCCCCCGATAGCCTCCATCGGACGGGCGGCTGCGGCCCCTTCCTCGCGCTAGTCGGACGGGCCTGAAACCGAAAGACTAGCGAGGATCTTCACGCGCTGTGCCAGCGGGGTTGACCATCGCGCTTGGGCTCGGCATCGAGGCGACAAGGGCTGAGGCCCATTCCATGGTGGGCGCCTGCTGATCAATTTGCTGCTCGGTCTCGACGCGCAGCACAACGCTTCGCCGCGCCTGCGGCGCATCGCCCGATTCGAGCGTGTAGATGTCGACGGGATAGTCGCCCTTGGCGGCGTCACCCACCGAGAGCGCGAGGCCTTGAACGTCCTCTTCCTTGACGAACCACGCGCCGCTGCTGCTCCGCCGTCCGGCGGAAAGCTCAGCCCCGGCGGGAAGCCCGCGGATGAAAAGGTAACGGGCGTGGCTCGGCGGCAGGAGAGGGCCGAGAGCGAGCGGTCGTCCGTTGGTCGCGAGGATGACTTGAACACCGAGGGGTCGATCGCCGAAAGAGGGCGCGGTCGCATGCGCGGCAGCAGGAATGAGTAACGGCTCACCCTTTGCGCGGGCAGATATAAGCTGGAATTTCGCTGGAGCGAGGCCGGCTCGTCCTTTCCAGGCAATCGAGCTC
>JBKOUI010000022.1:0-20263 GCA_046723315.1 Pseudomonadota bacterium | reverse complement strand
GTATAGTACAAATGGCTAATTCCACTGGAACTATGCATCGGTCAGGATAGTATTACTTGAAGCCGTTAAAGAGGAAACCAATGGCTCGCGATGCGACCAGTAACTGGCCCGACCCACTTCTGCTTTCCACCATGGATCGCGCGTTCAACGCCGCCCTACCAAAGCTTCTGCGCCGAAAGGCAGACGGTGAGCATGTCACAACCGTCAAAATCGCACTGAGTCGTACTCTCGTAGAGCTCGCGTCGGCAGGTGTGACGACGTACCCGGATCTTTTGCAGTTGGCCGTGGAGAGGCTTGGAACCAGCGGGACAGCCGAGGTCCAGACTTAGCCATGCCAAGAAGGCGACGCATAAAGATCGACCGGATCGCTCTCCCAGCAGTCGAGCTTGAAGGCAGGATCATGGACAAGCTTCGTGACGCGAAGTCCTGTTCGAAACTTAAAGGGGTGGCGTTCGTGTTCGTCGGGAGTTTCGGTCAGGAGCCCAATTGGTTTGCACGTCCGCGACCTGCCCGCGTGTCAGACGCTTGCATGCGCGACTTCGTGGCCGCTCTCGCGCGGGTGAGAAAAGAGTTCGACTTGCGATTGGAAACTTAAAGGCGCCGCGGCGTGTTTGTCGACATGCCATGCCGCAAGACGCAAGGAAGCTTTGCCGCCGCCACGGTCTGACTTACACGGATACTTCGGATCTTCGCTTGCGCCGACGCCGTTGCGGCAAAGGCTTCGCCTACGTAGACGACGACGGCGGCACCATCCGCAACAAGGCCTTGAGGACGCGGATCCAGCAGCTTGCCATTCCCCCGGCATGGACGGATGTGTGCATCGCGGCGGATGAGAGCGCCCACATCCAGGCGATAGGCCGCGACGCCGACGGACGCCTGCAATACCGCTACCACCCCAATTGGGACAAAGCCCGCAGCGAAACCAAGGCGCAGAGATTGCTGCGCTTGGGCTCGGCCCTGCCGCGCTTACGCAACGCTGTGAGGACAGCCCTACATGGTCCACAGTTATCCAGGACCAAGGTCATTGCCGCAGTGGTGCGGCTTATCGACCGCGCGCTGCTCAGGCCGGGCTATGAGGAATATGCCGAGGCGCGAGGCTCGCGCGGCGCGGCCACCTTGCTCAAGAGCGACGTTTCCGTCGAAGGCGATAAAGTCCTCATCGAGTTTGAGGGCAAAGGCGGCAAGCCGGTAAAGCGCGAGCTGAAAGACAAGTTGCTCGCGCCTGTGCTGAAGAAGCTTTCCAATATGAAAGGCCCGCGTCTGTTCAGCGCGCCTGACGAAAGCGGCAAGCAGCGACCTATCATCGCTCGCGAAGTCAATGCCTTCATCGCCGAAGCAAGCGGGGCCGAGGTAACCGCCAAGGATTTCCGCACCTTCAGGGCTTCGGCCGAAGCGCTTGCGTCGCTGACTGAAAACAACGGCCACGAGACCGAGAAGCTTCGCAAACAGGCAATCATCGAGGCCGCCGACAAGGCGAGTGAGATCCTGGTCAACACGCGGACCGTCGCGCGCTCTAGCTACATCCACGCCAGCGTGATCAGGGCCTATGAGAGCGGTAAGCTCGAAGCCTCTCTGTTACGCGGGCGCTTGCGCAATGGGTTGAACAGAATTGAGAGCGCCTTGATGCGCTTCCTCGAGCGTAGGCCGGGACCGTCAAGCTAGCGCCAGAGTCCCCGTTCAGCCTCCCGAATAGCCGCCGATGATGGGGAGGATCTCGCCGGTGATGTAGCTCGAGCAGCTCGGTGAGGCCAGGAACACGAAAGCTGGCGCAATCTCTTCCGGTTGGGCCGGTCGCTTCATCGGCGTGTCGGCGCCGAACTGGGCGACCTTCTCGGCAGACTTGTCGGCAGGATTGAGCGGCGTCCAGACCGGGCCCGGCGCCACTGCGTTCACGCGAATGCCGCGGTCGACCAAATGGGTGGCGAGGGAGCGCGTGAAGGCGTGAATGCCGCCTTTCGTCATCGAATAGTCAAGCAGATCCTTGTTGCCGAGAAGGCCCGTAATAGACCCAGTCATGACGATCGAGCTCCCGTTCCGCAAATGCGGAACCGCAGCCTTAGCCATATGGAAGTAGCCGTAAAGATTGGTCTTTATGGTGCGGTCGAAATGCTCCTCGGTCAGCTCCTCGAAGCTGTTGACGTGCTCCTGAAAGGCAGCGTTGTTCACGAGAATGTCGAGCTTGCCGAGCTCGTCGACGGTCCGCTCGACGGCGTCCTTGCAGAATTCAGGATCGGCCACGTCGCCGGAGATGAGGATGCAGCGACGCCCTTCTTCCTCCACGGCACGTTTCGTCTCCTCGGCATCTTCATGTTCGTTGAGATAGGCAATTGCGACGTCGGCGCCTTCGCGCGCGTAGAGTACGGCCACGGAGCGGCCAATCCCAGAGTCGCCGCCGGTGATCAGCGCGACCATGCCCTCAAGCTTGCCGGAGCCCTTATAGTGAGGGGCGTCATAGAATGGCTGCAACTCAAGCTCGCCCTCCTCTCCCGGCTTTTGCAAATGTTGGCCTGGCAGCCGCGGTACCGGGTAGAGCCGAGCGCCAGCCTGCATCGCACCGCCGTCCTGTTTCCGGCCCTTTTGCTTTTTGTCGGAGCGATCGATCTCGCGCTGGATCTCCCGCTCCCTTTTTGCAGTGACTTCCGCCTCTTCGGCGAAGGCGGCCGAGGCCGAGGATCGTTTGGCGCGCGATTTGGCCATGCGGCGTCTCCTTGCAGAACTCTGACAACTCCCGCGAGCCAAACTTGCAGCAGCGGCGGCAGTTCCGATTGCGCCGTTAGCCATGTCAGCTCAGGAGAAAGAGCTCGATCCTTGGCGTAGAGATCTGCAACGCTTAGAGCCGGGCAGCTTTTGCCCTGGACAATTCCTCCGGCATCGCGGCAGCCTCGGCGTTGCCGGAAGTATCGAACAAATCCTGCAGTGTTCTTCTATCGAGGGGCTTTTGCAGGAGCGGGATGTCAGTGTAACGGGTCTCGATACTTTCCATCCCGTAACCCGTGACAAACACGACGGGCACGCCCTTCGAGCCCAAAATGTCCGCGACCGGATAGACCAGTTGGCCGCCAAGGTTGATATCGAGTATCGCGGCGTCGAGATGCGCGTTACTCGCCGCCCGCATCGCCTCGGCCAGGGTCCCATAGGGACCGATTACGCAAAACCCGAGCTCGGCTAGGGTTTCCTCCACCATCATGGCGACCATCGATTCGTCCTCGGCGAGCAGTACAGCGCTGCCGGCTACGAGGTGGGAAAGATCTCCCGTGCTCTTTTCGTGTCGCTTGGAAATAACGCCGCCGTTGCCAAACTTGAGACCTTCGTCATGCGGAAGCGACAAGGTGCAGACGAGACCAGATGGATGCCAATCGAAGCTCGCCTTGCCAGAGAGCTGTTCGAGGCTTGCGCGAATGACCCGTGTACCGTAACCCTGAGTGGCCGGTGCCGTGACTCGCGGGCCGCTTGTCTCCAGCCATTTGATCGTCAGTCCGTCGCCGTCGATGGCCCAGCGAAGCTCCACCCTGCCATTGGGAGTGGTCAGTGCGCCGTATTTCGCCGCGTTGGTTGCGAGCTCGTGAACCGCAAGGGCCAGCGTCTGAGCCCGGCGCGGGTCGAGGATCGCCTGCGGTCCTTCGACGCTCACGACGTCGGGATTGCCAATCCGATAAGGATCGAGCTCCTCGGCGATTAGTCGCGCAAGATCGGCGCCTTCCCAACGGCTTTCCGATAGCAGCATGTGGGCGTGAGAAAGAGCTTTGATCCGACCTTCGACGGCTCCGACATAGGCATCGATGCTGGGCGTCTTGGTGAGCCGTAGAATCGATTGAACCACGGCGAGAACGTTGCGCGCGCGATGATCGACCTCACGAGCGAGGAAGGCCTGTCGTTCCTCGGTCCGCCGGCGCTCAGTGATGTCGGTGGTGACGCCGCTAATCCGGACGATGCGGTTCTTGTCGTCGACCGTCGCTACCGCCGTGGCGGTGCACCATCTGACCCCGCCGTTCGGACGGTGCACACGAAATTCGGTCTCATACGAGCGCATATTAAGAGCGCCCTCAGACCAAGCATGCGTCAGCCGCTCCCAGTCCTCGGGATCGAGCAAGGCCCTGATTCTCTCTGGCGTAACTTTGAAGTTGTTTGGATCCACGCCAAAAATGCGGCAATGGCCTTCGTCCCACGTGCATTCACCGCGCACGAGATCCCAGTCCCACGAGCCCATTTGTCCGACAGCGAGCGCGAGGCTTCGGCGTTTCTCACTCTCCAGCAACATGCCGGCATAGGATTGAAGCTCGGCGGTTCTTTCCGCCACACGGCTTTCAAGCTCGCGGTTGAATTGCTCGAGCTGACGCGTTTTCCGGTAGAGCTCAGTGAAGATCTTGACCTTGGCGCGGAGCACCTCAGCGATCACCGGGACCGGCACGTAGTCGACGGCGCCCATGGCGTAGCCCCGCAGCCTGTCGAGATCGGTGAGGTGAATCGCCGAAATGAAGATGATCGCGGTTTCGCGGCAGCGCGGATGTTCCCGGATCATGGCGGCGAGCTCGAAGCCATCCAGATCGGGCATGCACACGTCCACGAGGATGACGGCGACGTCGTACTTGAGCAGCTGATTGAGTGCTTCGGTCGCCGACGATGCCTTCAGCAGGTTCTCGCCCAGCTCCTGGAGAATGACCTCATAGCTCAGTAGCTTGGCCGGCTGGTCGTCGACCAGGAGAATGTTGACTCTATCGCTAGCGTTATAAGTGGCGTTCATCGCGCTCATGACCTTTTACCGGTGCAGCCAGCTGCGCATTGCCGAAAGAAGTTGCTCGGTATTCACCGGCTTTGCCAAATATTCGGAGGCACCCGCCTCGAGCGATTTCTCGCGGTCACCTTTCATCGCCTTGGCCGTGAGCGCAATGATTGGAAGGCGCCGGAATGCCGGGTTCTCGCGTATGGCGGCAATGGTCTGATACCCGTCCATTTCGGGCATCATGATGTCCATCAGCACGATGGCGATATCCGGCGTCGAATTGACGAGGCGGATGGCCTCGCCGCCGTTGGACGCGGTCAGCACACGCATGCCCCGTCGCTCCAGCATGCTGGAAAGCGCAAAAATGTTGCGTGTGTCGTCGTCGACGAGAAGCGCAATTTTTCCGACGAGATCTTCATCCGACCGGTGCAGGCGCTCGATCATCTGCTGTTTCTCGGTCGGAAGGTCGGTTACCACGCGATGCAGGAAGAGTGAGGTCTCGTCGAGCAGGCGCTCGGGCGACTCCACTCCCTTCACCACAATGCTGCGGGCCATGGTGTGCAGCTGAGCATCCTCCTCCGGGGAGAGTTCCCTGCCGGTAAACACCACCACCGGGATGTCCGATAACGAGTCGTCGCTGCGCATCGCTTCCAAGACCTCGAATCCGGACATGTCGGGAAGCCGCAAGTCGAGCACGACGCAATCGAAGCGTTCCTCACTGAGGCGATCGAGGCCTTCGGCACCCGTCCCCGCCGTCACGATCTCGATGTCGTCATGCTCGAGAAGCGAGGTGATGCTGAGCTGCTCGGCGGCGTTGTCCTCGACGACGAGTAGGCGCTTTCTGCGCGCGCCGGCATAGTCCTTGATCCGCGAAAGCGCTGCTTCGATGCTTTCGGCGGAGGCAGGCTTGGTGACGAAACAGAACGCGCCGCGCGAAAGCCCATGTTGGCGATCTTCGTCCAAGGTAACGATCTGCACGGGAATATGACGAGTCAGGGGATTTTGCTTCAGCTGGCTCAAGACCGTCCAGCCCAGCATGTCGGGAAGGAATACGTCTAGCGAGACCGCGGTCGGGCGAAACTCTTGCGCCAGCGTGAGCGCATCGGCGCCCTTGCTCGCGACCAAGACCTTGAAGCCGTGCTCCTTGGCGAGGTCGATGAGAATCCGCGCGTAATGCGGGTCGTCTTCGACGATCAGCATCACGCCGTCGCCCGGCTCGATGGACATCCGGTCGTCGGGAATCGGCTGGGCCACGCGCTCGTAGACGATCGTCGGGATTTGTGCGCGCCCCTCGTGCAATGTTCCGTTGCCGTTGGTCGGCACGGGACGAAGCGCAGAGGGGCCGCCGTAGATCAGGGGTAGATATAAAGTGAAGGTGCTGCCCATGCCGGGGGTGCTCTGCAAGCCGATCTCGCCGCCGAGCACATGCGCGAGCTCCCGGCTGATGGCTAGCCCAAGGCCCGTCCCGCCATATTTGCGGCTCGTGCTGGCGTCGGCCTGCTGGAAGGCCTCGAAGATGATCTTCTGCTTGTCCTGCGGTATGCCAATGCCAGAGTCGGATACTTCGAAGGCAGCCACCATAGGCGATTGGCTGAGCACCGGATGATCCGGACTCCACCCGTCATTCGCGGCCGTGACTTTGAGCCATACCCCGCCTTGCTGCGTGAACTTGAAGGCGTTCGACAGCAGATTCTTGAGCACCTGTTGAACGCGCTTCGAGTCCGTGGTGATGCTGCGCCCGAGATTGGGGTCGACTTGCACGTCGAAAGAAAGACCGCGCGATTCAGCCTCGTGGCGGAACGGCCGCGCCACCGCCTCCACGAGGCTCGCAAAGGCGATTTCCTCGGCCTCAACCGTCACGGTACCCGACTCGATCTTGGACAGATCGAGGATGTCGCTGATCAGGTTGAGCAGGTCGGTTCCGGCTCCGTGAATGGTGCGCGCAAATTCGACTTGCCGAGCCGTTAGATTGCCTTCGGGGTTGTCGGTCAATTGCTGGCCGAGGATGAGGATGCTGTTCAGCGGGGTGCGCAGCTCGTGGCTCATATTCGCCAGGAACTCCGACTTGTATTTAGAAGTCAGGGCAAGCTCGCTCGCCTTCTCCTCGAGCGCTCGCCGCGCCTGCTCGATTTCCTGATTCTTGCGCTCCACTTCAACGTTCCGTTCGGCGAGCTGCTGCGCCTTCTGTCCGAGCTGCTCGTTGGTCTGTTGCAGCTCTCCTTGTTGCGTCTGCAATTCGGTTGCAAGTTGTTGCGACTGCTTGAGCAATGCCTCGGTCTGCATTGTCGCCTCGATCGAGTTCAGCACAATACCAATGCCACTCGTCAGTTGTTCTAGGAAGGCGACTTGTAGATCGGTGAATGCCGTCACCGTCGCGAGCTCGATTACGGCCTTCACCTCGTTCTCGAACAGAACTGGTAGGACGATCACGCTCTGCGGGACCACCTTGAACAGAGCCGAGCCGATCGACACAGCGTGTGCCGGCATATGGGTGATCAAGAGACTCCGCTTATCCGCGGCGCACTGGCCGACCAATCCCTCGCCAAACCTTAGCCGTTGTGGATGGCCGGTGGCGCCGTCATCGGCGTAAGCCGCGAGCAACCGCAAGCCGGCCCCATTCTCTCCATCGACTTGGTAGATGACGCCAAGTTGGGCGTCTACGAGTGGGGTGAGTTCGGAGAGCAAAAGCCGTCCGACCGTGGCGAGATCGCGCTGGCCTTGCAGCATGTTGGTGAATTTGGCGAGGTTGGTCTTGAGCCAATCCTGCTCGGTGTTGCGGTCGGTGGTGAGCCGCAAATTGTCGATCATCGTGTTGATGTTGTCCTTGAGCTCGGCCACCTCGCCGCGCGCATTGACCTGGATCGACCGCGTCAGGTCGCCTTTGGTCACCGCCGTGGCAACCTCGGCGATGGCGCGCACCTGGGTGGTCAGGTTCGCGGCCAAGAGATTGACGTTGCCGGTCAGGTCTTTCCATGTGCCTGCAGCGCCAGGCACATTGGCTTGGCCGCCGAGACGTCCTTCCACACCCACCTCGCGCGCCACCGTGGTCACCTGATCGGCGAAGGTCGCAAGCGTGTCCATCATGTTGTTGATGGTTTCGGCAAGCGCCGCGACCTCGCCCTTGGATTTCACTGTGAGGTTCTGTTTCAGGTCGCCGTTAGCGACGGCGGTCACGACCTTAACGATGCCGCGCACTTGCTCGGTCAGGTTGGCGGCCATGACGTTCACAGTGTCAGTCAGGTCCTTCCATGTGCCGGCCACACCTGGCACCTGCGCCTGGCCCCCGAGCTTGCCTTCGGTGCCCACCTCGCGCGCCACGCGCGTCACCTCCGAAGCAAAGCCGTTAAGCTGATCCACCATGGTATTGATGGTGTCCTTCAGCTCGAGGATTTCGCCTTTCACATCGACGGTGATCTTGCGCGATAGGTCACCGCGCGCCACGGCGGTGGTCACCTCGGCGATGTTACGAACCTGCGTGGTCAGATTAGCGGCTAGCAGGTTCACGTTGTCGGTCAGATCCTTCCACGTCCCGCCGACGCCTTGCACCACCGCCTGACCGCCGAGGCGGCCTTCGGTACCCACCTCGCGCGCGACGCGCGTCACCTCGCCGGCGAAGCGGTTCAACTGATCGACCATGGTGTTCAAGGTCTCCTTGAGCAGCAAGATCTCGCCGCGCACGTCCACGGTGATCTTCTTGGAAAGGTCGCCGCTCGCGATAGCTGTCGCCACCTCGGCGATGTTGCGAACCTGGGCCGTCAGATTCGACGCCATGAAGTTCACGTTGTCCGTCAGATCCTTCCAGGTGCCGGCCACCTCCGGCACTTGCGCCTGACCGCCGAGCTTGCCTTCGGTGCCCACCTCGCGCGCGACGCGCGTCACCTCCGAGGCAAATGCGTTCAACTGATCCACCATGGTGTTGATGGTGTTCTTGAGTTCGAGAATTTCGCCCTTAACGTCCACCGTGATCTTCCGCGACAGGTCCCCGCGCGCCACGGCGGTTGTCACTTCGGCGATGTTGCGGACCTGCGCCGTTAGATTGCCTGCCATCGAGTTCACGCTGTCGGTCAAGTCCTTCCAGGTACCCGCGACGCCCGGCACGTTGGCTTGGCCGCCCAACCGGCCTTCGGTACCGACCTCGCGCGCCACGCGCGTCACCTCGGCGGCGAAGGCGTTGAGCTGATCGACCATGGTATTAAGTGTTTGCTTCAGCTGGAGAATTTCGCCACGCACGTCCACCGTGATCTTGCGCGAGAGGTCCCCATCGGCGATGGCGGTGGCGACCTCGGCGATGTTGCGAACTTGAGCGGTTAGGTTGCCCGCCATCGAGTTGACGCTATCGGTCAAGTCCTTCCACGTGCCGGCCACGCCGGGCACCTCGGCCTGGCCGCCGAGCTTGCCGTCGGTGCCCACCTCGCGCGCCACGCGCGTCACCTCGGCGGCGAAGGCGTTGAGCTGGTCCACCATCGTGTTGATGGTTTCTTTCAGTTGGAGGATCTCGCCGCTGACGTTCACCGTGATCTTCTTCGACAGGTCGCCGAGTGCCACGGCGGTAGCGACTTCGGCGATGTTGCGCACCTGACCGGTGAGGTTCGACGCCATCGAGTTCACACTGTCGGTCAAGTCCTTCCACGTGCCGGCCACGCCGCGCACCATGGCCTGGCCGCCGAGCTTGCCTTCGGTGCCCACCTCGCGCGCCACGCGCGTCACTTCGCCGGCGAAGGCATTGAGCTGATCGACCATGGTATTGATGGTGTCTTTGAGCTCGAGAATCTCACCGCGCACGTCCACGGTGATCTTCTTGGACAGATCTCCGCTCGCAATGGCCGTGGACACCTCGGCGATATTGCGGACCTGCGCGGTCAAGTTGCTCGCCATCGAGTTCACGCTATCGGTCAGGTCTTTCCACGTGCCGGCAACGCCGAGCACATTGGCCTGACCGCCGAGGCGGCCTTCGGTGCCCACCTCGCGCGCCACGCGCGTCACTTCCCCGGCGAAGGCATTTAGCTGATCGACCATCGTGTTGATGGTCTCTTTCAGCTGAAGAATCTCGCCGCTCACGTTCACGGTAATCTTCTTCGACAGGTCACCGCCAGCGATGGCCGTCGCCACGTCGGCGATGTTGCGAACCTGAGCGGTCAAGTTCGACGCCATGAAATTCACGTTGTCGGTCAAGTCTTTCCACGTGCCGGCAACGCCTGGCACCTCCGCCTGACCGCCGAGCTTACCCTCGGTGCCCACCTCGCGCGCGACGCGCGTCACTTCGGAAGCGAACGAGTTGAGCTGGTCCACCATCGTGTTGATGGTGTTCTTCAGCTCCAAAATTTCTCCGCGCACATCCACGGTGATCTTGCGCGACAGGTCGCCGCGCGCCACCGCGGTCGTGACCTGCGCGATGTTGCGCACCTGTGCGGTCAGATTTCCGCA
Organism: Pseudomonadota bacterium; assembly: GCA_046723315.1. GTDB lineage: Bacteria > Pseudomonadota > Alphaproteobacteria > Rhizobiales > Methyloligellaceae > Methyloceanibacter. The sequence goes on along the minus strand of JBKOUI010000022.1, from coordinate 10,119 downwards.
CATGGCGTTGACCGAGTCGGTCAGATCTTTCCACGTACCGGCAACGCCCGGCACGATCGCTTGGCCGCCGAGCTTGCCGTCGGTGCCCACCTCGCGCGCCACGCGCGTCACCTCGGACGCGAACGAGCGGAGCTGATCCACCATGGTGTTGATGGCTTCCTTCAGCTGCAGAATCTCGCCGCGCACGTCCACGGTGATCTTCTTGGAAAGGTCGCCACTGGCCACGGCGATGGTGACGTCGGCGATGTTGCGGACCTGCGCAGTCAGATTGTTGGCCATGGAGTTGACGCTTTCGGTCAAGTCCTTCCACACGCCGGTCACGCCCGGCACCTCGGCCTGACCGCCGAGCTTGCCTTCGGTACCCACCTCGCGCGACACGCGCGTCACCTCGGAGGTGACGATGCCGAGCTGCTTGATCATGGTGTTGACGGTGGTCGCCGCCTGGAGGAACTCGCCCTGAAGCGGCCGGCCGTCCACATCGAGGCGCATCGTCTGCAAGAGATCGCCTTGCGCGACAGCGGCGACTGCGCGCGAGACCTCGGTGGTCGGCCACAGCAGGTCGTCGATCAGCGTATTGATCGAGGTCTCCATCTCGCCCCAGGCGCCATGGGCGAAACCTAGCTTGACGCGCTTGCGAGTCCGGCCCTCCTTGCCAACGCCCTGACCCACGGCCTCCAATTGATGAGCGAGCACCTGGTTCGCCGTGACGATCTCATTGAAGGCATCGGCGATCTTGCCTTCGATGCCTTCTCCGCCGACCGGCATCCTTATCGAGAAGTCCCCCATCCGCACAGCCTGGAGTGCGAGCAACATATCCCGCAGGACGGCTTGACCGTTCAGCCCTTGGCCGTTCTCGGCTGCCGCGATTTCGCGCTCGCGTGGGCTCTTCGGTTTCGATTGTTCGAGTGCTTCGCTACCCGGCTGCATGGATTGGCTCCGGCAAAATACACGCTGATTTCAGGAGAGAGTTTAGCCTTTCACGCGCCGCCTGTCGGCGGTTTAGCGATACCGGCGGGTGCAAATTCTGCTTCATTTGTGGGATTTTAGGCCCGTCCCGCCTCGGCATTCTGGCTAACCTGCATGGCGCGTAGGCACATTGCGCCGGGACCCACAACGCCCTAGTGCATCGCCGGTTCCATTCGAAGGATATTTTCGTAGCTGGCTTGCGACGGCGGATCAGGCCGCGGCGCGGGACGCCCGCGACACTTAGGGCCGGAACTAATGTCCAACCCATAGGATTAGTTGCTTGCCAGGAGGTTTTTCATGGCAAGGCTTGGAACTTCACGCCGCTCTTTCAATCCCGAGGCTTTAAGCCAGATCGCGCTTATTGTCGATGATGTTTGGAAGGAGCTTGCGAAAGACGACACCTCTAGTAGCGCTCCGCGAAATGCGGTGGGCCGAACCTATGTCGCCCGGAAGGTCTTTCAGCTCGCCCAAGCACGATGGAGCGCCATTCAGATTAAGCAGCTCCTGTTGCGCGCTGTGCGCAACCAGATATCCCTGCGGCGTAGGGAAGAGTTCGAGACATCCGAGAAATTGTAGCGGAGCTTCGGGGCGGTGCCTCAGTCCTCAAGCTCGGTCCTGATGTCGATATTCCCGTAGGTGCGCAAGACTTCCAAGGATGTTCGGTCACCGTGACGGCGGATGACCGCGTCAACATAGCCGTCCCCTGCCGTGAGTCCCTTTAGCACCACCTCGTCCAGAAAGTTCGGGAGCCGCGCGTTTTGGAACCTGATCTCCTTATTCCAGGGGTCCTGCTTGATACCGAGTGAGGCTTGCAGCGCGGCAAAGAAGGTTCCCGCCGCCCAGGCTTGCGGCGCGCAGGCCACCGGATAGAGCGTCGGTCCCCGTCCCGCAAAGCGCGCGAAGCCGCAAAATAGCTCAGGCAGACGGTAAAGCTCCAAGAAGCATGCGGCGTCGAACAATGAGCGGAAGATGCGGTTGACTGAACCTTTGGCGTGATAGCGGGAAAACCCAAGGGCAATGAGCGCATTGTCGTGCGGCCAAACCGATCCGTTGTGATAGGACATGGGGTTATAGCGGCGCTCATCCGTCGACACGGTTCGGATTCCCCAACCCGAAAAGCTGTCGCTTCCCATCAAGCCTGAAACCACGCGCTCAGCCCGCTCAGGCCGCGCGATCCCGCTGTAAAGGACCTGACCTGCATTGGACGTGCGAACGCGACAAGGCTCCTTGTTGCCATCGAGGGCGAGCGCGTAGGTACTGATTTCCTCGCACCAAAAGGCTTGGTCAAAACGCTTGGCAAGCTGCTCGGCCTCTTCGGTCAACTTGAGCGCGCGCTCGGCAAGACCGAGCTTCTCGGCGCACCAGGCGGCGAGCTTCTTCGCCGCATGGACATATCCCTGCACCTCCGCGAGCGCGATTGGCCCTTCAGCCAATCGTCCGTCGGCATGGAAGACCGCATCCTGCGAGTCTTTCCATCCCTGGTTCACAAGGCCCTTTTCCGATTCCTTGTGATATTCGATGAACCCGTCCCGATCTGCATCAGCCGGGCCGTCGATCCAGGCGAGCGCCCTTTCGACCGAAGGCCAAAGCTCTCTGAGGGTCTCGAGGTCGCCGCTCGCCTGCGCATACTGACCGGCCAACAAGACAAACAGAGGCGTGGCATCGACGCTGCCGTAATAGAGGCCAAACGGAATCTCCCTTAGGTTGGCCATCTCGCCCGCGCGCATTTCGTGCAGAATCTTGCCTGGCGCGGCATCGGAGGCAGCGTCGAAATCCGTGGCCTGCAAGACGGCCAAACGTTTGAGCACGGCGAGAGCCAGCCTGCGGTCAAGCCACAGACATTGCAGCGCGGTGATCAACCCATCGCGGCCGAACGTGGTCGAATACCAAGGAATGCCCGCGTAGGGAAAAAGCCCTTGCGGCGTCTCAGTAGAGAGCATCGCGAGGTCCACCGTAGACCTGCGAAGCATCTCGTTAAATCGTTGGTTCGAAGTGACGATCTTGGTGTCGCCCTTCATCAACTGCTTCATTTCCCGGTGGGCCTGCCGCATGATCCTGAGGAAGGGCCGCCGGTCCATTTCGTGTGGATCGCAGGACACGGTGACATAGAACGAGGCCGACGCTTGTGGTTTGAGGTCGAGCCGGAACGACGCCGAATTCTCCGTCAAAGCCGTCGGTCGAGGGTCGAAACGGATTTCCGTTTGGCGCGTCATCTGATCGAGGCCGGAATAGAATAGCCTCACGACCCCCTCGCCAATTTCGGCGCGCAACCCCCCGCGCTGCGGCCGTGTCAACCCGCGGACTTCGAACAAGTCGGCAAAATCGCTGGCGAAGGTAATCGACAACAGCAGCGGAACGGTGATCGATCCGTAATTATGAACGACGAAGCGCTGATAAAGGTTGTCTCGCGCCACGAAGATGGTGCGCGAGACATGCATCAAGCTTTTGCGCAGGATGATGCGATCTTCCTCGAAGATATCGGGGTTGGTGAGGTCGACGGTCAGCGCGCAGTTGTCGTTCGACAGATTGGAGCCGAGCAGCAGGGGCTGGAGACCATTGATCAGCAGCTCGAGATGCGAGAGGTAGCGCGTGTCCGAATGGAACAGGCCGTCGGGCCCTCCTGCCGATGCGCCGATGTCTCCGTGAGTATCGATCACGAGGAAGCTGTCGCCATGCTTCATTGCGTGGCGAGGACGCTCCGGCGAAGATCTTACGGCAATCCCGAAGGAGAGGCCGGGACTTCGTTCGATTTCTTGTTGTCTGGCGCTTTGTCTCTTAGTCGACATGCAAGCTGGCGTCGCTGAGATACGTGTCTCCGTTGACGCGCGTCACATCATTGACGACAGGCCGCAAGCTCGGCTGCGCGCGCGAACGCCGCACCAGCATCTGATAGATCCTCACATAGTCTTCGGCCATGCGAGATACCGAGAAACGCTTCTCGAACCTTCGGCGTACCTCGCCGCGGTCGAGTTGCAGCACTTTCGGCAAAGTCGCAACTGCCTCATCGAGCGATCTCACCACATAACCCGTAACGCCGTCGTCGATGACCTCCCGGACCGAACCGAAATCGTAAGCAAGAATGGGAGTGCCACACGCCATGGCTTCAATCATGACCAATCCGAATGGCTCAGGCCAGCAAATTGGAAAGAGGAGCGCTGATGCGCCGCGAAGAAAATCGCCCTTCTCCTTCTCACCAACTTCACCCATGAACTCCACGCCAGGTGTATCGAGCAGCGGCTCCACCTTTTCCCGGAAATACTCTTCATCCACCCGGTCCACCTTGGCGGCGATCTTAAGCGGCATGCCCAAAGCATGGGCGATGTGGATCGCTTCGATAGGATCCTTCTCGGGAGAGATGCGCCCAAGGAAGGCCAAATAGCCCTCGCGCGGAGCAGAGGTTGGACAATAAAGGTCGACGGGCATCCCGTGATACACCGTCCCGACGAAGTTCGCGCCGGCGATCGGTCCCCGTTGAGCGTGCGATATCGAGATGACCGGCAGGTCGCAGAAATGGGCGTAAAAAGGAGCAGAGATCGGAAGGTCCTGCCGGCCGTGGAGGGTCGTCACCACTGCGTTGTCGAGCTGTCGAATGAGCGGGAAGTGCAGGTGGTCGATATGGAAATGCAGCACATCGAACTCGGCGGATTGCTGCATGATCTTGTCGAGCATCACCATGTAGTAGGGGATGGGGTCGTGCCCCTTCGCATCGAGCCGCAGGGCGCGGTTGGTGCAGGGAACGAGGTTGGCACTTGTGATCGAATCGCCGCTCGCGAACAAGGTCACATCGTGACCCTGAGCCACGAGCTCTTCGGTCAGGTACGATACGACCCGTTCAGTGCCGCCGTAGAGACGCGGGGGTACGCTCTCAACCAATGGCGAAATTTGCGCAATCTTCATCTGTGAATCCCGTTCGATGGAAGCGATCGTGAAAGAACATCGTTGAAGCTTTAACCGGAACGGGCCTGCAAGGTTCCTGGAACGCGGGTGAGACGCCGCTTCGTTAGGAACATTTCCGTGAACGGTTGCTCTTTATCTCAAAGACGATTTGCTCACGAGCAGGGCAGAAGCCGATTTCAGCCTCATGAACTTTTGGTAAGGATTGCTTCCACCCAAGCGCGTCGTATGACGGACGCTGGTGGGTCAGGAACCACATGATGGGCGCATGTCCCCGGAACCGCCCTTGCGATGCTGCGTTCTCAACCGGCGATTGGCGGCTGTCTCTCCAATTCTTGGATGTGCCGTCATCATTCAAGAGTGTGGAATACGGTGATGAGAGAAGCTCGGATCAAACTCCCGGGCTTCTCTTTTGCAATGAGGCCACGGATCAGAACATGCGGACGCTGCTGATTCATAATCCGACCGCGGGCGGTGCGCATCCCACTGCGGCTGAGCTGATGAGCCGGCTATACGCCGCTGGCTTTTCGCCGCTCTACCAGTCCAGCAAAGATGAGGACTATCGGGAGGCACTCAAGCAAGATTGGGATCTCGTCGTCGTGGCTGGTGGTGACGGTACGGTGACGCGGGTCGCCCGTCTCTTGAGTGACCGCACCATTCCCATCGCCATTCTTCCGATCGGCACGGCCAATAACATCGCCAGCGCTCTCGGCCTAACGGGCACTGTGGAAGACATGATAGCGGGCTTGAGCGCGGCTCGACCTCGTCGCCTCGATGTCGGTCTTGCCGAGGGACCATGGGGAAAACGCAGATTTCTCGAGGCCGTCGGGTTCGGAGCGATCGCCAAGGCTATCTCTCATAGCGGCCCCAGGCCCCCTAGGGCGCTGCGCATCGATTCGGGTCGGGAGGAGCTGCAAAAGTTCGTCGAAGACGCTGAGGCCGAGCGGTTCGAATTCAGCGTGGATGGCGAGGAGTTCGCCGGCGATTTCCTGCTGCTCGAGATTCTCAATCTCAATCTCACCGGGCCCGCTCTGCCGATTGTGTTCGCCGCCGCGCCAGACGACGGATTGCTCGATATCGTCTTCCTGCTGGAAAGCGAGAGAGCGCAGATGTCGGCTTGGCTGAAGAACCCTGAGCGTGCCCCCTCCCCTGTCACGGTACGAAAAGGACGCAAGGTCAACGTGGACTGGAAGCATAGCTACGCGCGAATCGACAGCAGGGTTTATTTGCCTCCTAAGGGTTCCAACCCTATCAAGATCAGGCTCGAGAATGACGGCCTGCGCGTGCTTGTCCCTGAGCCCCCACCGCTTCAGCAGGCGCTGCCCTAGGAGCCTCCTCGGAGCCTCCGAATACCGACGCCAGCCTGTCGCGGGTTTTTTGATCGGTGTAGTCGAGGCAAAGAGGAGTAACCGAAATGAAGTTCGAGCGAACCGCCCAAAGATCGGTTCCTTCGCGCGGCTTCACCCGACGAGGCTCGATGCCGACCCAATAATATGCCCGGCCGCGCGTATCGAGCCGATCCTCTATGCGCAGAAATCCCGGATCACGCAAACCTTGAACGGTGGCTGCAACGCCCTTGACCGCCCCGGGCTCGCAATTCGGATAGTTGACGTTGATCACGACGCCTTCGGGCCAGCCGGCGTCGAGCAGCTTTCGAATGAGATCGGCACCGTGTTCCATCGGCGTTTCCCAGATTGGAGTTTGGTGGCCGTCCTGGCCGGTTTCGACCGGACCCGAGACAATACTCATGGCGATTGATGGAATGCCAAGTAGGGTTCCCTGGATCGCGCCGGCAACGGTGCCGGAATAGGTAATGTCATCTGCGAGATTCTGGCCGCGATTGATACCCGACAAGACGAGATCGGGCGGTTGCTGGCGCAGGAGAAAGCGAACGCCCATGATCACGCAGTCGGTGGGCGTACCCTTTACGGCGTAGTGTCGCTTGTCGAGCTCACGCATGCGAAGCGGCTCAGCCAAGGTCAGAGAGTGGGACGCACCGCTGTTGTCCGTCTCGGGCGCCACAACCCACACATCGTCAGTCAGGTCGGTGGCGATTTTCTCTAGGACGTCGAGTCCGGCGGCTTCGATACCATCATCGTTGGTAATGAGGATGCGCATAGCGGGGAAATTTTAGTGCGAAAAGGAAAGTCCACTTATCGGATTTAGTTCCCTTTTCGGTTCTGCCGCCACGCCTCAGAATTGCGGCTGTCGTAAAGTTGATACATGCACGAGGCTAACCTGTCGCAGGCGTGGGTCGAAATGACCCCCTTGCCACGCCCAAACTTCTCCAGATTTGCCAGATAGGGTCTCCTCAAATGGTACTTGCGGCCAAGAGGCGATGACATGGTTAGGCCCTTAACTTTACGTGAGGCGTTGGCCTCCGATCGGCTGGCGGACTTCGTGCAGCAAGCCGAGGCTCACGGCGTCGAATTGGCCAGAGGCTCCGAGCTCGAGCGGGCGCTTGCCTTGCTCATAACGCAGCGCCGATCCTGCACTAGCCATCAACACCCGATTAAGATCGGCGAGCCTGAACTCTGCGAAAGAGCCCGCACCTGACACTCGGAAAAAGTTTGCACCTGACACGCTCCGGCTAGGCCGCTTGCGCGGACAGCCGCGACATCTCACGGCGCACCAAGTCGCGGTAAATGCCCTTGCGGCTCACCAGCGCTTGCGGCGTCCCGTCCTCGACGATTTCGCCTTCCTGCAGCACGACGATGCGATCGAAGCTGCGGAGGGTCGACAGCCTGTGCGCGATCGCAATCACGGTGCGGCCCTGCATTAGCCGATCGAGAGCGTGACGAACGGCTTCCTCCGACTCGGTATCGAGCGCCGAGGTCGCCTCGTCCAGCAAGAGAATTGGCGCATCCTTGAGAAAGGCCCGGGCGATGGCAATGCGCTGCCGCTGGCCCGGCGACAGCTTCACGCCGCGATTGCCGACGATAGTGGCAACACCCTCAGGCAGGGCATTAATAAAGTCGCTGCAACGGGCTGCCTCGATTGCCCGCAGAACCTCAGTATCGCTTGCGCCGGGCCGCCCATAGCGGACGTTCTCGAGAATCGAGCGATGAAACAGCGAGATGTCTTGCGGAACCGAAGCGATGGCTGCCCTGAGGCTGTGTTGGGTCACTTCCATGACGTTCTCGCCGCCGACCAGGACGCTGCCGTTCTGCACGTCATAAAACCGTTGAATGAGCGCGAACAAGGTGGACTTGCCGCTGCCAGACCGGCCGACCAGACCAACCCGCTGTCCGGTTTCGATGTGCAGATTGAAATCGGAAAACACCTCCTCGGTGCCGGGATAAGCAAAGCTGACATGGCGGAAGGTGACGCTGCCGGCATTTCGCGTCAGCGGCACCGCCTCGGGGTGATCGCGCAGATCGTGCGAGATGAGCAGCGTAGCCAGCGCTTCGGATAGACGGGCCATGTGCTGGGTTGCATCAACCAATGCAACAGCCAAATCACGCGTGGCGTGGAGCACGGCAATGCCGAGCGTGCAGACCAGCACCACTTGGCCCGCCGTCACGGAGCCCTGCTGCCAGAGCAAAATGGCCCAGGCCAGCAGCGCGACCGTAAGCACCACGGTAACGATCGCATGCATCAACCTTAGCCGCTCAAGATAGAACAGGCTTCGTTTTCTCGCCACTATTTCGCGGCCGACGGTGCGGTCGAAACGCCGATGCTCCCGCTTCACGCCGCAGAATGACAGCACGATCGGCATATTGCCGATGACGTCGATCATCTCGCCGTCCACCGAGGCGGCGCGATGTGCATATTGATGATGCAATGGCTCGCCGGCGGCCGCTATGCGGAACATGGCGACGACAATGATGCCCGCGATGGCCGCCAATACTCCCGCCATCGGCAGATTGACGCTAAACATAAGGATGATGGCCGAGAGCGTAGCCACGCAAGGCGGCAGAACATTGCAAACCAGCATGTTCTCCACCGTGAAGGCGGCATTCGAGGTGGCGGTGATGCGGCTCGTTAGCGTTCCCGGCAACCGATCGGTGAAGTAGCTCGGCGCATGCCCAGTGAGATGGCGGAAGAGATCGCGGCGAATATCGCCAGTCACCGCGGTGAAGGTGAAGCTCCCGATATACATCGCAACCCGCCATAGGAGATTGTCCGCGGCGATGAGGCCGGCAAGCACGGCGAAGGCAATCCATACGGCGACGATTTGCACGTGCGCGTCGGCGAGCGAGTCCACCAGCATCTTCACGCCGTATTGCGCGCCGATCGAGGAGATCACAGCACCTAGAACTGAGGCTAGGATGACCCCGTGCGCTGCTCCGCGCCGTTTGACGTAATGAGCGAGGAACGCGAGCGGGCGCCGGGTAAATGCACAAATATCATTCATTTGGGAGCCTGGTTCCGCTCTTTCTCACCCGCCCCCGAGACAGCCCCAACGCTTTGCTCACCAATCGGTTGCTGGCGATTCCGGCAATTCGCATGGGGTCTAGCTCACGTTTGCGTGCGACATTCATCGAGATCTCGAAATAACATCTTGATCGAAATTGGCTTTTCCAGACGCTCCGATGCGGCAGGACGCCGCGCTCACAAAAGGTTTACGGCGATCACCGAACGCGAACGCAAAGAGCTAGCGATTTGGGAATGTAAAATGAGAAGAAAACCCCGCAAAAATTCGGATGACTGAACCGCAATGCCTTGAGCGGTGTTTCACTCGAGGTCGATATGCAGAATGGCGCCGAGCATCTCATGCATCGTCTCGTGCAAGTCATGGCAGTGGTTGGGGCGGCGCTCATTTGCCGTCCCGTGGTAGTTGAGGCGCTCCCTTCAAGCGCAACGCCATGCCAAGCAACCGCTGATACGTGGCGGTTGGCCGAATCGACGGATCAGCCGGCGGCAACAGCCCCCCAAGCCTCTCCAACCAGCCGGGGAGAAGAAGCTCCATCGATCACTGGCGATGGCACGCCGGCAACCGTGATCGATGACCGCGAGGTCGAGGGCATTCTCGGCAAGAGCGTCCGCTCCACCGCCGGCGAGGATATGGGCAAGATCATCGACGTGATCGTGAAGCGGGACGGGCAGGTCCGCGCTGCAGTCATCGACTTTGGGGGATTTCTCGGCGTCGGTAGCAGAAAGATCGCGGTCGATTGGGGCGCGCTTAGTTTTCCACCGAGCGGCGCTGTCGACCACGTTATCCTCAACCTGACGCGCGACCAGGTCAGGCTGGCCCCTGAATATCGGCCAAACGAGCCCGTCGTCGTGCTCGGTGCCGCCAGCCCCGAGCAGCCCAAG
>JBKOUI010000303.1:0-4216 GCA_046723315.1 Pseudomonadota bacterium | reverse complement strand
GCTGTAGCGAGAGCGGAGAGGAGCAGGCTCGCCGATGGGGGCAGCGTCAGCGTCGTTAGCATCGGTAAGGGCCTCCTAATGGAGTTTCTAATCAACACCACTTGGTCCCAGGCGGAGTCCTTTCTCCGGTCTGGAAATTTGCCCTTGACGCATCCTCCATGTTGCAACGCGAAATATGACGCCTAGTTCCAGTCGGCTCAGCCGCGTCTTGATCTCACGACAAGACCGAAGTCTTGCCTCGTGAGCGTCGGTAAGCCTATGTGTTCAGCCTCATTTTCGGTTCCAATCGCAAATTGACGAGAACTGGCTACGCGATGAACTCCGGACCAGCTGTTTCGCAAGTGCATGTTGCACTGCAAAATGCCGATTCGCAAGCCATACCTAGGGTAGGCCTAATGATCCCATTGGGGTAGAGCACGGCGGCAACACTCGGCAGAGTTTTGGCAGGTTACCCACCATCTGCCCGCCAATTTGCTCAGTTTAGTGGCAAATCTGGAACGTGATTGGCATTTGGGCATCTCCCGTGGAATGCGGTGATACTGCCTCGCGAGAGCCCGGATACGGTGCCTGAGACGTTCCGCCGCAGGCCTGGTTTGCCAATCCAGCCTGTCTGCGCGCCCGAATTAGCCGCGCTGGGTGCGATGACCTCGAACACGACGCTCGTATCCCCTGCCCGCTATCAGCGAGTGCGCTCCGGAACCCAACCAATAATCCGAGAGCAAAATCGGCGACTTGGTCTATGCCATCCCGAGACATCTGGTTAGTATCCCGCGCCAGGGAGCCAAGGTCGGGCGGTTGAGGGTGTCTCGCGCACAAGTCCAAGAATGAAGACGCCGCCGATCACTTGCGCGGGGCCAGCCCGTAGCCAGTGCAGCTAGGCCGAGAGTCTCAGTTGATCATGTTTAGAAATTTAAGCACCAGCACCAAGCTCTTCATTCTTTGCAGCATGTTCCTCATCGCGATTGTCGTCGCGATCTATAGCCTCGTTGCCGAAAAAGAGATTGCCATCCAATTTGCCCAGAAAGAGCTGGTCGGCGTCCGTTATCTTGAAAGTCTGCGCGGCGTCTATGCAGCAATTCTTAGCGAGGCAACGCAGGGCGAGGCCGCCGGTCAGGCGCAGCCCTCGCCTGAGGACACGCTGAAGTCGCTCGATGCGGTCGAACAAGTGGCCGCCGGCACGCTGCAAACCGCAGCGCTCGAGCAGGCCTTGGAGACCACGCTGCGCAAGCTGTGGTCCAAGGGAACGGAAGGCGACCGGAGCGCCCTCATCATCGAGGCGCTCGCCAAGGCGCGCGATCTCGCCACGCGCATCGGCGACGATTCAAATCTCGCGCTCGATCCAGATCTCGACAGCTACTACCTCCAGGATACCGTGGTCAGGCAGATGCCGCGCTTGCTTGGCGAAATCGGCGAGACCGAGGCCTCGCTCAAAACTCCGGCCACAAATTCAAGTGACGAGAAACCTCGCGTGGTTGCGCTTGGCGCAATAGCGCGATCCACCGCCGACGAGATCGAACGAAATCTGACCTCAGCCTATCGCGGAAATCCCGACGGGCAATTGCGGCAAACCATCGAAGGCGACGTCACCGAGATGCTGGCTAGCATCTCCTCATACCTAAATGCCGTGAACCAGAGGGTAGCCGATCCGGCCGCGGTTCAATCCAGTGATCGCCTTTACGATGCGACCGTGAACAAGGCGATCGGTGCGTGGACGGTTGGCCAATCTGAGCTGAAGCGCCTCATCACCGCCCGTATCGACAATCTACTCGGACGGCTCTATCGCAGCCTTTGGCTGACCGGCGCGCTCGCAGCACTGAGCCTCCTGGTTGCCTTTGCCACCTATCGCCACATCGTGCGGCCGCTCGGGCGCCTCGAGGGGGTGGCGAGGACGGTGCGCGAGACCAAGGATTACCGCAACCGCATCGATTACAAGAGTGAGGACGAGATTGGGCGCCTCGCCGGCACCTTTAACGAGATGCTCGGCGAGCTCGAAACCGCGCACAACCGGCAGATTGCCGAGCAGGAAAAGAAGGGTCTGCAAGCTATTGCCGACGTCCAGGCGTCCGCCCACGCCCACTTGTCCCGTTTGCTCAATGCGTCGCCCGCGGTGATTTATTGCCGCTCGGCGACCGACAACTTCCAACCGACCTTCGTTAGCGAGCGCATCGTGGACCTGTTCGGCGTCACGCCGAAGGAGTATTTCGAGAATCCGGATCTGTGGCGCGAACGGGTGCCCCCCGAAGATATTCCGCGCATCGAGGCGTGGGTCGATCGGGTCTTCGAGCGCGGACAGCAGGAAATCGAGTACCGCTATCGTCGCAAGGACGGCACCTATTGCTGGGTACACGATCGGCAACATGTGCTGCGCGACGCCAACGGGCAGCCAGTCGAGATCGTGGGCTCCTGGACCGACATCACGGCGCGCAAAGAGGCGGAAGAGCAGCGAGAAACCGCGCGCTCACGGCTGACCCTGCTCCTCGGCGCGGCGCCCTCGGTCATCTACAGTTTCGCCGCAAGCGGAGATTTCGCCCCGACTTTCGTCAGCGCCAACATTGCGCACATGCTGGGCTATAGCCCCGATCAGTATCTTCGGGATGCGGACTTCTGGCGCTCACATGTGCATCCGGAGGATCTGCCAGAGGTCGAGGCGAAGCAGGCCGAGCTGTTCAGAAAGGGCGTGCATCTCGCCGAATATCGCTTCCGCAAGAAGAACGGCACCTATTGCTGGGTGAGCGACGAGCAGCATCTCATCCGCGACAAGCACGGCCACCCCATCGAGGTGGTTGGGTCGTGGAGCGATATCGACGCCCGCAAGGCGGCCGAGCAGGCGTTCCAAGCGGCCCAGGTGGAACTCGAAAAGGCGACGCAGGCCGCGCTCGAGGCCAACGAGGCCAAGAGCGTGTTCCTCGCCAATATGAGCCACGAGATCAGGACGCCGATGAACGCGATCATCGGCCTTTCCCATCTCGCCCTTAAGACCGACCTCACTCCCCGCCAGCGCGATTACGTGCTCAAGGTGAAGAGCTCGGGCCAGCACCTCCTCGGCATCATCAACGACATCCTCGACTTCTCGAAGATCGAGGCCGGCAAGCTCTCGATCGAGACCATCGATTTCGATCTCGACAAGGTGCTGGAGAATGTCGGGAACCTGATGAGCGAAAAGGCCTCGGCCAAAGGCTTGGAGCTGATTTTCGAGGTCGCCCCCGACGTCTCCACCCATTTCCGGGGCGACCCGCTGAGGCTCGGTCAGATCCTGATCAATTTCTGCAACAACGCCGTGAAATTCACCGAGCATGGCGAAGTCGCCGTCGCGGTGCGCGCGCTCCAGAATGACCCCGATAGCCAGCTTGTGGAATTCAAGGTGAGCGACACCGGCATCGGCATGACCGAGGCGCAGATCTCGCGCCTGTTCCGCGCCTTCGAGCAGGCCGACGCCTCGACCACGCGGAAATATGGCGGGACGGGGCTTGGGCTTGCCATCTCGAAGCAATTGACCGAGCTGATGGGCGGCCATGTCGAGGTGAAGAGCGAGCCCGGCAAAGGCAGCACATTCACCTTCACCGCAAGACTCGGCAAGGGAACTGCGATCGTGCGCCCGCGCCTCCTTCAGGCCGATCTTCGTGGCCGGCGGGTGTTGATCATCGATGACAATCCGCATGCCCGCGCCGTCCTATCGAACATGCTGACTAACATGACTTTCATCGCCGACGAGGCAGCCTCCGGCGAGGAAGCCATCAACATGGTTCGGCAGGCCGCCGACAAGAACCAGAGATATGAAATCGCCTTCGTCGACTGGCAGATGCCTGGCATGAACGGCATCGAGACCGGCAAGCGCATTATGCAAATTCCTGATCTCGAACCGCCTCCCCATCTTGTCATGGTCACCGCCTACGGCCGCGAGGAGGTGCTGAAACAGGCCGAGGAGTCTGGCTTCGAGAACGTGCTCATCAAGCCCGTCACCTCGTCGATTCTGTTCGATACCGCGGTGGTGGCGCTCGGCGCCGACCGCGAACAACCCGAACTGGCCCAAGCGGGACCGTCCTTCGATATCGATCGCCTGCGGGGCGCGCGCGTCCTTCTTGTCGAGGACAACGAGATCAATCAGGAGGTGGCGATCGGCCAACTCGAGGATGCGGAGGCTTTCGTTGATCTCGCCGAAAACGGCGAGGTCGCGCTGCTCATGGTGAAAGACAACGACTACGACGCGGTGCTGATG
>JBKOUI010000144.1:0-6741 GCA_046723315.1 Pseudomonadota bacterium | reverse complement strand
AGTCGGCTCCTCTGGCGCGATCCTGTCCTACATCATGTGCAAGGGGATGAACCGCTCTTTCATCAGCGTGATCCTCGGCGGGTTCGGCGGCGAAGTAGCGGGCCCGGCAGGCGGCGGAGAACAGAAGCCGGTGAAGCTCGGTTCGGCGGAGGATGCCGCCTACCTCATGAAGAATGCGAGCAAGGTCATCATCGTGCCAGGCTACGGCATGGCGGTGGCGCAAGCACAGCACGCTTTGCGCGAAATGGCTGACGGGCTGAAGAAGGATGGGGTTGAAGTCAAATATGCAATCCATCCGGTGGCGGGCCGCATGCCGGGACATATGAATGTGCTGCTCGCCGAAGCCAACGTGCCCTACGACGAGGTGTTCGAGCTCGAGGACATCAATAACGAGTTCGCTCAAGCCGACGTGGCTTACGTGATCGGCGCCAACGACGTGACCAATCCGGCCGCGGAGGAGGATCCGTCATCGCCGATCTATGGCATGCCGGTGCTGCAGGTATGGAAGGCGGGCACGGTTATCTTCAACAAACGATCGCTCGCAAGCGGCTACGCCGGCATCGACAATCCGCTGTTCTATCGCGACAACACGATGATGGCGCTCGGCGACGCAAAGAAAATGACCGAGGAGATCGCCAAGTCGCTGTGAGGTTGGCGCGTCGGTATTCGCTCACGGATTCCAGCCGCCGCTGCCATAGGGACGCGTAATGATCTCGAGGAAATGCCCGTTGGGATCCTCGAAGTAGAAACCGCGCCCGCCATCCCGATCATTGATCTGACCCTGCTGCGTTTGTCCGGGATCGGCCCAGTAGGTGAGCTTCCGCGCCCGAATGCGCTCGAAGATCGCATCGAAATCCTGATCGTCGACCAGGAAGGCGTAGTGCTGGCTGGTAATCTCACCGTCGGTGTCCATGAAGTCGAGGTTGGTCCCGTTATCGGTTTTGACCACCACGAACGGCCCCCATTTGACGGGCGCGGGAAGACCGAGCATTTCGGCGAGGAACTTTGCGGACGCCTCGCTGTCGTGGGCATACAGGATGGTGTGATTGAATTGGATCGTCATGTCGTCGGCTCCTTGGGCGAGTTTTCGACAGTGATAACGCCCGCCGCCCACGAAGCGATGACCACGATATCTTCAAGGCGCTTTGAGGCAGTACACGGAGTTAATCGCCTCAAAATTATCGAAGAATTGTCACACCCCGGCTGAATTTCCCGCTATAAGCGACCGCTTGAAAGCCTCAAGCAGAGCGACTGCACTGCGGAAGGACGCAAGGAAATCTGCGCCCTTTATGAACGCGCCGTTCAAGCTGCGTTCATAACATTTAGGCTATTCGCTTCCCAACCAAGCAACGCGAAGGGTATTTCTTCAAGCCATGTTGAACCTGGTCATCTCGCTTATTGGTATTTTTGCGCTGATCGGCATCGTCGCCCGGCTACTGCACCGCTATTTCATCTATATCCCCGACCGCACACGGGTTGCGCCTGAGGATGCCGGTCTGTCCGGCGTCGAGGAGATCCTGTTCAAGGCTGCCGATGGCACCAAGCTCATCGCCTGGCACCTACCGGCGCGCGTGGGCAAGCCGACCTTGCTCTATTTCACCGGTAATAGCGGCAATACCGCATGCCGCGCCGGCAAGATCGCCACCATCGGCTCCGACGGCTACGGCGTGTTTATGCTCAACTACCGGCGCTATGGCGGATCCGAGGGACGGCCCACCGAAGCGAGGATCTCGGCGGACGCCGTCAGCGCCTATGATTGCCTGCGCGGGCAAGGCGTGGCGCCGCAAGACATTGTCGCCTACGGCGAGTCCCTTGGCACCGCGGTTGCGACCAGGCTCACGCTTCAGCGCGCGGTGAAGGCGCTCGTGCTCGAAGCGCCGTTCACCTCCATCGTCGATGTCGGCAAGTTGCTGTGGAAGGGCTTCCCGCTCGGCATCATCATGGTCGATCAGTACCGCACCATCGACCGCATCGGCGATGTGACGGTGCCGGTCTGCATCCTCCATGGCGGACGCGACGAGATCATTCCGCTCGATCAGGCGCGCCGCGTGTTCCATAAGGCGAACGAGCCGAAGAGCATGACCGTCGTGCCGGCGGCGGGTCACAACGACCTGTTCGAGAAGGGCGCCTGGGAGAAGGTCGAGACCTTCCTCGAGACCCTTCGTCCGGTACCGGTTGCCAAGGGCGGCCGTCCGGTCGAGATCGCCGCGGCAGCCAGCGGCGAAAGCCGGTAGGACCTCAACCCCTACGTGTCATTCCCGCGAAAGCGGGAATCCAGTAGCTACCGCCGTGCGTTGATTTCTTGCGGCGGTGGTTACTGGATTGTCCGGTCAAGCCGGGCAATGACAATGAAGGGAATAAGGAAGTCTAGTCTACCGGCGAGGACTGCGCGGCTTGGGCGTGGGGCCTGTGCCGCCGCCACCTTCGCGCTGCGCCTTCTTGCGGGCAAGCTTGCGGGCTCTGCGGATGGCCTCAGCCTTCTCACGGGCGCGCTTCTCCGACGGCTTCTCGTAGTAGTTGCGAAGCTTCATTTCGCGGAAGATGCCTTCGCGCTGCATTTTCTTCTTCAGCGCCCTGAGGGCCTGATCGACATTGTTATCGCGAACGACGACTTGCACGAGTGCTTCTCTCTCCGATTGGCCGAGTGATGTCTGGATTGGACGCGGGGGCCAAATACGACCCTTGGCCGAACCGGTCAGGGTCCCGCATCCGGGCTTGCTCTAACAGAAGCGGCGGAAATTGTCCAGATACCGGGGCTCAGTCCGGGATGGCGGCACTCTCGGCGTGAGGGATGCACGTGCCTGTCGTCTCCATGCCGTCGCGCCGCCAGTTGAACTTCTGACTGTCGGGATACTGTGACTCCTTCGGATTGGCTTCGGCCCATGAGCGCCAAGCGTTGTAGACACGGGCATATTCGCTGCGCATTTGCTCTTCGGCTTTCAGGCAATCGTCGATCGTGTCGAAGACGAGCCCGGTTTTGACCGGGATGGTCCCGTAGATAAGCACAAGCAGCATCCATTTCATATGCTCACTCCTGACCTGCTGAGCATCGCCAAGGCTCAGCTCTTAGGGAACAGCCGGGTGACGTGGCCCATCTTGCGGCCGGCCCGCGCCTCCGCTTTGCCGTAGATGTGGACGGCGGCGCCATCCTCTTTGGCGAGCCCGCGCCATTTATCGATCTCGGCTCCGATGAGATTGGTCATGATCGCATCGCTGTGGCGCGCCGTCTCGCCGAGCGGCCAGCCGCAAATGGCTCTCGCATGATTTTCGAACTGGCTGACGGCACAGGCGTCGAGCGTCCAATGTCCTGAGTTGTGCACGCGCGGCGCGATCTCGTTGACGACGAGGTCGGGCTGATCGCCGCCACGCTCGAACATCTCGACCGCCAGCACGCCGACATGCCCGAGCGCCTCGGCGATCTCGCCGGCAATGGCGCGCGCGGCAAAGCCCGAGCTTTGCGAGATGCGCGCCGGCACGCGGCTCACGGCGAGAATGCCGTTCTGATGCACGTTCTCGACCGGATCGTAGAATTTGGTGGTGCCATTCTTGCCGCGCACGACGATCACAGAGATTTCTCGCTCGAAGCGCAACAACCCTTCGAGCACGGCAGGCACGCGGCCGATCGCAGCCCACGCGCTCTCGACGTCGGCCTCGTTGCGGATCATGACTTGCCCCTTGCCGTCATAGCCAAAGCGCCGCGTCTTGAGCAGCGCGGGAAGCTT
Organism: Pseudomonadota bacterium; assembly: GCA_046723315.1. Classification (GTDB taxonomy): domain Bacteria; phylum Pseudomonadota; class Alphaproteobacteria; order Rhizobiales; family Methyloligellaceae; genus Methyloceanibacter. The sequence goes on along the minus strand of JBKOUI010000144.1, from coordinate 3,019 downwards.
TACGGTGCGCAGCGCCGCGCGCAAATCGGCGAGGCTCGTCACATCAGCATAGTGCGCGACCGCAATGTCGAGCGCGCGCACGAAATCCTTCTCGGTGAGACGGTCCTGCGCCACGGCGAAAGATTTGGCGCTGGGGAAGACCGGCGCGACGCGTGCTAGAGCTTCGAGCGTTTCGGCCGGCACATTCTCGAATTCGCAGGTCACGACATCGACGGTGCCGGCAAAGCGTCCAAGCGCGTCGCGGTCGGCGTAGCTTCCCACCGTGAGCGCGGCGGCAACGTCGAAGGCGGGCGAGTTGGCCTCATCACAATAGACATGAGTTTTTAGCCCGAGCCGCGCCGCCTCCATCGCAAGCATGCGGCCAAGCTGGCCTCCGCCGAGAACTCCGATCGTGCTGCCGGGTGGCAGCGGAGCGTCAGCTATCATCCCTCGACCGCTTCGGGAATGGCATCGGTCTGTGCTGCGCGGTAGGCGGCGACGCGAGTGGCCAGGCGCGAATCCTCGAGCGCGAGAATCTGTGCGGCGAGAATCCCGGCGTTGGTCGCGCCGGATTCGCCGATGGCGAGCGTGCCGACCGGGACGCCGGCCGGCATTTGCGCGATCGACAACAGGCTGTCGAGGCCCTTGAGCGCCTTGCTCTCGATGGGCACGCCGAGCACCGGCAGCTCCGTCATCGAAGCCGTCATGCCTGGGAGATGCGCCGCCCCGCCGGCGCCGGCGATGATCACCTTGAGGCCGCGCTCGCGTGCGCTGGTGGCGTAGCTGTAGAGCCGCTTAGGGGTGCGGTGGGCCGAGACGACCTTGGTCTCGTAAGGCACCTTTAGTGAGTCGAGCACCTCAGCCGCGGCCTTGAGAATCGGCCAGTCCGAGCGGCTGCCCATGATGATGCCGACGACGGGCTTGGCAACGCTCATCTTGGGCTCATGGGAAGGCAGCCGGGGCTCGCGGAAAGCGCGGGATTATAGGGTTGCGCCCTTGCTTGGCAAGGCACCCGCGCCGTAAAGTGCACTGGGGCCCGGCTGGAGCGCAGCGCACATGGAGAGAACGGCGCAAGGCGCGAGTCGCGGCGAGCTGCTGATGCGGGCCTATCTCCTGTTCATGGCCATCGTGCTCGTGCCGGTCGCGCTCAGCTATGGAATCGACCCCGCGGGCGTGCTGCCAAGGTTCTTGGATATCAGGGTCGAAGGGGCCGACCAGACCCAGATTTTTCGCGCGCTCATGTGCCTTTACCTCGCGGCCTCAGCCTTCTGGGTGATTGCCGCGTTCAAGCCGGACTGGCAGCGCATCGCGGCGATCTGGGCGATCTGTTTTTGTTTCTCGCTTGCCCTTGGGCGGGTGATCAGCCTCATTGTGGACGGCCCGGCGAGCCGGCTGCTCGACCTCTATCTTGCTATGGAGATCGGTGGCGGACTGCTGGGCTTGGTCGTGCTCGCCTATGCTCGGAAGTCGACCGCCTAGGCGATGATGTCGGGGAGAAGCTGGTCCTCGATGCGCGCGATCTCGTCCTTGAGGTAGAGCTTCTTCTTCTTGAGCCGCTTGAGCTGAAGCGCGTCGGCGCGGCCTGATTCTTCGAGCGCGTTGATGGCGCTGTCGAGGTCCCGGTGCTCCTGCTTGAGTCTAAGCAGGGTCGCCCGGAGCTCGCGAATCTCCTCGCTCTCCATCGGACGTCCCCTGCTCCTTGCTATCCCCGGGACGCGGAAAGTATCGCGGCGAACTGTGGAGGGCGCAAGACCTTGAGGAAAACCGGCGGGCCACTTCGCGCGTTGTTGCACTGCACAGCGTGACCGCTGACCGCAAGACCGGCATTAGACAAATCGTCGTCGATTTGACATGATGTCCGGCCCGAGACCAACAGCTATGGAGGTCCGATATGGCGCTTGACGCACATCTCGTGGAGTTATCCGAGAAACACCGCGCACTTGATCGCAAAATCGAAGAAGAGCAGGCGAGGCCGACGGCCGACCCCCTCAAGATCACCGAGTGGAAGCGTCAAAAATTGCGCCTTAAAGATGAGATTGAGCGGCTGAAGCACGAGACGAGCCACTAGGCGTCTCGCTTCGGCAGGGCAATCGAGATCTCAAGGCCCTGGTTGCCTCATTGCTAAGGAGAATTTTGGCAAGGCCGTTGGGGTGTGCGACAGACGCCCCGCGGCCTTTCATTTTTTCATGGCTTGCGGGGAACGAGAGAAGAATGCGGGACAGCGCGTCGAGAGTTGAGGCCGGTACACGTACGGCGCTTGTCGCCTTTGGTGCGGCCCTGTGCATTGCACTTGCGCCAGCACCCACTTTAGCCGCCGAGAAGGACCTCACCGACAAAGGCGAGGTGCTTGTCAAACAAAAACTGCTCGCGCTGCCACGCCATCGGCAAGGAGGGCGCGAGCCCGCACCCCGAGGCGCCGCCGTTCCGAACTCTGTCGAGCCGCTATCCCATCGAGGACTTGAGCGAATCGCTTGCGGAGGGAATCGTCTCAGGCCATCCCGATATGCCGATCTTCGTGTTCAGCCCGGCCGATGTCGAAGCGATCATCGAGTATCTCAACTCGATTCAGGAAAGGCCCGCGCCGCAGCCGCACGCCCAATAGAGTCGCTAGTCGACGGCGCCTTCGGGCCACATCAGCCAATCGCGCGCGGCTTCCATCTCTCCGGGAGAGAAATGCTCGACGTCGCAGCGCATGAAGGGCGCGACGAGACTCGACCAGAGATGGTGGACGTCGGGGTTGGTCACGACGGCGATCCGGCTGAAATCCTGGACGTGCCTCAGGCTGAATTTCACGTCGTGCCAGAAGGCGCCCGCGTCCATGCCTTCGAAGTCTTTGATCACTTCGAGCACGCGGATTTGGCCGTGCCGCTTGATGAAGGCCTCGAGCTTGCCCGCAACCTTGTCGAACTCCTCTGTGGACACGCGGCCGGTAAGCACGATCTCGACCGCCTGGGCGTTGTCATATTCCTTGTAGGAAAGCATGGGTCGGCGAGGCGCTCCGATCCTTCACCCTAAATTAAGATTAACAGTTCCATAAAAT
>JBKOUI010000128.1:0-4430 GCA_046723315.1 Pseudomonadota bacterium | reverse complement strand
GCAGGAGCCTTCGTGACCGATGCAGAAGGCAACGACGCCATGCTGGACAAAGGCAGCATTGTCGCCGGCAACGAGGCCATCCAGCGGAAACTGTTGAAGCTTCTCAAGACCGCAAGCGCCGCGCACGGCGTCGCCGCCACGCCCTAGAATGGTAAAAACTGGGCAGCCGGTGCAATCCCCCGCCCTGAGGTTGCCGTTTTGCGTGACATAGTATTCGGCTAAGCTTTAGCCACTTTCGACTCACGACGGCTTTTGGATGGCAGCAGCGACAACCTATAAGGTCAAGCTCACGCGCCCGCAGGTCTTTCTCTGGCGCATGACCCTCTTTCTCATCCTCGCCGTGCTGCTTGCCATCATCCTTGACGGCCAGACGCAGCAGATCAGGCATAGCTTCATGGCCAATCCCGGCCTCAACGCTCTGATCATCGGCGTGCTGCTGGTCGGCATCGTCTATGCCTTCCGCCAAGTGCTCCGGCTTTATCCCGAGATTTCCTGGGTCAACAATTTCCGCATCTCCGATCCGGCCAGCAGCTCAGAAAAGGGTACGCCGGTGCTGCTAGCGCCGATGGCCACCATGCTGCGCGATCGCACCGGTCATCTCTCGCTCGCCACCGGCTCGATGCGGTCTCTCCTCGATTCGGTCGCCTCGCGGCTCGAGGAGCAGCGCGAGACGACGCGTTATCTGGTGGGCCTCCTCATCTTCCTCGGACTGCTCGGAACGTTCTGGGGCCTATTGCAGACCGTGAGCTCGGTGGGATCGACCATCGGCGCGCTCGATACTAATGCCGGAGAGAACACGCTCCTGTTCGATCAACTGAAGGAAGGGCTCGCCGGTCCGCTCAAGGGCATGGGCACAGCCTTCTCCTGCTCGATGTTCGGTCTCGCCGGTTCCCTGATCTTGGGCTTCCTCGATCTTCAGGCCGGCCACGCGCAAGGCCGCTTCTATAACGAGCTCGAAGATTGGCTGTCGGGTATCACCGAGCTGCAGCCCGCCGATGCGGCAGGCGCCGCAGCTATGCCGCCGCAGCTTCGGTTTGCGCTCATCGACATGCAGCGCTCGATCTCCGACCTCAACGACAAGGTCGAGCTCCGGATGCTGAACGACAACACCGGAGACGCGGTGAAGGACCTCGCTGCCGGCGTCGACAAGCTGATCCGCCAGATGCGCGCCGAGCAGAAGGTAGTGCGCGAATGGGCCGACGAGCAGGCCCAGCAGCAGCACGAGCTTGCCTCCGTGCTCCGCCAGATCACCGACGACGCCAAACTGCCGGCACGCGAGGAGCGCGGCTAAGCCATGTCGCTCGCCCGCGCCCGCCGCGGACGGTTCACGGCCAATTACTGGCCGGGCTTCGTCGACATGCTCTCCACCTTGCTGCTCGTCGTGACCTTCCTCATGGCGCTGTTCATGCTGTCCAATTTCGTGGTCACGCAGGCGACAAGCGGCAAGGACACCATGCTATCCCGGTTGAACCGTCAGCTATCGGAGCTCACCGAGCTTCTTGCGCTCGAACGCTCCAAGAAGGAATCGGCCGAGGACGAGCTGTCCGCCCTCCAGGCGACACTCGGCGAGAAGGACAAGGAGAACCAGCGTCTCACGGGGCTCCTCGGCGAGGCCGGCGGCAAAACGCAAGGGGCTGAGGACCGCGCCACGGCGCTCGGCACCCAGCTCGATACCCAGAAGAAGATCACCAACGATGCGCTTGCCAAGGTCGAGATGCTGAACCAGCAGCTTGCCGCGCTCCGGCTCCAGCTCGCCTCCTTGCAGGAGGCTCTCGAAGCCTCCGAGGCCAAGAACAAGGAGAGCCAGGCCAAGATTGCCGACCTCGGCCAGAGGCTGAACGTGGCGCTCGCCAAAAAGGTGCAGGAGCTTGCCCGTTATCGCTCGGACTTCTTCGGCAAGCTCAAGGAGGCACTCGGCAACCGGCCGGACTTCCAGGTGGTCGGCGATCGTTTCGTGTTTCCCTCCGACGTGCTGTTCGACTCAGGCTCGGCCGAGCTGAAGCCGGAGGCGCTTGCCCAGCTCGACAAGCTTGCCAATGCCTTGCAGGAGGTCGAGACGAAGATTCCGCCGGACATCGCTTGGGTGATGCGGGTCGACGGCCATACCGACATTCACCCCATCGCCACGCCGGAATTCCCCTCGAACTGGGAACTGTCGAGCGCGCGCGCGATCTCCGTGGTGCGCTATCTGATGCAGGACGGCATCAGCCCGGAGCATCTGGTGGCGGCGGGCTTCGGCGAGTTCCAGCCGATCGAGCCTGGCACGAGCGACGAGGCCTTCCGCAAGAACCGCCGCATCGAGCTAAAGCTCACCGAGCGCTAAAGCTTCTCACTAAGCCAAGCACATTCTCGTCATGGCCGGGCTTGTCCCGGCCATCCACGATTTAGGACCGCTGTACGGGCGAAATTCGTGGATGCCCGGCACTTCGGCCGGGCATGACGAGTCAATTTCACTCGGGCTCTTTCCCTGGTGCCGCGTCCGCAGGTTCGGAGGCTTTGGCTGCAACGTCCTTGCTCGCGATGTTGACCACCTGCACGCGGCGGTTCTCGGGCGCGAGCGGGTTCTCTGCGTTCTTCAACTTTTCCTCGCCGAAACCCGCGGCCACGAGTTGCTTCGGATCGATGTGAAAATTCTCGACCAGAAAGCCTGCGACCGACTTGGCGCGCTGGTCAGAGAGCGAAAGATTGTAAGCGTCGGAGCCCTTGGCGTCGGTGTGGCCGGCGACGAGGAAAACCGAGCCTTTGAGGTTCTCGTCGCTCAGAGCCGCGCCGAGCTTTTTCAGAATCGGCAGAGCCTCAGGGGTGATTTCGGCTGAATCGAAATTGAAGAACACTTCGAGATCGATCGCCGGCAAGTCGTTCTCCTCGACGACCTCAGTGATCTCCTGCCGCTCCTCGACCGTGATTTGGCGAGTTTTAGCGCCCCGCAAACGGTTCACGAGATCGACCTGTTTCGCTTCCTTGGCCGCCTGGTTGGGATCGATTGAGCGGAACTTTGCCGTTGGCTGCAACGACCTGACAATGTCGCCCGTCGAGGGATCTTGGGCCTGAACCGCAGTGGCAAAGGCGACGGCGGCGATGAAGGTTGCGGCGAGAACGGCGATGCGGCGAACTCCGAATGGCTTCATGGCATGTCCTCCCCAGCTTTTCGCAGCTCCGGCCTGATTTTCGCGCGGAAGCCTATCAGGCTCAAGCTGAACCGCGTGTGAACGCTGGAGATGGCATTATTCGGCCGCGTCGGGAGCGAATTGCAGCTCGGCAAGCCGGGCGTAGACACCGCCGCGCCCGATCAGCGTTTGGTGCGTCCCTTCCTCCACGAGCCGGCCGTGGTCGAACACCAGAATGCGGTCTGCGCGGATCACCGTGGCGAGCCGGTGCGCAATCACCAGCGTTGTGCGGCCTTCCATGATCTTGTCGAGCGCGCGTTGCACCAACGTCTCGCTCTCGGAATCGAGAGCGCTGGTCGCCTCGTCGAGCAAGAGGATCGGCGCGTTGCGCAGCACCCCGCGCGCAATCGCAATCCTTTGCCGCTGTCCTGCCGATAGCGTGACTCCGCCCTCACCGAGCGTGGTGTCGTAACGTTGCGGCAGCGCGGCGATGAAGTCGTGGGCAAATGCCGCCTTGGCCGCCGCCTCGATCTCGTTCCGCCCGGCCTTCTCGACGCCATAGGCGATATTGGCGGCGATGGTGTCGGCGAACAGCGCGGTCTCTTGCGGCACAAGAGCGAAGCGGGAGCGGAGCGCGGCAAGCTCGGCTTCGCTTGTTGGCACGCCGTCGACCTCGACCGCGCCGCGATCAGGGTCATAGAAGCGGAGCAGAAGGGCGAAGATCGTGGTCTTGCCCGCTCCTGACGGCCCGACCAGCGCCACCCGCTCTCCCGGCGCCACGCGGAAATTCACCTGCGACAGCGCGCTATTCTCCGGCCTGAGCGGATAGGAGAACGAGACATCCCGGAAGCCGATCTCGCCACGCGGCGGCACCGGCAGCGGCTTCGGGTGACGTGGCGATTTGATCTCCGATTGCACCTCAAGCAGCTCGCCGAGGCGCTCCGCCGCGCCTGCGGCTTGGCTTAGCTCGCCCCACACCTCGCTGAGCTCGCCCATGGAAGCCGCGGCGAGCAGAGCGTAGAGCACGAATTGCGAGAGCCTGCCGCCGGTCATGATTCCCGACAGAACGTCCTGGGCGCCGTACCACAACACCCCGACCACGCTGGCAAACGTAAGAAAAATTGCAATGGCTGTAAGCCCAGCCCGCGCCTTGGCCCGTGCGTTCGCCGCATCGAAGGAGCGCTCGACCGCATGGCCGAACCGTGCCGACGCGGCCTTCTCATGGGTGAAGGCTTGCAGCACGCGCACCTGGCCGAGACTCTCGCTCGCATAGGCCGAGGCTTGGGCAAGCGTATCCTGCGCCTGACGCGACAGTGCCCGGAC
>JBKOUI010000099.1:0-3775 GCA_046723315.1 Pseudomonadota bacterium | reverse complement strand
GAATCCACCTCACGGCCTCGCTGCGAGCGTACTATCGCGCCCTCGAGCGGCAGGATTAGCGTAAAATCGTCATTCCCATCCTTCACCAGCTCGCCCGCCCTCGTCCAATGGCTCGCCGTGCAACGACACCATCCCGCCTGCAAGTCCGGTAGGCCGAGCAACGTTGCCTCAGCCTCGAACGGAGCGTCGGAGAGCGGCTCGATATCGGTGCGGCAGACTTGGCGGCCGAACACTTCGCGCCAGAAGAGAGGCCGCTCGTGCTCTGGAAGGCCGCGCGTCGAGAAGCGCAGAAATTTTGGTTGACCCGCATCCGCTGTCATCAAACGGGCTCCCACCGCCGATGGACCCAGCATTTTCAGGTGAGCTCCACTCTATCAGTCCTGGCTGTCACAAAAAACCACAGGAGTTCGCCTTTGTCCTAAGTGGACCTCGCCCCCGTCCAAGACAGAGCAACACATCCTGATTAGCCTTCGTGCGCCAGGAAGGGCCTCAAAGGAGGTCCCGCGTGACTGCGAATCTAATCTTCAGATCCGCCGCTACCACCGCGTTCGCGAGCCTGTTGCTGCTGGAAACATGCGCAAGCGGGCTCGCGACATACGCCTCGCCGCCGACATGTGAATATGGCTGGAGCGTCTGCAAGAAGTGCATCGAGTTTTCCAGCGATGGCCAGGGCGGTTCGCGATGCACGAAATGCGCGATCGACTCTTACTGTGTCCACGTCAAGCGGCGCCTGGGCCGTGGTGGCGGTGGAGGCGGAGTATCAGCAGACGCGCAAACGATCCTCACCGCCCATAACGGACACCGCGCCAAGCATTGCGTGTCCGACCTGACTTGGTCGGCACAACTTGCAGCGGGAGCCCAAGCGTGGGCGAGTGCCTGCAAAAGCAATGGCAGCGGCGGCTTCGCACATTCGAGCGAGGCGTGGTCTAGCGAAAACGGCTTCGGAGAAAACCTGTACTGGGGAACCAACGCGACCGCCACGAGCGCGGTGGAATGGTGGTACGGCGAGATACGCAATTACAATTTTGCGGCACCGACCTGGAACGGCAGCGTCGGCCACTTCACCCAAGTCGTATGGCGTAACAGCGCGCAGGTCGGCTGCGCTATGGCGTCCTGCGGTGGAATGAACCTCTGGGTGTGCCGCTATGCGCCGACGGGCAACTGGAACGTCAATAAACCCGGCGTGCTCCTCAACAACGTTCCGCCACCTTGCAAATAGGAGAGGACTTCCATGGTGTCGATCCGCTGAGTCTTGATCCTGCTTACTAGTCTCGTCGTTTGCTTCACGCTGCTCTTGCCCTCCGGCGCGCGGGCGGCCTGCGCAAAATGGGATTTGAGTCGGACGGTGAAATGGGAGCTAGACCAGAGCAATGGCTTCTGGGTGTGGATCACGTTTCAACAACATGACAATCAACTTAGCGGGACAATATCATCCAGGGGTAAGAGAGACGTGTATGCGGAGACCTACACTACCGGTGAAATTGACGGCACCGTCCAAGGTCCCGACTTGAATTTTACCGCTCACTGGTCCGGGGGCTCCGCGGGAGTTTACTCGGGTCGGGTCAACGACGACGGAACCATAAGCGGCAACACTCGTGACAGGGCGAACCGCGGTTCCCGGGCAACGTGGCGCAGCAGCGAGGGACAAGCTACGTGCTTGGCTACCGCGCCGACAGGCGGCGCGGTGATTGGCGGCCAAGCCATTCCGCCGGGAACTCAGGTGAATCCCATGGGGCATGGCGGCGTCAACATTGGGACAGGCGCCGCAGACGCCTTCAGACCGCGAGTTCCAGGAACTTGCACTGTGCTGCAAGCCACTGACGTCTTCGATGACTGCAGGGGCCGGCAGACGGGGATGTTTTTGGAGGCTGGCAAACAAGGAGTGACGCTAGTGAAGCGGTGCGCCGTCGATGAAAGTTGGTTCAACGTCAAATGGCCAGCCGGGCAAGGCTGGGTGTTTAGCGGCGAAGGTCACGTGTCCCTCAACTGTCCGTAGCGGAGAGGCTGCGCGAGGGTTCGCAGCCAGCGGCACACGGGCTTGAGGCGATGTTCCCTACTGCGACTTGGCAAGCGAAGCCTGGTCCCTAACTGTGAGCCCGCTAAACTTACCCTTCGCGGGGGTAGTTGGGGGATTCGCGGGTGATGGTCACGTCATGGACGTGGCTCTCGCGGAAGCTCGCCGGCGAAATCCGAATGAACTCGGCGCGCGCCTGGAAGTCGGCAAGCGTCTTGGCGCCGGTATAGCCCATCGAGGCGCGCAAGCCGCCGATCAGCTGGTGCAGCACGCTCGCGACGGGGCCCTTGTATGGCACCTGTCCCTCGATGCCCTCGGGCACCAGCTTGAGCGCGTCCTTGATGTCCTGCTGGAAATAGCGGTCGGCGGAGCCGCGGGCCATAGCCCCGATCGAGCCCATGCCGCGATAGGATTTGTAGGAGCGCCCCTGATAGAGATAGACCTCACCGGGGCTTTCGTCGGTGCCGGCGAGCAAAGAGCCGAGCATGACGCAGTCGGCTCCGGCCGCAAGCGCCTTGGCGAGATCGCCCGAATATCTGATCCCGCCGTCAGAGATCACCGGCACGTCGCTCTTCTTCGCCACTTCGACCGCCTCGAGCAGCGCGGTGAATTGCGGTACACCAACGCCCGCCACAATGCGCGTGGTGCAGATTGAGCCTGGGCCGATACCGACCTTGACCGCATCGGCGCCAGCATCGATCAGGGCTTTGGTGCCGTCGGCCGTCGCCACATTGCCAGCCAGCACCTGCACGGCATTAGACTGGCGCTTGATGCGGCGCACCTGGTCGAGCACGAGCGCGGAGTGGCCGTGCGCGGTGTCGACGACAATCAGGTCCGCGCCGGCATCGATAAGCCGCTCGGCGCGAGCGAGGCCTTCGTCGCCTGTGCTGGTCGCCGCGGCCACGCGCAAGCGGCCTTGCTCGTCCTTGCAAGCATTGGGATGGAGCCTCGCCTTCTCGATGTCCTTCACCGTAATCAGTCCGATGCAGCGATAGTCGTCGTCGACCACGAGCAGCTTCTCGATGCGGTGCTTGTGCAGCAGGCGCTTCGCTTCCTCCATGGCGACGCTCTCCTTGACCGTGACCAGGTTCTCCTTGGTCATGAGCTCGGCCACCCGCTGCTTGGGATTGGTGGCAAACCGCACGTCGCGATTGGTCAGGATGCCGACCAACTTGCCGGGGCGGCTGCCATTGCCGACCGGCTCGACCACCGGAATGCCGGAGATCTGATGGTCGGACATCAGCTTCAGCGCGTCGGCGAGATTCGCTTCGGGGTGAATGGTCACCGGGTTCACCACCATGCCCGACTCAAATTTCTTGACCTGGGCGACCTGTGCAGCCTGCGCGTCGGGGGAAAGATTGCGGTGAATGACGCCGATTCCCCCAGCCTGCGCCATGGCGATGGCGAGCCGCGCCTCGGTGACGGTGTCCATGGCCGAGGACAGCACCGGGACATGCAAGGCGATGGACCTCGTCACGCGCGAGGAAACATCGACCTCGTTCGGCAGCACATTGGAGGCCGCCGGCCTGATCAGCACGTCGTCGAAGGTGAGCGCAACCGCGCCGTCGGGAAATTGTCTCTTGTCAGCTTGGGACTGCCCCTCGGGCATCGGCCAACCTCGTTCAAAAGCGGGCGGCTTTGACGCTTTGCGCAGTGCAACACGCCGCCACCGGTTGGCGGCCTCCAATATCACCTTATCGTGAATTTGCAAAGGCGATGGAGGCGCGGGTGTACAATATGTTGAAAGCCAAAGCTTCCGAC
>JBKOUI010000039.1:0-4834 GCA_046723315.1 Pseudomonadota bacterium | reverse complement strand
GGGCCTGTCGCGATAAAAGGATAGGCAAAGGGCCGGTTTACAGGCCTGAGGGAACAGGGGCACGACCATGGGACGCGCGTTGCGCATCCTTTTAACGCTTGTGCTGGTATCGGCTGTCGGCCTTTCAGCCTGCGGACGGCGTGGGTCTCTGGATCGGCCAAAGCCCAGCTACCCCGAGACCAAAGCCGACCCGCAAACCAAGATGTCGAAGGTTCCCGACCGCCGGCTTTGGATCGATCGCCTGCTCGAATAGACTGACCCTCCCCCATGCACCATTTCGCCTACCGGCGAGGCGTGTCCAAGGCCAATGTGCTGCACGCCGAAGAGGTCGACCTTACCGATCTTGCCGCCGCCGTAGGAACGCCCTTCTATTGCTATTCGACGGCAACGCTCGAGCGTCATTACCGCGTCTTCGCCGACGCTTTCGCCAGCGCGCCTGACACGCTCGTCTGCTTCTCGATCAAGGCCAATTCCAATCTCGGCGTGCTCGCCACTCTTGGCCGGCAGGGAGCGGGGATGGACGTCGTCTCCGAAGGAGAGCTCAGGCGCGCGCTCGCCGTGCGGGTTGCGCCAGAGAAGATCGTTTTCTCAGGCGTCGGCAAGACGCGCGAAGAGATGGCCTTTGCGCTCGACAGCGGGATCTTCGCTTTCAACGTCGAGTCGGAGCCCGAGCTTCACGCGCTGAGCGAGATCGCGGCGGCGCGCGGGCGAACTGCTCGCATCGCCTTCCGCGTCAACCCCGACGTCGATGCCAAGACCCATCACAAGATCGCAACCGGCAAGGCCGAGAACAAATTCGGTGTGCCCTTCGCCGAGGCGCCTTCCCTTTATGCGCTCGCAAGCAAGCTGCCCGGCATCGAGGTTGCCGGCATTCACATGCATATCGGCAGCCAGATCACCGACCTTGCGCCGTTTCGAAATGCGTTCGCGCTGCTGCACGAGCTGATCGGCACGCTACGCGCACAAGGCTTTGCCATTTCGTTCGTCAATCTCGGTGGAGGCCTGGGCATTCCCTACCGCAATGATCAGCCAGTGCCGCCGCTTCCCGATGACTACGCGAGGCTCGTGAAGGAAGAAGTAGGCGGGCTCGGCGTGCGGCTTCTGTTCGAGCCTGGCCGCATGATCGCTGGCAATGCCGGCATCCTCGTTTCCCGCGTGCTCTACATCAAGCGCGGTGACGCCAAGATCTTCACCATCGTCGACGCCGCGATGAACGACCTGATGCGCCCTACCCTGTACGAGGCGTATCACGAGATCCTGCCGGTGGCGGAGCCCGCACCGGGAACGCCGATCGCGGTCACCGACGTTGCCGGCCCGGTCTGCGAGACCGGGGATTACCTCGCGCTGGCCAGGTCGCTCCCGGAACTTCGCGTCGGCGATCTCATTTCTGTGATGACGGCCGGCGCCTATGGTGCCGTCCTCGCTTCTGAGTATAACAGTAGGCTTCTGGTGCCCGAGGTGCTCGTGGCCGGAAACAAATACAGCGTGACGCGGCCAAGACCGAGCTACGACGATATGCTGGCCAAAGAGCTTCTGCCGAACTGGCTATGAGCGTCGACGGCCCCCGAGCCTCGCTTTCGCCCGCATCATTACCCAAGTTTAAGCCCGCCAGACCTCGCCCGTGCTAAGAGTACCATTGATGCGATTGAGAAAGACCGAAACCGCTCCCGAGAAGCCTGAGGATAGCGCGCTTCAGCGCCGCTTCGAGCGCAAGGTGCGGCTGAGCTGGCTCGCGCTTCTGGCCGAGCGCATCTGGGAAGCCCTCCTCTGGCCGTTCCTCGTGGCCGCGCTGTTCCTCGTCGTGTCGCTCCTCGAACTGTGGAGCTTCATGCCGCCGTTGCTCCACCGCCTAGTGCTCGGCGCGTTCGGCATTGGCCTTCTCGTCTCCTTCCTTCCGCTCGTCAGGATTCATGTCCCGACGCGGCTCGAGGCGCTTCGTCGCCTCGAGCGCCATGCCAACATCAAGCATCGGCCGGCCACGTCCTATGAGGACCGGCTCGGCGCAACACCGCCGAAGGAAACCGTCGCGCTATGGGCCGCGCATCGCGAGCGCCTGTCGCGCCTGATCGCCAGGCTCAAGCCATCGTGGCCTGCACCGCGTACCGATCGCATGGATCCCTATGCCTTGCGGGCAGCGCTCGTGCTCGGCCTGGTCGCGGCGGTGCTCGCCGCCGGAGGCGATGTGCGCGAGCGGATTCGCGCCGCGTTCTCCCCGGCGGCAACCACCCCGCCAGCCATGCTCCGCCTCGATGCCTGGGTGACGCCTCCGGTCTATACCGGCATTGCGCCTATTGTGCTGGCCGACGGTAGCGAGCCGGTTGGAGCTGGAGCTGAGAGTTTCCGCGCATTGTCGGTGCCTGAGCGCAGCGAGCTCATAGTGCGTACCCACGCGCCGCAAGGCGAGAAGGTGACCCTGACCACCAGCAACGATGACGGCTCCGCCGGCAAGGCGATCGAGCCGAAAACCGGCGGAACGCAAGGTTTGATCGAATTCAACGTGGCGCTCAACGAGCCGATCAGCGCCGATGTGAGGATCGGCGGAGAGACCGTGTCCAAGTGGCGCTTCGATCTCATTAAGGACGAAGCGCCAACTATCAATTTGATGGGCAATCCCACCGCGACGTCGCGCGGGGCATTGCGGCTGGTCTATCGCGCCGACGACGATCATGGCGTGGCGAGCGCCGAGGCGCGCTTCGCGCTTGCTGACGGCGAGGAGGCGAACCTCGCGCCCCCGCCATCCGAGGCCGGAGCCAAGGCGGAAGCTGATCCTCTGCTTCAACCTCCGACCATGCCGATCCAGTTGCCGCACGCCAACGCGAAACGCGTCGACGGCCGCGCCACGCAAGACCTGACCGCTCATCCCTGGGCCGGGCTCAAAGTGCGCATGACGCTGATCGCGCGCGACCAGGCGGGGCAGGAAGGCAAGAGCGCGCCTTACGAGTTCATCCTGCCCGAGCGCAAATTCACCAAGCCCCTCGCCAAGGCGGTGGTCGAACAGCGCAAGAAGCTGGTGCGCGACCCTGCCTCGGTCGATTCGGTCTCCCGTGCGCTCGAAGCGCTCACTCTCGGCGAGGAGCAGGTGATCGATGACAGCTTCGTCTATCTCTCGCTGCGCGACGCCTATTGGCGCCTGCACAACGACGAGTCGCGGCAGAGCATCGCGAGCGTGGTGGCTCAGCTGTGGGAGGTGGCGCTCAGGATCGAGGATGGCGACCTGCCAGAGGCCGAGCGCAACGTGAAGGCGGCGCAAGACGCGCTGGCGCAGGCGCTGAAGGAGAATGCCGCGCCTGAGGAGATCAAGCGGCTGGTCGATGAGCTGCGCGATGCGCTGTCGCGCTATCTCCAGGCGCTCGCCTCGCAGCAGCAGAACAAGGGCAACATGCCCGAGCAGGCGCAACAACAGCAGAACGGCGATCAGCTCGTCTCGCAGCAGGACCTCGACAAGCTGCTCAAGAACATCGAGAACCTGGCCCAGTCCGGCTCCAAGGACCTCGCCGAGCGCATGCTGTCGGAGCTGAAAGACATTCTCGACCGGCTCCAGACCGGCAACTTCGCCGAGAGCCCGCAGCAGCAGCGTGCCGGACGCATGATGAAGGATTTGAGCGACCTCGTGTCGAAGCAGCAAAAGCTGCTCGACGACACGTTCAAGGCCAACCGCGAGCAGCAGCAGAATTCAGGTGGCGACCAGAACCAGGCCGGCCAGTTCGAGGTGAGCCCTCCCGGGCAGCCGATGGATTTCGGCAATGGCCTTAACATGGCGCCCCTGTTCGAAATGCCGGGCGAGAACGAGCAGGGCGGCTCAAAGACCCAAGGTCCGTCGGGCGGGCGAGGCCGGCCGCAGCAGCCGGGACAGACCGAGATGGGCCAGCAGCCTCAAGGTCAGCCGGGCCAGCATGGTGATCTCGCCCAACGCCAAGAAGACTTGCGCAACACGCTGCAAGGCCTGATCGATCGCTTCCGCATGGAAGGCGCCGACGCGCCGAATGATTTCCAGAGCGCGCAAGAGTCGATGAAGGATGCCAAGGAGCAGCTCGGCCAGGGCGATCTCGATAGCGCGACCCAATCGCAGAGCGCGGCCCTCGACAGCTTGCGCAAAGGCGCGCAGTCGATGGCGGAGCAGATGATGCAGAACGGCGAGGCGCAAGCCGGGCAGGGTCCGGGCAACAATGGCCGCGACCCGCTCGGCCGGCCCGATCGCTCGAACCGGCCTGACCTCGGCCTCTCGGTGAAAGTGCCCGACGAGATCGATATCCAGCGCGCGCGGGAGGTTCTCGACGAGCTCCGCCGTCGTCTCGGCGACCCATCGCGGCCGACCATCGAGCTCGATTACCTGGAGCGCCTGATCAAGCCGTTCTGATCTGGACGCGGCGAATCGCAACGTCTCGTCTGCTGTCACTACGCCTCCGGCAAGCCCGATTGAACGAGATCGAGGGAGAAACGGCCGAGGATCGTAGCGTCTCGCAAGGAATATCCCAGACGCCATCTTTGCGCAGTGATTGCAGGATTGCCCTTCATCATTTTCCACACCTCTGCACGGGCATCGGCCAAGCGATTGAGGCGCCCATTGGCAATCGCCCGAAGCAGATGGGCGTCGTTGAATTCGGTTTGCGACAGGGCATCCAGCGCCTCGCTGAATCTTCCCAGTACCAAATGCGCCCAGCCTCTCCCGTAGTTGTAGGACCAGCCTAGTGCCCTGTCCCGGGCCGCAACCTGGTCGGCCCATTCGAGCCCCTGCTCCGGCCGGCCAGCCTGCACAAGCACCATCACCAGGCGAAACCGCACGAACATGTCATAGGGCGCTAGAGCAAGCGTCTTGTCCACGGAGGCCAGCGCG
>JBKOUI010000024.1:0-2795 GCA_046723315.1 Pseudomonadota bacterium | reverse complement strand
CCTGCAGGCGGTTACGCTCCTGTTCCGGACGCCGCTCGCGCTGGTGGTCCATCCCAGCGTCTCGGCCAAATCGGTTCCGGAACTGATCGCACTGCTCAAGCAGAAGCCGGGCGAGATCACTTTCGGCCACAGCGGTGCGGGCGCGGCGATCTTTCTCGCCGCCGAACTGTTCCAGAGCATGACCGGGAGCAAGATGAACGGGGTCGCCTATCGCGGCGCGCCGCCCGCGCTCAACGACGTCATTGCGGGCCACGTTGCGCTCATGTTTGCGGACGCGGGCAGCGTGGTCGCCCAGATCAACGCCGGCAGGGTGCGCGCGCTCGGGGTGAGCTCTACCGCACGCGTGCCGGCATTGCCCGATGTTCCGACGATTGCGGAGTCCGGAGTGCCCAGCTTCGATGCCGTCGGCTGGACGATGATCTGCGCGCCGTCGGCAACGCCCAAACCGGTGATCGATCGGCTGCACGCCGAGCTCAAGGCGGTGGCCGCGACGCCGGAGGTTCGCGACGTGATCGTCCGCATCGGCACCATCCCGGTCGACAGCCCGCCGCCGGCCGAGTTGCAGAAATTCCTGGCGTCGGAGATCGACCGCTGGGGCGGCCTGATTGCGCGCGCGGGCCTCGCGAGAACCGAATAGGCCAGGCGGTGCTGGTGTGACGGTTCAGAAGAGCGCTGACCGCTGCCCTCTCTGTCACCGTTGATCACACTTCGTCCCTTTACATCGGGCTTTTTGGAACTCCAGTCCTCAACTGTACCTGTCTGTTTCGGTCTGTCCCCTTTGATCCGGTGGCAATTTGGGTGGCATAAAGGGCAGCACGGCGACATCCACCGCGCCGCGCACGGCTAGGAGCCGACGCGCGAGGCGGCGATGGCGGCATTCGCGAAGAGTTGGCGAAAAGAATAAACACAATGCTCACATGACAGGCGACTCTACCGTCATTCTAGGGATCGAGATACCCTCAACCGATCCGGTCTTCATCGCAGTCATCGTTGGAGTCCATGTCCCGCTCGGACTTGCATGCGTGGTTGCTGGCGCAGTGGCGATGTTGAGCGAGAAGCGCCATGGGCGGCATTCGACGGCCGGTAAGGTCTATTACTGGTGCCTGTTTGCGCTCTTTGCGTCGATGACTTTCCTCTCAGTCATGCGCTGGGCTGAAAACTATCACCTGTTCATCTTGGGTACGCTGTCCTTCGCATCCGCATGGCTTGGCCGCCGCGCGCTTCGGCAGCGCTGGCCCCGCTGGGCGAGGCTACACATTACGGGGATGGGACTCTCATACATTCTGATGCTGATCGCCTTCTACGTGGACAATGGAAAGCAGTTGCCGCTGTGGAAGGACATGCCTCACTTCACATATTGGCTGTTGCCCCTACTCGTCGGACTCCCGCTCGTCGTCCGCGCCCTCCTGCGGCACCCGTTGGCCCTTAATCAAACTGTCCCGCCGCTCGCCAACAGGCGCTAGTATTTGCGAGGCGGCGATGGCGGCGTTCGCGAAATCATGGCGGAGGGACTGCAAGAAGCTTGAGGCTATCAAATTAGTCGGCGCGATCGTCGAGCTTGTGATCGGCGTAGGGATGCGACTATGACGGCGTTCCAACTTCAACCGAAAGAGCGAGAACTCGTTGAGCTTACCCTCGAAGACTTGCGTCACATTGCACGGGAAACTAGTCCCGACTGTGATGATCATCAATTGCGCAGCTTGCTGGTTCAGGAGGACTACCTCGTTCGCAGTTGGAAATTGCTCGAACTGCAACCAAAGTCACCAACCATAATTGCGCCTCGCTTAAGGACGGATGGATTTGGGCCGGACGACTTCGCGGTTGCTGGTGGTGGAGATGCAGGTGATATGGCGGTCGCTAATTTTCGCTTTCGGCACGGCAGCGCTCCTTTGCCAGAGAACAGCGATCACGAACACTCGTTTAGCTTGTCAGATTATAAGCAATCATGCGCGGTCTATGTGCGCGGACAAAAAGTTTCGCGTCGTCAGCTGGTGCTGTACGTCGCGCACAAGAAAGGCGGGGCGCATCTCGACCATACGCGAAAGAAGGACGAACAGGCGTACTCCGCTTTGGATGCAGCAATAGAAAGCGGCCGGTGGTTTGGGGCAAGCAAGAAAAATACTGTCTATCTAGAGCTGCTTTCCATAGGCCAGCACCTCACCAGCTCTCCCGATATCAGGCGGTTCATGGATGAAGCGCCTCGCGTTTTAGATCGATGTCGCTGATCCTTAGACGCGCGTCCAAAGCTACACTAGATCAATAGGCAATCCCATTCGAACGCAAGACGGACTTCGACCATGAGCGACGAGGCGCTGCTGCGCGACAAGGCTGCGACGTTGACGCGAATGCTCAACCTCCAGGGCACGATCGGGATGTTCGGTCACGTGTCGGTGCGCGTGCCCGGCACCGACAAGTGCTTCATCAGCCCGGGGGCCTCGACCGACAAGACCGTGATGCGGCCGGAGCACATGTTCGTCTACAACATCGACGGCACCATCATCGAGCATCCGGGCGGATTGATCCCGCTGGAATGGCGCATCCACACGCAGATCCACCGCGACCGGCCCGACGCCATGTGCGTCGTGCATCTGCACGCGCCGCAGGCCCGCGCGCTCGGGGTCGCCGGCAAGGAGCTCAAGCCGGTGTTCCTGCACGGCTCCTTCCTCTGCACCGGCGTGCCGACCTGGAACAATCCGCGCCTGGTCGTGAACGACGCGCAGGCCGCCGACCTGTCGCGCACGCTCGGCCAGCATCGCTGCGCGCAGATGCGCGGCCACGGCAGCGTCGTGGTGGGC
>JBKOUI010000358.1:0-2315 GCA_046723315.1 Pseudomonadota bacterium | reverse complement strand
CCACATCAGAACAGGGTCGGTGAGTGGGCAAATGAGGCATCACAGATCGCAGAGAATGCCCGCGAACACGCAGCGTCTCTGAGCAAAAAGATGAGCGAAACAGCGGCTGATTATGCCGGTGCAGCGAGCGAATATGCACGCGATGCACGAGAGAAGGTCTTGGACCAATCCAGACGGCTGGTTGCGAAGGGCCAAAGCGGGGTGCAAAGCCTGATGCAGGAACAGCCTCTAGCTGTCGCTTTGGTTGGTTTGGCGGCTGGAGCCGCTGTGGCAGCCGCTCTTCCGACGACCATAGCGGCGGGTTCTCGGCCCAGCTAGGCAGCGCCTTTACGAAGCGGCACAAACCGCAGGTGAGAAAATCAGTGAAGCCGGTGGGGCGGCGGGCGAAACACTGATACGCCGAGTCACAGAACATGAAGTCAGGGCAGGACTGGAGGAGGTCGCCGGCGAGCCCGCCCGTGCAGGCGAACAAGGGCAAAATTCTCCTCTAAACGCAGAGGCTGCGGGTTCTTCTGCCAACAAATCAAGCACAGACCAGCTTAAATCTGATTCTCAGCGTAAAGAAGAACAGTCTTCCGAGGAGGCCAAAGCGGCTAAGGCCGTCCTGGATGCTCGGCAAAAGACAGTGGACGACATACGCGCGGGACGCCCGGCTCCGTACTACTTCACTGCACCGCCGAGCGGTTCGTCGGGAGAGACTGCTCCTTCTGGGGCCAATAACCTGGATGCGCAAAAGAAGTGATTGCCCCCGCAGCGATCGAACTTAGCAACACTTTCAGCGTTAGTATTGGCCCGCCGAGCCTTGCAGGAGAATGGGACCCGGTGAGATGCGCATAGATGACTTGCCGCGCAGCGACAGAATCGAAGATAGGCGCGGCGGTGGAGCGGCAGGTTTTCCTACCGGGCGCGCCGGCGGTCTTGGCCTTGGCACGATTATCATTCTCTTCGTCGTGGGCTGGGCATTGGGCATTAATCCGCTCGACTTGATCGGCATGTTGAGCGGCGAGCACGGCTCGCCGCAGCAGTCGGAGCCAGCGCCGCCCAATTCCAGGACGGAGGCTCCATCGGATCAAACCGGGCAATTTGTATCAGCCGTGCTCGGGAGTACCGAGGTGCAATGGAAGGAAATTTTTGCGCAAGCCGGTAAAACATATGAGCCGCCCACGCTGGTCATGTTCTCGGGCGCGACCCGCTCGGCATGCGGTTTCGCCCAGTCCGCCATGGGCCCATTCTACTGTCCTGTTGATCGGAAGGTGTATCTCGACACCTCATTCTTTGGGGATCTTCAACGTCGTTTCCACGGCTGCGATGTCGGTAGCAAGAGCTGCGAGTTTTCTCAGGCCTATGTGATCACGCACGAGATCGGGCATCACGTGCAGAATTTGCTCGGCATCCTGCCACGCGTGCAGGAGGCGCAACGCGGCATGGACGAGGCCGAGGCCAATCACCTACAGGTGCGCGTTGAGTTGCAGGCCGATTGCTTCGCCGGAATCTGGGC
Organism: Pseudomonadota bacterium; assembly: GCA_046723315.1. Lineage (GTDB taxonomy): Bacteria > Pseudomonadota > Alphaproteobacteria > Rhizobiales > Methyloligellaceae > Methyloceanibacter. The sequence continues at coordinate 817 of JBKOUI010000358.1, read as the reverse complement.
TCATCGCGCCGAGGAGAAGTGGCGGATCATGGAGCCCGGGGATGTCGAGGCAGCGATGCAGACGGCATCTGCCATTGGCGACGACCGGCTGCAGCGCCGCAGCCAAGGCTATGTCGTTCCCGACGCTTTCACGCATGGCTCATCGGAGCAGCGCACGCGCTGGCTGATGAGCGGGCTCAAGTCAGGGCAGCTGGCAAGCTGCGACACGTTTCAGTCAGCACGCTTTTAACAGAGATCTGGGGTAAGTTTGAGCAAGTGAGGACACGGTGGGTATTATCTGGACGATCATCATCGGCTTCCTGGCCGGGCTCATCGCGAGGTGGATCCATCCAGGAGTTCCAACGAGCCCTCGGGTTTCGTCGTGACGACACTCCTGGGTATTCCCGGGGCATTCATCGCCACTTTCCTGGGGCAAGCGATTGGCTGGTATCAAGCTGGCGAAGGAGCCGGGCTCATAGGAGCCGTCGTAGGAGCGGTCATAGTCCTTGTTATATGGGGCATGTTCGCAAGCCGCACTGCAAGGGTATGATCGATCCGTGCCAGGTAAAAAGGTCAAGCAACCGCACAATCTGAAACACATGTGTAAAAGGAAGATATTATGAATCGTGGCTATCCATCTATGACAGCACTCCTGGCGCTCCTTGCTGTCGCAGGCTACCAAAATAGGGACAAGATCTCGGAATGGATCGGCGGAGCGCAGCGCAATCCTGGTGCCCCGACGCACGCACCTCAAAGCGGGGCGAGTGCAGCCCCTCTTGGGCGCGATTCTCAGTGGAACCAGCGTTGGGGCGTTGTTGAGTGACGGACTTCGAGAGCT
>JBKOUI010000134.1:0-6689 GCA_046723315.1 Pseudomonadota bacterium | reverse complement strand
TCTTTCACTTCCTCGGCCAGCATCTTGAGGTAAGAAGCTTGAGCGCCTGTCATCGGTTCCCGGCCTGGAGGCGTTGTGGGCGTGTATACCTCGGGGGCAAGCTGTTGGCTCTCCTGCTGACCGAGAGCCTTCTTCCTATGCGGCATTGAAGTTGGTCCTAGTCCTTCCTTGAAGGTTTCCTCAGTGTTCCGGAGGCGAACACTGTTGTCCAAGTATACATCAAAAGGGGCAAGGATTAGGCGATATTTGACAAAGGATTAGGCAGTCGCGAGAGAAGGTCAGGATTCACTCGTGCTGCCTACTGCTGCATCGCGATCCCGTGGTCGCCAATCGATCTCTAAGCGCCGAGGATGGGCCCATGGGCTAGCTGCAGCGCACCATGGCGTGCGTAACATTTCGAGCAATTGGATTCACTTCCATCAAATGTAATTCGCAAGCAGGCCGGGCCTCAGCGCAAACCGTCAATTGGCGGTTAATTCTTAATTATCCTTAACTCGACTGCCGCTAAATGGCCTTTCAATAGTCCTTCCCAAGACCCTTTTTCGCCCATTTGCTCCGTAGCTTACCGCACCGCACCAACACGTGCGGCCGACTCGACTCTTCGTCGGCCTCCTCCTCAAAAAACAATCGAATAAGGAGCACAAACGCATGTTCTCAATGCGAGCCAAGATGATTTCGGTGGGGCTTCTCGGCACCGCTGCGCTGCTACCTCTCGATGTCGCCAAGGCCGATCAGGTCGGTCATGCCTCGTGGTATGCGCTTCACTCTCGCACCGCGAGCGGCGAGCAAATGAACCCCAGCGAGCTGACCGCCGCGCACCGCTCACTGCCGTTTGGGACGAAGGTCGTGGTGGAGAATTTGTCGAATGGTCGTTCGGTGATCGTGCGAATCAACGACCGGGGGCCCTTTGTCGGCGGGCGAATCATTGACCTGTCTAAGGCAGCTGCCCAAAGCATCGGCATGCTCGGCACCGGCACGGTCAAGGTCAGGGTGGTCACGAGTGGTAGTAATGCGCTCGCTGCTCTCGGTAACGCTGCCGCGAAGGTCGAGAACGGCACGACTCTCGCCGCGGTAGGCACTGCCGATCTTACGCCGTCGAAGAGCCGTGCAAACTTGAAAGCGGTCGCCGAGAGGCGCCCCGGCTCTCACGCCAAGGCGGTCGCCTCGCTGAGATATGCCAAAACCAGGGTAGCCTCGCGTGGGCACGGAAGATCAAGAGCGGTCGCCTGGAAGAGCTCATCCAAAGCGCGATACGCAAAGAGCCAAAGCCGATATGGCAAGGCCATTGCGCTCAGCGTCGAGAGACCGTCTCACGTGTCCAAGCGCGCTGCCAGGCTTGCGGCCAAGGCGTCGGCGGAAAGGATGGCAGCGAGGAGCTTCGGCTCGCGAGGCCACCATGCGAAGACAGCTTCGGCTTGGGGCAAGTCCTCGAAGCGCCGCGCTTCGTAGTTTCAGGAAAGACAAACGCCGGGCGACGAGCCCGGCGTTTGCGCCACTTAGGCAAGAGGCAGAAGCCTGAGCCTCAACACCTCGCGAAGGCTAATAATAGTAGCCCCGCTTCTTGTAGTACTTGCAATATTTCTTTACGACGTAGCAACCGCCACCGCCGTAATAGCCACCGCCGCGGCAATATCGGCAGTATTTGCATCCGCCATCCCACCAGCAAGACAAGTAGGCGGCGGGGGTGACCAGTGAGCCGCCTTGAGGCAGCGCGCCGGGCGAGGTCGTCGGCGCGGCCCAAGCGGCAAGTCCGCCGAGCGTGGCCGCCGCCGCAACCGTTACAATGGCTAAGAAACGTTGCGTTTTCAGCATGCTTTTTCCTCCATTTCCCGTAACGGCATCGCCGCCTCGGCGCTCCGGCGTGCTTGCGTCAGAACATCGCGATTGAGCGACAAATCAAGCGCAAACACGCTGAACCGGTTACAAAACACGAAAACGTGAAGGCCTTAAGAAGGTCGTGCCTTGCAAGGAAGCGCTAGGCAGAGAGGCGGTGAAGATAGCATATTCCTGCTGGGCGGGAAGCACCGCCAGGCATCTCACAATGAGGAAACGCTATGACTAGGAAAATTCTTGTTGCCAGTATTGCACTTGCAGCAATTGCCGCCTTCGCAGTTGCCGGCAAACCAGTCAAGGCTGCCGGCAATTGTGTAATCTTAGCTGCCAAAGGGCGCGGTGTTGACGAGGCGAAGGCTTCGGGCAGATCTATTAAGCACCTGACCAACAAGATCAACCATTACGCCCATAAGAACAAGCTCGGCTCAGTCAAAGTTGGATCAAGATCCACGATGTGCTCTAAAGTTGGCGGGCTCGACGTCTGTAAAAGTTCAGCCAAAGTCTGCGGATAGGGCGTTAACCGATTCAGCTTGCGAAGGCGCGGACGGTAGCGCAATAGTAGCGTCTTAGAGGCGAGAATTGCGGACGATTCGAAACCGCGCCGCCTCGGACCGAGTTAGCAGGCTCAAATGTCAAGGCGATCCGCCCTTCGCAAATTGCAACTTCTCGCGGCGATCGTTGCGAGTGCATTTGTAGTTCTCGCTGCGCAGGATCTCAGCGCGCAACAGTCGAACAGCGGTCCTGGAGCCGCGCCACCGCCCCGCGTCATTGTTGTGCCGCGCGGTCAACCTGTTGTCGGCGGGTACTCATTGCGGCTGAGCGATGTGTGGGGGCCGGCCAAGATGCCACCGGCGCCGAAAGACTTTGGTCCGCATTTTGACTTCCCGCCGGCACCGCTCAACAGCGTCCCGTTGCCCGATCCCTATCCTCATTGAGCGCACCGATTTCGGCAGCGCGTATAGGTAGATGGGTCTTGCGCTTTGCAGCCTCGCGCCCCTAGAGTATGAACGTTTTGCGGGCAGATTGCGAACCCGGGTAGAGATTGGCCGCGTGTGCTCCTTGGGAAGCAACGTGGTTTCTTTTCCCGCTTTCTAGACTTGCCTGATCATCCGCCCGGCTTGCTAAGCGGGCGGACTATTGGAAGGGGAAAAGGAGCTTCCCATGCGTCAAAGCGGTACGGTCAAGTTCTTCAATCATTCACGAGGATTCGGCTTCATCACGCCGGATGATGGCGGCAAGGACGTGTTCCTGCATATCTCGGCATTGCAGCGCTCGGGACTTCCCGCGCTCGACGAAGGTGCACGGGTTTCTTTCGAAACGGAGCCAGACCGCCGCGGCAAAGGTCCGCAAGCCGTCAACGTGCAACTCGGCGAATAAGCCTCCCATACATTCGAAGCGATCCACCTCCACCGATGGCGGCCACATAAGCGCCGCTATCGGTGGCAGGATCGCGCTTCGCCCCGTTCGCCCGGCCGGCGATCTGCCATCATGACTGCTCCTCTGCTGTCAGGCCACGCGCTGCACAGCGTGCTCGACAATCTGGATCGCGAACAGCCGGCCGCGCTCGATCGCTTGTTCAGGCTTCTCGCCATTCCAAGCGTCTCGACCGATCCCGCCTATCATGAGTCCTGCATCGAAGCTGCTGAAGCTTGCGCCGCTGGATTGCGCGAGATCGGTTTCGAGGCGCGGGTCGAGCCCACTATGGGAAAGCCTATGGTGGTCGGCCATTGGCGGGCACCGGCCTCGGCGTTCCGCCCTCGCGTTCTCTTCTACGGCCATTACGATGTGCAGCCGCCCGAGCCTCTGAATGAATGGAGCGCGCCGCCCTTCGAGCCGCGCCTCGTCGAGGATCCGCGCCACGGCAAGGTCATCATCGCCCGCGGATCGTCTGACGACAAAGGCCAGCTCATGACCTTCGTCGAGGCCTGCCGCGCCTGGCTCGAAGAGCACGGCGAGCTTCCCGTGGATGTCACCGTGCTCATCGAAGGCGAAGAAGAATCGGGCAGCCCGAGCCTCGCCCCGTTCCTCGCTGCTCACGGCGACGAGCTCAAGGCCGACATCGCCCTCGTGTGCGACACTGGCCAATGGGATGCAGATACGCCGGCGATCACCGCGTTCCTGCGCGGTCTCGCTTTCTCCGAGATCACCATCAGCGGCCCGACGCGCGATCTGCATTCGGGCCTTTATGGCGGACCGGCTTTGAATCCTCTGAGAACGCTGTCTGAGATTCTCGCCGCGCTGCATGACGATCAGGGTGGCGTCGTCATCCCTGGTTTTTACGATGAAGTGCGCACTCCCTCTCCCGCCGAGCTCACAGTTTGGCGCGCGCTCGGATTCGATGCGACAGGCTTTCTCGGCGCGGTGGGCCTGAGCGCGCCGGCCGGCGAGCAAGGCTTCAGCGTGCTCGAGCAGCTCTGGTCACGACCCACTGCCGAAATCAACGGCATCGTGGGCGGCTATGGAGGTCCTGGCACCAAGACGGTCATCCCCGCGCAGGCCATCGCCAAATTGTCGTTCCGCCTGGTCCCAGGCCAGGAGCCGCACAAGATTCTCGATGGCCTGCACCGCTTCGTCGAAGCGCGGCTGCCTGCCGACGCAAGCGTGTCCTTCGCTCATGAAGGCGGCTCGGCCGCCATGGGCTTCGACCCGCAGGCGCCTGCCTTTCAAGCTGCCGCGCGTGCTCTCGCGTCGGAATGGGGCAAGAATCCGGTGGTCGTCGGCTGCGGCGCTTCTATTCCCATTGTTGAGTCCTTTCGCACCAAGCTCGGTATGGACTCGCTCCTGATTGGCTTTGCCCTTGAGGACGATCGTATCCATTCGCCAAATGAGAAGTACAATCTGAAGAGCTTCATCAAGGGCGCCCGGAGCTGGGCGCGTATCCTCGCTGAGCTTGGTGCCATCGATGCCGCTTCCGCGACTTAGGCTTGCGCTCCTTTTGCCCCTGGCGCTCTTGATGGTTACCAATAGCGCCGCGCGCGCATTCGAGCGCAACACGCCGGGGGAGTTTGACTATTACGTGCTCGTGTTGGGCTGGGCGCCGTCTTACTGCCTGAGCGAAGGGCGACTGAGGCGGGACACTGAGTGCCAATCTGCTAGACCGCGCGCCTTCGTGCTGCACGGGCTGTGGCCGCAATACGAGAAAGGCTGGCCTCAAGACTGCCCCATAGCTAAGCGCCCTTGGGTGCCGTCGAGCGTGATCGACGATATGCACGACCTTATGCCGGACAAGGGTCTCATTATCCATGAATACCGCACGCACGGCACCTGCTCCGGCCTAGACCCTGCGCAGTATTTCGGCGTGGCGCGCGAGCTCTATGAGCGCTTGAAGATTCCGGAAAGCTTCACGGTTTCGGGCGCGAGACAATCGTTGTCAGCCGATCAGATCGAGAACGCATTTTCAGACGCCAATCCCTGGCTCAAGCCCGACATGATGTCGGTGAGCTGCCGGGGTGACAACCTTCTCGATGTCAGGATTTGCTTCGGCCGCGATCTCTTCCCACGCGCCTGCGGCGCGAATGAGGACGAGTCGCGGCTCTGTCGCTCGGACAGGATCGCCGTTCCGCCCGTCACGCCGGCGAGGCCCTGATCAAAAGCGGTAGATCAGCGAGCCGCGATAGGTATTGGAGTCGGGGTCGAAGTCGAGCTGGCCGCCGGGATAGTTCACCTTCTCGGAGTTGAAATCGGTGAACTGGTAGTCGAAGCGCGCGCTCCACCTTGGATTAATCGCGACCTCGGCGCCGCCGCCGACGCTCCAGCCAAAGAAATCCGCATCGCCGGGACCGCCTCCAATGCCCGTGACCGGCAGGTCGGCACTGGCCCAGGCGCCGCCGAAAGTTCCGAACAACAGCACACGCCGCGTGATGGCATAGCCCGCGCGCAAGCGGAGATCCGCCATCATGTCGATATTTGGGCTCACTTGATTGAAGCCGGCATTGAAGTGAGTGCTGCCGCTGATGTCGGCGCCGAGGAAATCACCCTCGATGCCGAGCACGATCGGACCGCTCTGCCAGCTCCAACCGCCGACTACGCCGCCGAGAACTCCGCTGGTATTGACCGAGCCGCCCGCCGGCGCGAAATCGTAATTCACCGTGGCGCCGCCGATTGTGCCCCCGAGATACCAGCCTTCGAACACATTCTCAGGCGGCAGCGGCGCTTGCTGATAGGCCGGCGGCAAAGGTGCAGGTGGGAGGTCGGCACTCAAAATTGGGCTTGAGGCCGTGGCGCTTGCCGTTGACACGGCGAAAAAAGCCAAGGCCTGGTGCAATCGCGTACGCAAAACAGACTCCCCTCACGATTGGAGGCTCGGTCCGTCGCCGCGCCAGCGCAGTGGATTACGCTGGACCAAGCGCTCACGGCCCCAGGGTAGTGCCCTACCCCTAACGAGGGTTAACGATGAACCTGGGCAAAACTTCGCAGGGCGAGCGGCGGGTTGGTGGCCATCCCAAGGCACGCCCTCAGCGAGCGTGAAACAAGGCGACACAACCTTGCATCTCGACAAGGACGTCTGCGAACCGTTGGTGGAGACCAGTCGTCAAAGACTGTAGGTCGTCTTCGCGGTTATTGAACACGCCCTTGTCGTTGTAAAGGTCGAGGAGTGTGCGCGCCGCAAAGTTTGGATTGATGCTGCGGCCGAGAATCGTCGCGCCGAACAGCACTGCGCGTTCTTCCATCAGCGGCTTCAGATGATCAAGTGCTACGAGCTTGTCCCTCATTGTTCCGGGCAGGCAATGCAGCACGTAGGTCAGCCCGACCGACGAGAACGGCACCAAGTCGAGCTTGAGCGGCGTAAGTAGATTGACCTCGTGAAGCGCTGGCTTGAAGCGCGCCAGCCGTCGCTCAGCACGCGCAAGGCAGTT
>JBKOUI010000291.1:0-3972 GCA_046723315.1 Pseudomonadota bacterium | reverse complement strand
GGGCTGTAGTGATGACCGGGACGATTTGCCTTCTCTCGACTACCGTCCACCTACTCGATAAATTCCCCGGTCAGCTAGTCGCTACTGCGGGAGGGGCATTCCAATGATTACGTGTTTGCGTGGCTCAGTGCTGGCATTGATGGTGACTGGATTCTGCTTGGCTTTAGGCGCTCCAGCACAAGCCGGGTGCGTTGGTCTGTCGGGCACGGCTGACGGATTCGACAAGGAGACAGCGGTCAGTCGCGCCCAACTCGCGCTGGCCGATTACGTCAAGCAGTACAAGGCGGAAAAGAAACTCCCTGCCGTCACCGTGAGCGCCATGCGCACGTCGCCGCAACCTTATTGGCGCAGCAGCGTCAGCGACAGCCAGTTCTGCTTCGGCATCAACTGCGGCATTTACAAGCCGGACATAGTGAACGCGCACTCCTACACCGTTTGCTGGCACGGGGTGGTATCGCCTTATGTCTGCACCTCCGGCGCAAAAGTCTGCTGGTGAGGAAAGTACGGTGAAAGCTTTGCTTCGCAGCGCTGTTGTCGCCGTCGCGCTGTTCACCTCAAGCATCAGCGCCGCGATAGCCACCGAAGGCGAGTTTGGCGGCGAATGCGTGATGGGTCTTGCGCTCGGCAAGGACATCAAGACCGACTGCTCGGTCAATACCGTCTATGACGGCAAGACGTATTGTTTCGGCAACGAGACAGCGAAGCAGCTCTTCCTAAAGAAGCCTGAAGAGTTCCTGCTCAAGGCGCAGGTCTATTACTCGAGCAAGCAGCAGTAATCGGTTCTTACGAGCTGTCATGGCCGGGCTTGTCCCGGCCATCCACGATCTCTTCACGGCGCGAAGCCAAGACGTGGATGCCCGGCATTTCGGCCGGGCATGACGATGTTGGAATGGAGGTGACTAAGAGCCGCTCGGTTCTGATTGTGCGGTGAACACCGCACCGCCGGTATCCTTCACCACAACGTCGAGGCTGTTATCCGCGCCGCGCCCGAAGGTAAAGCGGAAATTGGGGTTGGTCGAGATCGAGAAGGTGCTTTGCATCTGAAACACAAGCTCGCCGCCGCGCTTGACCGTCACATCCTTGACGAAGCGCGCCGGGATGATGTTGGCCGTGTTGATGTTGAGCTGCATGCCGTTTTGGTTCGGATGTTTTATCATCACGAGGCCGGACCAGATCGGGTTTGAGGCAAGCGCAGGCGGGAAGGTCTTGACGATCATCTTGCCGAGATCGATGGTCTCGGCGTCGGGATCCTTGGCCTGCATCGCCCCGCAACCGCCGGCCGCCGCCACAAATTTGGTCGCCATGTGCAGGGTGCCGTCCTCGGTCTCGAGGATCACGCGCACATGCGAGAAGGAGTCGATGCGCACGCGGGTCGAGAACGAACGCTCACCGCCTGAGCCCGCCGCTGGGCCGAAATTCAAGGTTGCGACCAGCGGGTCAGGGTTCTTGTCGATGAACAGCGTCAGCGATTTGAGCCTCTGCGTGACTGCCGGAGGCACGCGCACCGTCAGCGGCACGACCGCGGCATCTTCGGCAGTGCCGGGAATTTCGAGGATGATCGTGCCATCCTCGGCTTTGATCTCTCGATCGCCAAAGGTCTGCTGCTTGAGCTGAGGCCAAACGTCCTCCTCCGCTTTCGCGGCTGGAGCGATCAGGATGAAGGCTGCGCTCAGCAGAGCGGCGAGGCCTCTTCCGTCGATTAGTCTCGCAAGCATGGCGCCATCCTCACAAGGGACCTTCGCATCATATCACTCCCATTCAAGCTCTGCGAAGGCCGCGGTGACGTTCCGGACGTGATATTGGTCGAACAGCTTCCAAGCGTCGCGCTCGGAAAAGCCGGCGACCTTGGTCGCATCTTCGAGCGTCTTGCCCTCCTTGATCAGTCGCCTCACATCATTCGCGATCGCCGCGAGATAACGCTTCTCGGGTTCTAGCGCGCCGGGCAGCTCCATGCCCGTGGGGCCATGCCCCGGCACAACCCGCGCCGCCTGTTTCCGGCTTAACTCATCGAGCAACGCGAGCCAGCCTTTGATCGACCCGTCGAGCGTCGGCACATGCACAGAGAACAGGAGGTCACCCAGAAATAAGGTGTCCGTCGCCGAGTCGGTGATGGTCATGTCGTTGTCGGTATGCGCCGTGCGTTGGGTTTCCAGCACGAGGCTGCGGCCACCAAGATCGAGCGTCTGGCTGCCGTCGACGGCAAGCGTCGGCAGGATGATCTCGATGCCTTGGAATGCCTCGTCTCCCAGCATCTGCTTGTTGATGGCGAGGTAACGCTCGGCGCGCGAGGCAAGCCCGCGCGCGAGCTTATGGTGGCCGACATAGACGGGATTGTCTTCCTTGAACGCGGCATTGCCGAACACATGGTCGGGATGCATGTGGGTGTTGATCACGTAGCGGATCGGTTTGTTGGTGACGGCGCGGATCGCTGCTCTCAGTTCGCGCCCCGCGACGGCGCTCCCGAGCGTGTCGATCACCGCCACTCCATCGTTTCCCACGATGAAGCTCGCATTGGCCATGTCGCCGCGATTCTCGGGAGACTGAACCTCGTAGCGTCCTTGATGGACGAATATGCCGGGTGCGATTTCGCTGACGTCGGCGTCGTCCGCCGCACGGGCTGGGCCATAGTGAAGGAGAGGCGATGCTGCGAGCGCGAGCGCGACCTTCATCGCGTTGCGGCGCGAAATTGGGCATCGCTCACACATGGGAAAAGATTCCGAAAGAACTCACGATGCCGCGAGCAAAAGGGAACGCATGGATAGCCCTCGCGTTCACGCTACATGCTCGCGTCGCAACTTGACGCCCTCTGTTGAAGGAGATGAGGAATGAAATATGCACTGACATGTCTCGCCGGCCTCATGGCGCTCGGTCTCGTCGGCCTTGCGCCCGATACCGCTTCGGCAGGACGTTATCATGGCTGGGGTTGGGGAGGCGGCCCTGGGTTCGGCGTCTATGTCGGCCCGCGCTACGGGTATGGCGACTATGGCTATCGCCACCGTCCCTATTACGGTCGCTACTCCTATGGGTACGGTCCCCGTTGGAGGTACCGTCACCGCGATTGGGACTAGCGGGTCATTAATTTAGGCTCGCTGCGCTCTCTCCTTCCGGCTCGCGGCCGGGAGGAGAGAGCGTTTTCGCGAGCGCCATCCATGAATCGGAGGGACTTTTACCGCACCTGCTCTGTCTTTTCGCATCTGCTAAGCGTCGCCTGGGGCAGATGACGCCACGATGAAATCAGGGACAGCTTTTGCACCGGCCCTTTTTGTTTGCGGCCCGTTCGTATACTTTACGGCGGCGCAGAAGGGAGGGTGCTCGAAATGCGACTTCTTCTAATTTTGATCATCATCATCGCGGCCTTTGTGGTCATTCAAGCCCACAGGCACGGATGCAGGTACGATTCAACTCTGATCAATTGCGTTCTGGGAAAATCCGGGGGCGAAGCTCCGGCAGGTGCCGAAACAACGCAGCCGGCTCCGGCAGCGCCTGAAACACCTGCACCAGCAACGCCGCCGGCAGAGCCTGCACCGGCGACGCCGCCTGCACCGGCCACTCCTCCGGCGCAGTAGTCAGATTTCCGCAAGTCGCTAACGCGCGAACCCTTGAGTCAGGAAAAGGCGGTCAGTTGCTGCGCGCGAAAGCCCTTGTACTCGGATGTGGATTGGCCCGGTCTGGCGCGAGCCTCGGTTTTGGCGAGCGTCGGCCGGGCAATCCCCTTTGTTGGGCTGCGACGACCATAAGGCTCCGGGCCTTTATCAACGCCTCATATGACTTGCACTGGTTCTACCAAGCCTAACCATTGACAGAGCCTCGCCTCCCGGGCAGTTCCTTGCGTCGGCTTCCTCCCAAAGATTACACCCCCATGACCCCCCAAGAAAATTCGCAGAGATTGCTGCCGCCTCGCTTGCTAAAATGCTGAAAGCCGGTACCGATTCCGGAAAAGTGGCCGACATCGTAGAGAGTGTCTTGGCCGAA
>JBKOUI010000230.1:0-17383 GCA_046723315.1 Pseudomonadota bacterium | reverse complement strand
GTCTGGGACAGCATCACCGAAGACGCCATGAAGCAGCGTTTTGGCGCGGTCACGGTCCTGCTCAATGGCCCGCGCTATCTCCTGATGGACTCGATCACAGCCTCCGGCGCAACCAAGGAGGGCAAGAAGATCGACGCAGGAGGCCTCGAGCTAACCGAGCGCGCCACCATTGACGTCGGAGTTCTCGATCTTTTGTACAAAGCCTATCGCGAGCAGACCATCAACCGCGACACTGTGTATCGCTTCCAGGCGGGACTGCCGGTGCACATGCTCGAATCATCAGACGGAAGCCGTTATGCCATGCAGGCTTATTCGCAGATCGTGGATAAGACTCTCAGCTACGACGATCTTGCCACGCTGGGCGGCCGGCTGAAGCTGCCTTCAGGCTGGCGCTACACCACGACCACGCCAGACCAAGATCTCGTGCTTGGCGCAAAAGGAAAAGCGACCGTCATTCAGGACGATTTCGACAACACCTATCAGAAGCTCGATTGAAGCGCGGAGTCTGCTCTAGGCTCTATCGATCTTGCTGATGCAATCTGAGCCCAGCGCCTTCTGGGCATCGGCCACGCTGCCATAGCCTTGCTCATTTCCGACGATTCTGAGACCGCTCACTTTGCTTGGCAGCGTGTCGACCACGGCACAGTTGCCGACCGTGTCCTTGACGGCGAAATGCTGGTTACCGGCTTCAGCCGCGGCAAGCGCTGGACTAGCTAGCCCAAGAACCAAGATCGATGTTGTCAGATATTTTCTCATTTGGGCGCTCCTTGAGTTGGCGCGCCCCTCCCGGTTCGGACGTGGTCATTCGATGCGCGCTATGGCAGATGTCATAGTGCCGCAAGACGCGCTAGACGTGAGCAGGTGATCGTCGTGCGCAAACGCGTCTTGCAAGTCCTTATTATGATCTTTGCGCTTGTCGCGCCGGCGATGGGCTTTGCTCTCGACCAGAAAGACCGCGAGTTTCAGGAGTGTGCTGAATGCCCGGTGATGGTCGGCATACCGGCAGGAACTTTCACCATGGGAAGCCCGCAAAGCGAGAGCGGACGCTTCGATTCGGAAGGTCCGCAGCACAGCGTCGAGATCAAGGCCTTCGCGCTCGGCAAGTTCAATCTGAGCAGTGAGGAGTTCCTCACTTTCCTCAAACAAACCGGTTATCAACCTGGGCCCTGCAACGCCATGCTCGACATGAGATGGCATTCCCCTGGACACGGCCTGGCCTCGCCGCCCTTCGGTGCCGACCTGCCGCGCTGGCCTGCGGTGTGCCTCGATTGGCGCGACGCTCAGCGCTACGTCGATTGGCTCAATGCCAAGGTGCGGGCCGAGCATCCGGCGACGGCTCGCGAGCACGGCCCTTACCGCTTGCCGAGCGAAGCCGAATGGGAATATGCCGCGCGCGCCGGCACCACCACCGCACGCTGGTGGGGCGACGCTATCGGTTCCAATCACGCCAATTGCAACGGCTGCGGCAGCCCATGGGACAACCGCATGCTGGCCAATGTCGATAGCTTCAATCCGAATCCCTTCGGACTGTACGGAATGCTCGGCAACGCCTGGCAATGGACCGCCGACTGCTGGCACCAAAGCTATGTCGGCGCGCCGCAAGACGGCAGTGCGTGGAGCGAGCCCGATTGCAGCAAGCACGTGATCCGCGGCGGCTCGTGGAGCAGTTTGCCGGTATTCATCCGCTCGGCGGCGCGGAGCGGCAGCGACCGCGGCGACAAGGACACCGATTATTCGAGTCTCACCGGGTTTCGCGTGGCGCGAGATTTGCCGTGACCAAGGCTCAGTGCAGCGTGGCCTTCGGGTCGAGATAAAGGACCATGTCCATCACGTCGTCGTACTGCCCAGCGGGAAGCGCCAGCGGCGACGACGCGAGCACCGCGTTGCGAGCGCTGATCGCGACCTCGTTGTAGAAGGGGTCGCCCGAGTACGGGCTGTCCATGACTTCGGCCTTCAGCACCTCCCCGTTTCTCGCAACCTTGACGCGGATTGGCACGGAGTAGTCTGCGCCTTTGAGATTGGCCAGATTCAAGTTCCAGCGGCGCACGACTTGATCGAGGATGAAGTCCTTCAATCCATACGTGCCCTTTTGCCCCGGCGAGGAGACGCTTGACGGCAGCATGGTTGCAGCGCGCGAGTCATCTTCCGTGTTCGGTGCGCCGGAGCTCGGCGCGCGCAATTTGGCGAGCGCCTCGAGCTTGGTCGCGAGCGCGTCGGCGACGGGAGGCGCTTCAGGTGCCCCGCCAGCGGGCGTGAGCGCCACCGGTGTTGGCCTGTCGGCAGATGCGGACCGGTTCCAATCGAGCTCGACCTCGACGGGTACGAGGCCCAAGCCCTTCCCTGCCGTCTCTGTGCCATGTTGCGGAGCGAGGAGGATGAGCAGAATAAGCGCAAGCCCATGCAAAATCGTAGAACCGGCAAGGCTCCACCTCTGGTCACGGCTCTGCATCGCGCGAGAGACATCAGGGCCGCCCTCGGCCAGGTCGAGGGCGAAAAATCCTTCATTACGAGCGATGATCGACACGGCGCCCCCGGTTTCGAGTCCCGATTTTAGTGGCTAAAGCGGCTTTGATCCACGCGCCGGCTGTGGCAAATAGGCTCGCGAAAATCCTCCCTAAGCCTCTCCATCAGCAAAGAGATTTGCGTTTGACGAGACTTCCGACGCGTTCGATCGTGCGAGGCTTGGCCGCTGCCATGCTCGCTCTTTTCGCCCTCTCGCCTTCCACTTGGGGGGAGGCACCGCAATCTCCCCCGCACGAAGTGCTGGCGCAAATTGCTGCGGCGCAAGCTCCAGCCAACCCGGCCAAGGTCGCGGTCGGTGCCTACATCAACGACATCCAGGAGCTCGACTTCAAGACGAACAGCTACGCCGTCGATCTCTATGTCTGGTTCCGCTGGAAGCCATCGGACCTCGATCCCTCCAAGACCATGGAGTTCATGAACCGCTACGACCCGAACGATCATGAGCGGGACGAACTTTACGACAAGCCGAAGGAAATGCCTGACGGCAGCCTCTACGCCATCGTGCGCAATCAGGGGCGGTTCTCGACCAAGTTTCAGCTCGGCGACTACCCGTTCGACACGCAATTCCTTACCGTCGTGATGGAAGACACGATCTCGAGCGACGACACTCAGGTCTATGTGCCCGATCCTACCGGCAGCATCGGTCTCGACCCCGAGATCACGCTACCCGGCTTCAAGGTAGGCAAACCCGAGATGCGGGTCGTGTCGAACACCTACCCAACCAATTTCGGAGACCTCGCAGAGCCACAAGGAGACACTTATTCGCGCGTCGTCCTGTCCGTGCCAGTCACCCGGCCGCTGATGGCAATGTCGGTGAAAACCTTCGTTCCCATCGTGTTGATCGTGATCTGCGCGGCATTGGTGTTCTTCGTGCGCCCGCATTACGTCGAGGGCCGCATCGGGCTTGGCATCACTGCACTGTTGACGCTGGTCGCGCTGCAACTCACCTCGAGCGCTTCGCTTCCCGACGTCGACTACCTGATGATGCTCGACAAGATCTATCTGCTCGCCTACGTGTTCATCATCGCGGCATTGGCGCGCGTGGTGCTGACCTCATGGCGCGGGGCCGATGAGGCGGCGGAGAAATCGATCAGGCGTGCGGATCGAATATGGGTGAGCGTGCTGCTTGCCGCCTATCTCGCGGCAATGCCGCCGTGGTGTTACCCGCCTTGGTCTAAGTGAGGCAGTCTGATGCGTATCCTTCTTGCTTTCATTCTCGGTCTGGCGCTCGCTGGCACAGCATCGGCGAAAGCCGTCGATAGCGATCCGGTGACCCTCATCACCGCGATCTACAAGACTTACGAGACCGACAAGGCTGGCCTGCCTCACGTCTACAGCAAGCGGCTCCAGGCTCTCATCGACAAGGACGACAAGGAAACGCCTGAAGGCGACGTAGGCCGGATCGATTGGGACGTATTCATCGACGGCCAGGACTGGAAGCTCACCGACCTCAAGATCACGCCTGTGTCGCAGACGGATACGCAAGCCAAAGTGCGCGCCACTTTCAAGAACTTCGACAAGCCTAGTGACATGCTGTTCGCTCTCGTGCTCGAAGACGGCCACTGGCGCATCGACGACATCGAGAAGACGTTGAAACCGCGCTGGACCATGTCCAAGATTCTCACCGACGCGCCGGATGCCTTTCCCGACGCAGAGCCCATGAAGAAATAGAGGCAGCTACTGGGTCTGCTTACGGCCGGCCATGTGCTTGAGATAGGCGATGACGAGGCCGATCTCGCGCGGTCGCTGAGATAGTCGGGCGGAAATGGCGGCATCGCTTGGGCAGGCCAGGTGCGCACAGCCTTCGGGTTGCGGATCAGATCGTGCAGGCCTTGCGGCGTCAGATACTCGGTCGGATTTTGCGGCAGATTGAGGTCAGGTCCGACGTTCGCCGCGCCTGCCCCGTTCAGCTTGTGGCACGTGAGGCACTGCACCACGAACAGCGCCTGGCCTGCGCGGACGCGGTCGGTCGGAGGCAGCGCCGGATCGACGGCGAGCGCGGGCCAGCGGGCGGCTGGCGACGGCTGGCTCACGAGCTTTGCCATCTGAAACGGCCATTGCTCGCTCCGAATGCTGTCGACCTCGGCTCCGGTCCACGCGATGTAAAAACGGTCCCGCGCTCGCCTCCTTCTCAGGAACGTGCGGCCAGGGGTGATCCGCCGGCTCGATCGCGAGCCACGCCACCGCTTTGCTTTCATCTTTGTTGAGCACGAGATCGAGCGGCAGTTGCGCAATGAAGCCGTCAAGCGCGATTGCCTCGATGACGCTCTCGGGTGGCAGTGTCATGCCATCGAGCAGGGACGCGACCGGCACGGCACGGTAGGCCATGGGCACGCGATAGGTGATGTCGAACGGCACTTGGATGGTGGTGGCATCGGGGCGCGCCAGAAGCTGATCCCGCGTGAAGGTCCGCGTCTCGCCGCCGACCGTGACGGTTATTGTCGGCTCGTCAGCCCGCGCAAAGCCGGGCAGCAAGCAAGAGGCATAACAAGACCAGGATGCGCAATTCCGCCCTCCCTCGCGTCACAGAGATGATTTCATTACAGCATACAATGTCTCGGTCGCTTGTCTTCGCGCCCGTGTTTGATCTGCGGGGAACCGGCCGCTAGGATTTTCGTTGTCAGAGATCTCCCAAGCAGGTCGGAAGGGAACGCGATGAAGCGAGTGGCCGGAATTGCAGCGCCGATTCTGATTGGGCTATTCGCAAGTCCCGCCTTTGCCGAGGATGCAGTTCCGAATCTCGTCGGTGAGTGGTCAGGCGTGGCGGACGCGGTGATCATCGGCAGCGGGGGTTATCGTCCCGGCGACAGGACGCTGAAAGATCCGCCCTTCGTCGATCAGCGGACGTTCAACTATTCGATCAAGGGACAGAACGGCCGCCGCTTCTGGGGCGAGATCAGAAGTGGAGATCGCACCGAGCCGTTCGCCGCTGCGATCTCTCTCGACGGCAAATACGCCTATGGCGCCGACACAGACGGCAATTTCCACTTCACCATTCTGTCGGCCGATGAGATCGAGCTTTGCTATACGCAATCGGCGGACGTGCCCAACGAGCAGATCGTCGCCACCTGCTTCCCGATCAAGCGCACCGGCAAGTGAAGGGGCGGCTCCGCAGCGTCTAGCGGCGGCCGAGCTCGCGCCAGCTCTTCTCGCGTACGTCGACGCCATAATACTGGGCCGCTGCCTGGATATTGGCGAAAGCGAGGTCACGATCCGCGTCCGATACGCCTTCGACCTGGTCGAAACGCGCTAAGGCATTCCGCACATGGTTCGCATCGGTCAGCGGCTCTTTCTTCTGCTTGGGAAAAGCATAGACGCTATCAGGCAGATTGCTCCGCGTGGTCAAGTCGCCGTGCTCGGTAAAGGGCTTCCAGGTGGCTTGCATCGTTTCCTCCTCCTTTGCTGCTATCGCGTTCCCTTGCTGGGTGGCCGGCCGGCGCCGACGTTGGGAACTTCGATGCCAAGTGCCGTGGCAAGATCGATCTGATGGTCCTGCTCCTGCACTAGGATTTCCCTGATCTGCTCGGCCATGGCGAATTCGCCGAGCGCTTCGCATTGGCGGATGCGGTCGCGGTAGTTGCGAACGGTCTCGTTCTCATTATCGAGATCGAAGCTCAGCATGTCGCGCGCCTTCTCTGACGTCTTGACCGGCTTCGGCGTCACGCTCGGCATGGCGCCGAGATAGTCGATCTGCCGCGAGATGATGAGCGCATGCTGCAGCTCCTGGTGCGCGTGCTCCTCGAGCTGCGCGGCGATATTCATGTACTCGGCGCCTTTCAGCACCTGCGAGTAGACTACATAGGCGATGATCGCCTGATACTCGCGCGACAGATCTTCATTCAAAAGCTGCGCGAGTTGCTCGCGCGTGATGTCTTGCCCAGCCATTCATTTCCTCCTTGTAGATAAGCGAGTCGATTATGGTCATCCTCTGTGGCACTTCGTCGATATGATCAGTGACGGAGATGCAGTTTTACTGGGCCTCTACGCGCTGTCCAACAATCTCGAATTGGCGCCCGCTTCCACCTTCGGCAGCAAGCGGATCCCTGCCGAGCGGAACGAAACGCAGCGTCGCTGTGCCCTTGATCGTCTGGCTCGCAGCATCGTAAGCGAGCTCGAAATCGAGCCGGCCGATCTCTGCTTTGGGCGCCTCTGCGGTTGGCGTGGTGAAATCCAGGGTCACCGCGTGCAATTTGTTGGCGTCGATGCAACGCCACGAGCCGCGTCCGTCCGTGAAAGGACCGAAGCCCGCCTCGCCCCTTCTCCGGAATCGGTAAACGAAGCCACGCCGCTGCCCGAGAGAGTGAGCAAACTCCGGCTGATGAAATTCGCACCGCTCTCGCCTTTGGCGTAATTCTTGGTGAGATAAGTGCCGACCAAATCATGGCAAGCACCGGACTCAGCTACGGATTCATCAATCCGACCCAAGAGAACGACTGAAGCCGCGAGCACGATGCCGGCAAGGTGAAGCGATTTCATCAAAGTCATGACCTCGCGTGAGGAGTGCCTGCGATCAAGGTTTCAGCGTGGTGACCTGGTAGAACCTCTCGATCCATTTTCCGTCATGTTTTACGAGGATCTCCGTCGCGAACACTTTGGCCGGCAACGGCTCACCCTTGAAGGTGCCCTTGAGGTCGGCGGTGAAGGTCCGCATCGCCGCATCGTCACCAAGCAGGGAGACCTTCACATTGCCTACGATCCTCTGGTCCCATTTGAGCTCTGGCAGCGTAGCGATCTGTTCGTCAGTGGTCTGCGGTCCATCGTAATATGGCGTGACCGAGATATGGTCCGGTGTCATCAGCGCCTTGATCGCAGCCTTGTCATTCTGCTCGAAAGCCTTGTCGAGCGCGTTCGAGGATGCGTTGATCGCCTCGATGGTCTCGGCATCGCCCGCCAGCGCTTTAGACGCCACGGCAATTGTAAGAACTATGAGAAAGAACAGGGCTAGGCTTCGCATGCTGAGCTCCTTTCCGCAGGCGGCCTCGGGGCGGCTATCATGCCTTACTTCAATGTCAACTTCACCTCACGCATAGCGAGTAGCGATTGACAACCCCGTCCGCCCGATTAACCCGCGAGCGTCCGATCATACGCGGCCGCGCCGCTCTCCTCGTCATCGACGCACAGAATGCAACCTGCGGTCCGAAGGAAAGAGCCGAAAAGCCAGAGTTTTATGCTGCCGCAACCGGCGGCGTGATTCCGAATATCTGTAACCTGCTCGCTGCTTTCAGAAACGCTCGGCTCGAGGTGATCTACACCGTGATGGAGAATATGACCAAGGACGGGCGCGACCGCAGCCTCGACTACAAACTGTCCGACATATCGATCGTCAAAGGATCGTGGGAGGCGCAAATCCTCGCCGAGATCGCTCCCCAAGGCGACGAGATCGTCCTGCCCAAGACCTCCTCGTCGGTGTTCAACTCGACGAACCTCGATTATCTGCTGCGCAATATCGGCATCGAAGATGTGTTCGTGGCTGGCTTTCTTACCGATCAATGCATCGACCACGCCATCAAGGACGGGGCCGATCGCTGCTACTACATGACTTGCGTGCACGATGCTTGTGCCGCCGAAAGTGTGGCGCGGCACGAAGCAGCGCTCTCCTGCTTCAAAGGCTATTGCCGGATGCTTCCAACCGAGGACGTGCTGAAGCTCGCCGCAGCGTCTCAATAGACTTCGGCATAGCGCGTGCAGAGCTGCGGCGCATCGAGCGCCGCAACATGGGCAAGCTCGGAGCGCTTATGGCGGAGATAGGCCTCGAGGAAAGTCGGCCCGAACCATCTCTGGACCGCCACGCTGTTTTCCATGTTGTCCAGTGCCTGGCCGAGCGAGCGTGGCAAGGGCGGCGCTTCGGTGCCGGGCTCAGTCAAGTCGAGCTTCAGCGCGATGCCATCGGCGCCGGCAAAGATCAGCGCTCCGAGCGCCATGTATGGGCTCGCTGAGCCGTCTGAGACCCGGAACTCGAGATTGTACGCCTTGGCGATGTCCTTCTTCTTCGAGGCTGCGAACACAGGGCAGATGCGGAGTGCGGCTCCGCGATCTTGCTTCACGATGTCGATCGCAGTCGGCGCCCAGCGATTCGGCGTAAGCCGCAGATAAGAAACCGGCGACGGCGCGGTGATGGCTGATATCGCGGGAAGGTGCGCGAGTACGCCGGCGGCGAAATGCGCGGCATCCGCGCTCAAGCCCAACGGCCCATCCGGATCATAGGTCTTCGGCTCTCCGGACTTGTCACGCAAGCTGAAATGGATGTGCACGCCGTTGCCGACGCCCTCGGCCGCGGGCATCGGCGAGAAGATGGCGCGATGGCCGAGGCGAAAGGCCGTGGCGCGCGCCATCTCGCGGGCGATCACGGCGCGGTCGGCCGCCTCAGCCGCCGGCGCAGGCTTCATCGTCACCTCGAATTGGCGCGGCCCATATTCTGGAAGGAATGAATCGGGCTCTGCACCGGCTGCCCTGAGCGCCGCGATCAGGCTCTCGCCGAAGGCGCCTTGCCGACGCCATGCACTGAGGCTGTAAGGGTCGCCTGGCCGGTCCTCGTTTCCCGTGTAGACGAACTCCTGCTCGAAGGCAGTGATCAGCTGCAGACCGCTTACATCGTCGAGCGCGGCGATGGCGCGGCGCAGGAACTCGCGCGGGCAACACTCCCAGGGAGTGCCGTCGGTATTGCGGATGTCGCCGAGGAAGAAATGCTCTGGCGCCGAGCCGTCGGCGAAATCGACGTCGACCTCTGCGGAAGAGTCAGGCACGATCATAAGATCGCCGCCGGTGCCGAACGGCGTGTCGAGGATCGGCCCGAAGGCCGTCTGCATCAAATTGGAATGAGTCCAGCCGATGCCGGTCTTGCGGCGCGCCTGCAGCTCGCTTGCCGGGAAGCCTTTGCCGCGCACGTGGCCGGCGATATCGCAAGTCCCAACGAAGATCAGTCCCTCGCGCATCATTGACCCTCGACCCCCTTCCAAAGAACGGCGACAGCTTCACGTTGCAAGCCGCGGATTTGCTCATCCTTGAGGGCACGCTGTCCAGGCCTTTCGGCGACACATTCCCGCTTTACGGCTGCCCGAAATCGAGTAGAGCTTCTCCCCCGTGAGGGTCCTTCTTGCCATCGCTGCGATCTTGCTGGCCGCCGGAGTTGCCGGAGTTGCCTTCGCCGCCGAGCCAGATCCGCAGCCTCCATGCGGCGCGACGCCCGTTCCCGGATACGCCGCCATTGATGCAGCGCCTGCTGTTCAGGTCGTCAGTGGGTCCGAACTTGCTGCTTGGAAGCCGGCGGCTTGCATCGGCTGGGGGACGAAAGACGACGGCATGCTCGTCGCGCTTGCCGGCCGTTTCGCCTACAAAGGCTCGACCGAAGATCTCCTCAAGCACTTCGGCGCGATCTCCACACTTAAGGGCCTGAAATATTGGTCGGTTACCGACGGTGGCTGGCGCACGCTGATCACGAGCGCGGAAGCGCTTGAGTCACCAGACTCCGGCCATTCCAGATCTGACTTCACGTTTGCTGAGATGAAGAGCGGAAAGGATCTTTACTTCGCGCAGCAAGACAACCGCACCTCAGCGGAAGTGGTGTACCGGATGCAAGTCAGAGACTTGAGCGCCAACGGATTTGTGGTTGCCGTGGAGAACGTGACGCCGGTCAGAAGCTACATGCTCACGCTGTTTGATCCGGGCGAGCTCCTGTCGGTGCATTTCGTGCAGCAAGAATCTCCCGGCATTTATCGTTATTACGGGTTGGCGTTCGCTGGCGAGAGTTTGGCCTCGTCGATCGCCCTGCCGCAGGCCTCTTATGTCAACCGCGCACTGGCCCTTTACGGGCAGCTTACCGGTACGACCGTGGCTCCAGACAAGAAGTGAAGCCGATCAAGCCGCGGCGTGTTCCGCGCGGCCTTCGCGATCGAGCGCGGCGTACTCCTCATCAGTCAAGTGGATATTCACTGCCGCGACATTCTCCTCGAGGTGCTTGACCTTTGAGGTGCCGGGAATGGGCAGCATGACGGGGCTGCGCTTGAGCAGCCAGGCAAGCGCGATCTGCGCCGGCGTCGCCCCATGGACCTTGGCAACCCTGTCGAGGATCGATTCGGAAGTGGTGAGCTCGCCGGCGCCAATCGGGCGCCACGGAATGAAGCCGATCCCATTCTGTTCGCAATAGTCGAGCACGTCCTCGCTGGCGCGATCGGCGAAATTGTAACGGTTCTGCACCGTCACCACTGGAAAGACCTTTGAGGCGGCCTTGATGTCGTCAACCGAGACCTCGCTCAAGCCAGCATGCTTGATGATGCCGTCATCCAGCAGCGCCTTGACGGCAACGAACTGTGCCTCGCGCGGGACCTTCCGGTCGATGCGATGCAATTGCCAGAGCCCAATCTGCTTGAGCCCAAGTTTGCGGCAGCTCCTGATCGCCTGCTCGCGCAGGTACTTCGGATCGCCGTCCGTCTCCCACACGCCAGGTGCGGGACGTCTGAACCCCGCCTTGGTTGCAATCAAGATGCCGTCGTAAGGGTAGAGAACCTCGCGGATCAGCTCTTCCGAGACATCTGGCCCATAGGAATCGGCGGTATCGATGAAGTTGATGCCGAGCTCGGGCACGCGGTTCAGAGTCCTGAGCGCCTCGGTCTTGTCTTTCGGCGCACCCCAGATTCCCTCTCCGGTAATGCGCATGGCGCCGAAACCGAGCCGGTTAATTTCGATATCGCCGCCAATGTTGAACGTGCCTGACTTCCGCGCGTCGAGCTTAGCCATGGGGGCCTCCTTCAAACTGCCTTGCCCCCACATCTGTGAAGCGCGCGAGCACTTCCCAAGGCTCGCTCCTGCATTTGTCGTCGCAGGATACGCGGCCACGTAGGCAGAGCGAATGCGATTCCTACTCGCCGAAATCCGACAGGCTCTTGCGCATATGCTCGCGGAGCGGCTCCGAGGCCTTGCTGACGAGCTCGGCCGACATTGCGCGTAGCTCCTCGGCCTGACTCGCCAGCGCCTTCATCTGCTCATCCCAGAACATGACATGCAGACGCGCCATCTCAACGGGATTTTTCGCGCCGGCAAGGCTGCGGGCGAGGTGAAGCCCCGATGACACGTTCTGCCGCGCAAAATCCAGGATCTTGCGATTGACTGCCACGGTCCCGAGTCCTGCCGCCTTCCACGACTGCTCGATCGTGTCCATCGCGCTGCCCACGGCATCCTTCGAAAGCTCGGGAACCGGCATGCTCGATACTGTTTTCTTCACGGACGCAGTTGCCGCCGCCTTCACTTTTTCAGCGGCCTCCGTCACAGGAGCTTTCGCCTTTTTGGCAACGTGCGGCGCGGCAGCCTTCACTTTCTCGGCGCCATCGGCTGCGGAGCTTTTCGGTTTCATACCGATGTCTGTGGCGGCAGCTTTCGCTTTTTGCGGAGACGCCGCAGCGGAGGTTTTCGCTGTGTGAGCGACTTCTTCACGCTTGACGGTGCCGGTATCCTCAGCGGCGATCTTGCGCGGCGCCTTGTGGTTGCCCGATTTTCGGTGCGTCGCGCCGTGCGGCGTCGTGCCTTGCTGCTTGCCGCCCGGCGATTTCGGTTCAGTACTCATAAGGGGCCTCCCTTAAAGGCCGGCGTTTGAGCGAAATCACGTTCAATCCGTGCCGGCGGAACGGGCGCAATTGGCGCGTCCTGCAACCAAACCATTTGGCCGCGGCCATTTTGCGGCGAAAAGCACTGCAAAATCTGGGCCACAGGCCCACTACTCGGCAGGGAGATGCTCGACGTTCTCCTGCCGTTCACGACTCGCTGCCCGCCGCTCCGCCCGTCGCATGCGCCAGCGGACCCGCAAGCGCTGAATAAACATCCAGGCGAGGAACACGGCAATGGCGGTCAAAGCAGCCGCCGACCCGACGATAAGCATTGCGAGCAAACCTTCTAGGCGCGCCACCTAGAGAAGGAGACTTGCAGCGTCCAATTTGGTTCCAGTTGAACCTAGCATGCTCGCCAATGAATGTCGGGGCTCAGCGACCCAATTTTTTTCGCCGGTCCACCTCGGCCTGGCTTACCTCGCCAGCTGCGACCAACGCCTGCACGCAGGTCTTGGACAGGCTCCGCCCATTCCTGTCCATGCAGGTCCTGAGCGCCGCGCTTTCTAACCCGTATTCGCCGCAATGGGCGTGATAGTCGGCGGCGCAGGCTTTCTGCACGGCCTTGCTGTAGGGCGTTTCGGCGAGCGCCGTCCCGCCGATGCCGATGACGAAAGCAAAAGCTATTGAGAGTCGGCAGTACGCGTTTTTCATTGGTGATTCCCCCGCATCTCCAGTCGAAGTCGCTAAGCTTAAACCGGAATCGCGCGAAGCGTCCCCGCTTGCATGCGGAGCGCGGCAAAAAGAAATCGTTGGTTGCTTGCGCGCAACAGCGACGGTGAGCGATCAGTGTCCTCGACCGCCCGCGCTCTCGCGGGAAGTAGGCTCAAGCGAGGCGATCATGGCTGCACTTGCGACAGCGCTCGCAAGCTCGTCGCGATATACTGGCTTCGCCAGCACTGGCGCGCCCGGCACACGCTCGTTGATGCGCTCGACCGTCGGCTCATCGTTGCAGGCGGTCACGAACACGACGGATGCGCCACATACCTCGCGCAGCCAACGCGCTGTTTCGATTCCTTCGCGGCCTCCTTCGAGGCAAACATCGACCAAAGCAATGTCGGGCTGGTCACGCATGGCGAGCGAGCGAGCGTTCCGATCGCTCGAAGCGAGCGGACACACCTCAAAACCAAGGTCGGACATCGCATCTTCGAGATCGAGGGCGATGAGGATCTCGTCCTCGACGATAAGTGCGCGACGGCGGCGCGGCGGTATTCTGTTCATATTTCACTACCCCACGGTAGTGCCCTTATCGGGTTAACGCGTCAGGCAAGGATCGGTTCTCGCTATTTCAGCGGCCTGCAGCCTTGCGCCGCTCGACCTCTGCCCGGGAGACCTGGCCATCGGCGACGAGCGCATTGACGCAGCCATGCGATAGCCGTTGCCCAGCCTTGTTCATGCAGATTCTGAGCGCCTGGGTCTCGATGCCATAGTCACCGCAATTCGCATGGTAGTCGTTGGCGCAAGCGCGTTGCACTCGTTCGCTGTACTGATAGGTCTTGGCAGCTTCGGCAGGTGATGCGAGCCAAGCGATCATGGCTGACGCGCCAAGCAATAGATAAATGCCTTTCATGTCGTGCTCCTCGGTGCCCGGCCTAGCCACCGGGTTAAGCAAGAAGCGCGGTGGCGGTTCCCAAACTTTGTCATGAAGCAAGAATCCGGCTGCGGAATCGGCTGCAAAATGGCGGCCAAACCGTTGTAGAATCCCGCATCTGGAGGAAAACGTCTCCCAAGGAGATGGAGAAGAACATGTTGAACTTTCTAGGTTGCAGCGCGCAAGGCATCGCGGTTGCCAACGGAGCAACGACGCTCGCGCTTCTCGAACATCTGGTCGAACGGAAAATCCTGACCTGCGAGGATGTACGAGCCATTCTCAAGAGCGGCATCGACTGTCTTGAGCCGCGCACTAATGTCCGCACGATTGCCGAGGCGGTGCACCTGATGCGCGACCAGATGCTGCCCTTGTTCGCCAAGGAGGCGGCCGAAACTTAGCGTCGGTTTGCCACGGATTTGATGTGGAACTGCCCCGCGGCTTGGCCGTTCGGTCTCGCGCGGGGGGCGCTCCAATGAAATGGAGACAAACCCATGCAAGCCACGTGGAAACCTCACGAAAAGCACGGAGAGCTCACCGAGCGAAGCGACCTGCCTGACAGCGTGTTCGCCTTTCCAAAACAGCGTGAGGAGCCGCTGACCGACGCGAGCCATGTGCGCAACGCGATTGCCCGCTTCGACCAGACGATCGGCGTGTCCGACCAAGATCGCCAATTGGCCTTCGCCAACATCAAGAAGGCGGCGCAACATTACGGCGTTGAGATGTCGGAAGACGACTGGAAGGAGCTCGGCAGGCATCCGAGCACTGGCCGCACCGCAGAGGATCGTAGCAAGTCGGCGCAAAAGGCAGCGAAGACGTGCAAAGAGCACGAGCATCAGCACAAATAATTGCTTGCTAGCGAGGACGCGCCATGCTGGCTCGGGTAAGCCCGCCAACAGCGCGCCGCTACCAAGCCCGCCTGAATATGAACCCCCAGGCAAAGGCGCGGCGGTGACGCTTATGCTTCCATCCACGCTTGTGCGACTTCGAGCGGGCGGCGGGCTTTCGATCAGCTGAAGCCGTCTTACTTTCGGCAGGCCCTGGTTCGGCGAGAGCGGCGTCCACTTCTTCTTGCGAAGCCGGCTGCGATGTCGGTCGCGCCTGTGGCTCCAAGAAGCTCTGGTGGATCCACCCCGTCTTTTTCGAACCGGGATCGATGATCTGCACCCAATCCGACTCGCGCGAGACCACTTGAGCCTCGGCGCCAGGTTGGGCAATGCCGATGATCGCGCTCGAGACCGATGGTCCCTCGCGCACGCTAGCGGGCGAGGTCACTTTCATGAACTCGGCCTGATTTGACGCGGCCCCGGGTGACGGCTCGGCGCTCGGGATTGGAGGAGACGCGGCTCCGACCTTTGGGGCCGAAGGTTGAGCTGCTGGCGCTTGCGATGGAGGTCCTGTGGGCGTCTGCGATTGAGGTGCCGCGGCCGCTGGTGACGGAGTTCCCGTCGCCGCTTGCGGCGAGGTCTCTGCCGGGGCCTGTGACGGAGGTTGCTCTACCGTTATTGCGTGCCGCGAATGCGGCGCCGGAGGATCCATGGTGCCGGCGGCCGCAGGCTCCTCTGCAGCCTGAGCTTCCTCGAGCGCCGCTATCTTAGGAACTGCAGGAAACGCAGCCTGATCGCCGCTAATGCTTCCGCCAGCGAGCTTGGGCTGGTCGTTGGCCGCAAAGAAGAGGTAGGCAGGATAAAGGACCCCTCCGAGCAACAACAGCGAAAGCAGGACGTGTTTCATACGCGCACCCCATTCCTGCAGTGCTTCTGCTTGGAAAAACAATGTGGCGCGCCATGTGTTCCCCCTCAGCACGCCTCGGAGCGGATTCTTTGATCCCCTTTCGGAACGGCGGTTCTGGTGCGCGGTTAGCCACCGCAAGAACGAACGCCAGGCGCGCGACCTCGCGCCTCATCCCGAAACCGGCCTGACCGATCTCTACGCCGCGCTCACATCGGCGCCGAAGAGCCCGCGGGCAAGCGCCTTCACCGGGACCAAGGACTATAGAAGCCGTGGCGGCTTCCCACGCCCGGCGGCGCAGGTGAGCGGCGCGGCCGTGAAGCACGGCCAGAGCGCATCGCCGCAAAGGATGCGCGCCGCCGAATAGCGGTTCCCCTTCTTTGTCATTGCCCGGCTTGACCGGGCAATCCAGTAACCACCGTCCTCTCGCTATTGCTAGTCTGGGGTTACTGGATTCCCGCTTTCGCGGGAATGACAACTATGGATGTCTAGGCATAACAGGCTGACGTTTTTTCGGCGCAATCGGGCCTCTTATGGGCCCGCGCAACGCTCCCGCGTCGTGCTAAGTCATGCCGCCAGAGCCGATTTTCGACAAATGCAATGAGAGGGAACGTTATGGAATTCAATGCGCTGCGGCCGGCTCGCAAGGCCGCCATCCTCGCCAGCCTCGTCCTTGCCGCTTGCCTCGCATCGCGGGTGGAGGCGGCAACGCCCGCGCCTTCCGGCGATCCGTTCGACCAGCTCAAGGGCGATTGGAAGGGCGGCG
This sequence comes from Pseudomonadota bacterium, assembly GCA_046723315.1. Classification (GTDB taxonomy): domain Bacteria; phylum Pseudomonadota; class Alphaproteobacteria; order Rhizobiales; family Methyloligellaceae; genus Methyloceanibacter. Next base: position 1,182 of record JBKOUI010000230.1, on the reverse strand, counting down.
GCCGCGTCATCCTCGCCGACGGCACGGTCAAGCAGGTGACCTGCACGGCGAAATACAAAGTTGCCGGCAGCAACGTGACCCAGACGATGAATTGCAAGGGCGAGGACTATGAGGTCAACGCGACGCTGAAAGTCACCGACAAGGACGGTAAGATCAAAGGCTCATGGAATGAGAGCATCTACGCCGCGAGCGGCAGCGTGAGCGGGACAGCGAAGGGCAATCTGGTCCATGCGGTGATCGCGGGCGACAAGTTCTCCGGCCGCATGAGCATCAAGCTCACCGACAAGGGCCACACCATCAACGTGCTCCAGCGCGACGCGAAAAGCGGCAGCTACCACCTCGCCACGAGCTTGAGCTTCACGCGATGAAATCATGACGGCCGGCGGCTGAACGCATACGGCGTGCTTCTCTTGCGGCTCACGCTCGGCACGGTGCTCCTCGCCCACAGCATTGTCTAAATGCTGCTGACGCTGACGCTTCCAGGTACGGTGGAATTCTTTGTCTCGATTGGATTGCCGGCCTGGCTCGCCTACACCACTCTTGTTGCGGAAGCGGTGGGCGGCGTCTCGCTGATCTTGGGCGTCCAGACACGGTGGGTGGCCCTCGCGCTGTCGCCGTTCCTGCTCGGGGCGACCTGGGCGCATGCCGGCAACGGATGGATGTTTGCGTCAGAGAACGGCGGCTGGGAATACCCACTCTATCTGTTCGTGCTTTGCATCGCGCAGGCAATGCTAGGCGATGGCGCCTGCGCCCTTTGGCCCTCGCGACCGAAAGACGTAACGTCTTAGGCTTCGGCAGTGGCGGCGACACGGCCCGGGCAAGCGTTCACGGGGTGTTGGAACTCACTCCTTAAAGTAGCCGACACCGCAAATTTGATCGCCCGCCTTCGTGTAGAAGGTCGTCTTCTCTACAGGCTTGTCTGAGCCAGGGCGCGGCCACCGGTAGGTAACTTCGTTTATCGTCCCTTCGGGTGCCTTTTGCATAATCTCTTGGCCTAGCGGATATCCTTTCTTGCCAAAAACATCTCGAAGCTGTTCGCCCTTCCGCCCCTTCGGTGGCCCGGTTGCCGTCGATGCCGACATCTCTTCGCCTGCCCAGCTTAAGCTGCATACGCCGGGAACGTCGTACCCCATCCGGTCGATAACCATTCACACCGCCAATGCGGGTGACACGGCGGGTTTC
>JBKOUI010000034.1:0-5797 GCA_046723315.1 Pseudomonadota bacterium | reverse complement strand
CTCCTCGAGGGTGCGATGGGCAGCGAGCAGCTTGTCCTGGTCGGGCGTGTCGATGCCGTAGAAGTCGGGATGGGTGATGGGCGGACTTGCGATCCGCATATGCACCTCGCGCGCGCCAGCCTCGCGCATCATCTGTACGATCTTCACTGAGGTCGTACCGCGCACCACGCTGTCATCGATGAGCACGATGCGCTTGCCCTTGACCTGACCTTCGTTGGCGCTGTGCTTTAGCTTCACGCCGAGCTGCCTGATGCGTTGCTCGGGCTCGATGAAGGTTCGGCCGACATAGTGGTTGCGGATGATGCCGTATTCGAAGGGCACACCAGAAACTTGCGAATAGCCAATGGCCGCGGGCACGCCCGAGTCAGGAATAGGTACGATGACATCGGCGTCAGCGGGCGCCTCGCGCGCCAATTGCCGGCCCATCTCCTTCCGCACCTCGTAGACCGAACGGCCGCCTACGATCGAGTCGGGACGGGCGAAATAGATATATTCGAAGATGCAGAGTCGCGCGGGATATTTGGGAACGAAACGGTGGCTCTCGATACCTTCGCGCGAGATCACCACCACCTCGCCGTTTTCGACCTCGCGTACGAACTCGGCGCCGATGATATCGAGCGCGCAGGTCTCGGAAGCTAGCACCCAGGACTCGCCGAGCTTGCCTAAGACGAGCGGCCTGATGCCGTACGGATCGCGGGCGCCGACAAGCTTCTTGTTGGTGAGGCCGACCAGGGCGTATGCGCCTTCGACCTGAAGTAGCGCCTCAATGAATTTTTCCACGAAGCGCTTTTTCTCGCTGCGGGCGACGAGGTGGAGGATCACCTCAGTGTCGGTGGTGGATTGGCAGATGGCGCCCTTCTTGATGAGCCAATCGCGGAGCGTGAGGGCGTTGGTGAGATTGCCGTTATGGCCAAGGGCAAAACCGCCGGAATCGAGATCGACAAACAGCGGCTGCACGTTGCGCAAAACTGGATCGCCGCAGGTCGAGTAGCGAACATGACCTACGGCGACATTCCCCTTGAGGCGCTCGATCACGGGTCGGGAGGTGAAATGGTCACCAACCAGGCCCACGCGCCGCTCGGTATGGAAATGGTGGCTGTCGAAGCTGACGATACCGGCGGCCTCCTGGCCGCGATGCTGGAGCGCATGCAATCCGAGCGCGGTCAGCGCCGCCGCGTCGGGATGGTTGAAGATACCGAAGACCCCGCACTCTTCGTGCAGCCGGTCCTCCTCGAGCCAGGTCAATGCCGGTTCCTTGGCTTCAACAGGTTCTGTCACGGGCCTCGCCTCCCCTTAATTAAATAAGCGCCTTGCCAAGCGCTTCAATGGCACGCGACGCCACGTTTACTTGGAACCTTAGCCTTCACGAGCGCTGGTCAGGCGGCGTGGGAGCGCCCTCTGAGGGCGTCTCAGGTGCACCTTCTGGCTGGCCTGTGCCAGGCGCCTCCTCAGGCTTTTGCGGCAGGTACTGCTCGGGATTCATCGGCAGCAGCGATTCAATCGCGACCTGGGTCTGCTGAAGAATGGGATAGGAGCGCGCATTGCGGACCCACTCTGGCTGGTCGCGGGCAAGCGCCGTGAACAGGATGAAGACGATGGCGACGAGCAAAAAGCCGCGCGCCAAGCCGAAAATGAAGCCCAAGGTACGGTCGAGGGCGCCGACCCGGCTGTCGAGCACGCGGTCGGAGATGCGGAAGGTGATCAGGCTCACCACGATTAGGGTGACGATGAAGACGCCGGCGGCAAAGGCGATCTGGGCCACGCTCGGATTATTGATATAGGGCGCGAGCATGCCCGAATATTTGGGGGTCAGATAAAGGGCAGCGACGGCAGCAACCGCCCAAGAGAAGATCGACAGGACCTCCCGCGTGAACCCGCGCACCATGGCGAGGAAGCCGGATATGAGCATGATGACAATGAGAATGACATCGAGCCAGGAGATGGGCATGGCGCGAGGCTCCTCCAGCGGGGCGCGAGACTATCACGATTCCCGGCGATGAAGCACAAATGGCCCGGCCGGGCAATTATGGAAGCTTCAGCCGGCGCATTGTCGCAGGGCGATTCGGAGTCTACTCGACAGGTCGGGTGCCGAATAAGGCAACAAGCTCGTCCAATTGGGACAGTGACAGGAGCCCAAGGTCCTTGACCTCCCGGTCCCCTTCGCCAGCCGCGGCCGGAACCACGGCGCGGGCGAAGCCGAGCTTAGCGGCCTCCTTAAGGCGCTGATCCATCTGGCCGACAGCGCGTACGGCGCCGGTCAGGCTCACTTCGCCGAAGTAGACCGTATCTTCAGGCGCCGGCCTCCCCGTGAGCGAGGAGACTAGGGCCGCCGCGGCAGCCACGTCTGCCGCCGGCTCTTGCAGACGCAAGCCACCTGCGACGTTGAGATAGACGTCATGGCTTCCGAGCCGCACGCCGCAGCGCGCCTCGAGCACAGCAAGGAGCATGGCGAGGCGGTTGGGATCCCATCCCACCACGGCACGTCTCGGGGTGCCAAGGAGAGAAGGCGCGACTAGAGCCTGGATCTCGACCAGAATCGGGCGTGTGCCCTCCATGCCGGCGAACACCGCGGTTCCGGGTGCGCCCCGGTCGCGGTCGGTCAGGAACAGCGCTGAAGGGTTGTCCACTTCCTTCAGGCCATCATGGCGCATCTCGAACACGCCGATCTCGTCGGTCGGTCCGAACCGGTTCTTGACCGCGCGAAGCACTCGGAATTGGTGCCCGCTCACGCCCTCGAAATAGAGGACGGTATCGACCATGTGCTCGATGACCTTAGGGCCGGCGATTTGGCCGTCTTTAGTCACGTGGCCGACCAGGACAAGGGTCGAGCCGCTTCCTTTGGCATGACTGATCAAGGCAGAGGCGCAGCCGCGGAGCTGGGTGATCGTGCCAGGCGCGGCCTCTACGCTTTCCGACCAGAGTGTCTGCACGGAATCAATGATGACGAGGACCGGGGGGACCGTGCTCCCGAGCGTCGCCACGATGTTCGCAAGATTCGTCTCGGTGCCGAGTGCAACGGGGGCATGCGCAAGCCCTAGACGCGCCGCTCGCATCCGCACCTGCGCCGGGGCCTCCTCGCCGGAGAGATAGACGACACGCGCGCCGGTCTCGGCGAGCTTGGCAGCTGCTTGAAGCAGAAGCGTCGATTTGCCGATGCCTGGATCGCCCCCGACCAGTACCGCCGAACCCGCCACGAGCCCTCCGCCTAGCACGCGGTCGAGCTCGGCCACGCCGGTTGGTAAGCGAGGTGCGTCGATCGTCGCGGTGGCAAGCGTCTCGAAACTGGCGAGCCTGCCTTTGCCGCCCTTGATGGCGATAAGGGCAGGGGAGCCTGAGGGGGTCTGCTCCTCGATGATCGAGTTCCACTCGCCACAGGAGGCGCATTTGCCCGACCAGCGCGGGGTCACCGCGCCGCAAGCCTGGCAGACATAGGCTTTCGAGATTTTGGCCATGGGAGCCCGCTAGCCGCCAATATAGCGCCTAAACGCGCGACGCCCGAGATTGGTCAAAACCTCGTAGTCAATTGTGCCGGCGTGGTGGGCGAGCTCCTGCGCCGGAACGTTGGGACCGATCAATTCGACCCATTCACCGCGCCGCGCAAGCTTCTCGGGCACGTCAGTGACGTCGACACTGATCAGATCCATGGAGACGCGTCCAAGAATCGGTGCGGCATGGGCACCGATATAGACCATGAGCCCTTCTTCTCCGTCCTCGATCGAAAGCGAGCGGAAGAACCCATCGGCGTAGCCAACCGACACGATGGCGATACGCGAGGCCCGCTTCAAAGTGCGGGTCGCGCCGTAGCCGATCGTCTCTCCGGCGGCGGCCTTGCGCACTTGCAGGATGCGGCCTTTGAGGTGCACCACCGGCTTGAACGGATTCTGACCTTGGGTGTGCGGCTTGCCGCCATAGAGGGCAATGCCTGGCCGCACTAGATCGTACGTATAAGCGCGGCCGAGCAAGATGCCGCCAGAATTGGCAAGGCTCGCAAGCGCCTCCGGAAGTCGGACGCGAAGCCTGTCGAAAGTCTTGCGTTGCGCCTCACTTTTCGGATGGTTGGGCTCATCCGAGCAGGCGAGATGGCTCATCACCAACGACAGTGTGAAGGCGGACCAGAGATGACGCAACGCCGCGACCTCATCTACTTCGTCAGCAGAGAGTCCTAGGCGGTTCATACCGCTGTCGATATGCACGGCGCAGGCGAGCCGCTCTCCTTCGCTCGCCGAGAACGCCGCCCACTCTTTGATTTCATCGGCACTGTTCAGTACGGGGCGGAGACCGTGTTCACGGTATCGCCCTGCTGTGTCCGGCAAGAGCCCGGCGAACACGTAAATCGTCACGCGAGGGAGCAGTTTGCGTAGAGCTTTACCTTCGGCAAGCGTCGCCACGAAAAAGGTCTTGCAGCCGGCGCGCGCGAGAGCAGGCGCCGCTTGCTCCATGCCGAGTCCATAGGCGTCGGCTTTGACCACAGCGGCGCATTCGGCCGGTGAGGCAAGCTCGTGCAAGAGCCGGTAATTGGCGATGAGGGCATCAAGGTCGATGGTAAGGACCGAGGTCTCACTCGGGTCAGCCTTGGGACTCAGTCCCGTCGCTCCGGAAGTCGCTCCTCGCTTGCGAGATTGCTGAACCTCGTGAATTCCCGTGTGAACTGCAGCCTCACCGTGCCCGTAGGACCGTGGCGCTGCTTGCCGATGATCACCTCGGCCTTGCCGTAGGCGTTTTCGATGTTGTTTCGCCACTTGGCGTGTTCGTCTGTGTTTGGGGTCGGCTCTCTGTTCTCCAGATAATATTCCTCGCGGTACACAAACAACACCACGTCGGCATCCTGCTCGATCGAGCCAGACTCACGTAAGTCGGCAAGTTGCGGGCGCTTGTCTTCGCGCTGTTCGACCTGGCGGGACAGCTGCGAGAGGGCAAGAATGGGCACTTGGAGCTCTTTGGCAAGGGCTTTGAGCCCCGTTGTAATTTCCGTGACTTCCTGCACGCGGCCCTCAGCGGCGCGTCTAGACGAGCCGGACAGGAGCTGGAGATAGTCGACGACGATAAAGCCGAGGCCGCGCTGACGCTTTAGCCTGCGCGCGCGGGCGGCAAGCTGAGCCACGGTGATGCCGCCCGTCTGGTCGATATATAGAGGCAGATGCTGGAGCTCCTGCGAGACTTCGACGATGCGGTCGAAATCCCCAGAATTGATGCGGCCGCGGCGTATTTGTTCTGATGGGATCTCGGCCTGTTCGGAAATAATGCGCGTGGCGAGCTGTTCGGCCGACATTTCCAGCGAGAAAAATCCGACCACCGCGCCATCGAGCACTTTATCGGAGTCCGGATCCGCCACGTAGGTCTTGGCCACGTGATAGGCGATGTTAGTGGCAAGAGCTGTCTTTCCCATGGCTGGCCGACCAGCGAGAATAATGAGATCCGAAGGCTGTAGCCCCCCCATCTTCAAGTCTAGATCGACAAAGCCCGTCGCGAGTCCTGAAAGCCCACCGTCGCGCCGATAGGCATTGGCCGCCATGTCGATGGCAACCGTGAGTGCTGAGGTGAATGGTTCAAAGCCAGATCCGTATTTACCCGTTTCAGCAAGCTCAAAGAGCCGTTGTTCCGCTTCCTCAATCTGCGAATTAGGTGGCGCATCGATGGGCGAATCGTAGGCCGTATTGACCATCGCCTCGCCAATTTCGATGAGCTGACGGCGGATGGCGAGGTCGTAGACGGTGCGGCCGTAGTCCTCGGCATTGATGATGGTGGTCGCGTTTGCTGCTAAGCGGCCCAGATACTGGGGTACGGTCAAGTCCCCTAC
>JBKOUI010000169.1:0-2258 GCA_046723315.1 Pseudomonadota bacterium | reverse complement strand
GTCCAGCTCTTCCGCTTCACCTTCATCAGCAGACCACCACTTCCGAGTGGAGCCAAGTGCAGAGTTGCCGGCCGGATTGATCCGGCGCAAAAGATAATCGCGCGGAATACGCTGTTCGAGTTAAACAGATGGAATAACTGGCTCTAGTCGACTTTCTGGCGACCGCTGCCCGCTGGAGCGAACGTTTCCTGGCTGTCAGTTATGACTGTTATCGGGAAGGTGAGGCCGGAACGCTCCCCTGCAGACCTTCTCTGCCAATGAATACAGCCAGAATTTTCGCTGCGCTCTGACCCATGTTGCGCCCATTATGCGCCGTGCTCATAGCCTCGACGAGCGCGTCGCCCTTTCGATAAATCCGCTGCCCCTTCTCCCCGTAATCAACAGTGAGCTCGCCTTCGACCATATAGCCGAACAACGGAACGGGATGCGTGTGCCATCCAGTCTGTTGCCCCGGCTCGAAAGTGATCTCCACGGCCGTGATTTGCGCCGGACCGCCTGATGGATACTGGAGCAGCTCGCCGGTGACAGTGGTGCCGGTCGACAGAATGGTGCGTAACTCTGGCTGAAGGGGGCTTCGCTGAAGTGTGCCCTGGACAGGCTCGGCCCCGGTCACGCTCAACGACACGGAACATCCAAGGAGCACGCAGACCAAGTAGATCTGAGATCGCCGCGATCGGTAAGTATTTTGCATGCCCCAGACAGTAAGACGTTGTAGAGCGATCGCGCAATGCGACGCCGCGTCTACTTTTCCAAAGTGTGGACCCTCATCCCGAGCACCGTTCAATGTCCCGTCAGAACACACCTGCAATGACGAGCCCGATCAGCACGACGCATGCAGCGAAGGCCAGCAGGCTCAAGATCAACGAACTCGGATACACCTGCGATCACGTACACAGAAAGCCCGCCAGTCCGGGGGACTGACGGGCTCTTGAGGAAGCATACCCATGAAACAGGCCAAAGCTAGCCGAACCTCAAAGGGTTGGCAATCCGGTTCTGCCCTCTGACAACTCTCCAAATAGTGCAGGGCGCCCACCAAAATCCGGGAGACGCTGGCGAGGCTCACCGGGTGTCGTGGCCGCCGCCGAGGCGCCCCTCGCCGGCCTTGTGATGATATTGCAGCGCAATCATGAGGCCCTTGAGCGGCCGCAGCGGCGCGAGCCCGGTGATCAGGATGAGCGGGGCCCACAGCACCGCGTGCACCCAGTAGGGCGGCGCATAGAGTATCTCGACCACGAGCGCGCCGCCCGCAACAATGAAGCCCGAGATGAACATCGTAAAGAACGCGGGCGCATCCGCCGCATCCGCGAAGGAGAAATCGAGCCCGCAGCGGCTGCAGTGCGGCGCGAGTTGCAGAAAGCCGGCAAACAGCTTGCCCTTGCCGCAGCGCGGGCAGCAGCCTTGCAGCCCGGCGAGGATTGGCGAAGACGTTCTAGGAGCATATTCGGCCACGAGCGGCCATGGAGTAGCCCGAATCGGGCGGGGGCTCAATCCATGTTCCACACACATCTTATTCGGACAATGCGAAGGATCCAACGAGTGCCTGCCGGGGTGATGCCGGAGGTAAGAGGCAAGTAGAAGGACCCTCAGGGTACGAGTGCGGGGGTCAGGAGTTCGAATCTTGTGATTGGTATCAATAACTTAAGAGCCCTCGGAGGGTCACGGATGCGCGGCCCTCGACGTCGGGGCAAGGCTCGACGATAATGGGCAGAACGAACGTGAAATCACGTAATCGATCCGTTCAGAATCGTGGCACTCTGTTCATTCGGCTTTCGCGCGAATATCTAAGCATCAATGTGGCTTAGCCCAGCCGGAGCAGCCAAGTGGACATATCGCGCAGCAACAGTTTCGAAGACCATCTGGCCGGCCGGAAGCTGACCGATCCGTTCGGACGCGCGATCACTTATCTCCGCGTATCCGTCACCGATCGGTGCGATTTCCGCTGCGTCTACTGCATGTCCGAAGACATGACCTTCCTGCCGAAATCCGACCTCCTCACGCTCGAAGAGTTGGATCGTCTGTGCACGGTGTTCATAGGACATGGAGTGAGGAAGCTGAGGCTGACGGGGGGCGAGCCCCTCGTGCGTCGCGGGATTATGGGTCTGATCGCCTCGCTCGCACGCCACCTGCAATCGTCCGCCCTGGAAGAACTAACAATTACCACCAATGGTTCACAGCTCGCGAAATATGCTCGTGAACTCGCGAGCCATGGTGTCCGCCGCCTAAATGTTTCTCTCGATACTCTCGATCCTGTTAAGTTC
>JBKOUI010000222.1:0-3399 GCA_046723315.1 Pseudomonadota bacterium | reverse complement strand
TGGGCTGCTGATAAAGCAGCCAATAGGATTCCGCGACCGAGGACGGCGGCATCAAAGCGTCGGGATCATCCAGCGCATTGGGACCGAGCGCCTCGATCCGCCGCTGACGCACCCATTCCGTATCAACCCCGGAATCGATGATGAGATGCGCGACGTGAATATTCTTGGGACCCAACTCGCGTGCGGTCGCTTGTGCCACGGCGCGCAGGCCAAACTTGGCGCTGGCGAACGCCGCATAACCCGCCCCGCCGCGGAGACTCGCGGTCGCGCCGGTGAAGAAGATATTGCCCTTGCCGCGCGGCAGCATCAGCCGCGCGGCTTCCCGGCCGGCGAGAAAACCGGAGTAGCAAGCCATCTCCCATACCTTGCGGAACACGCGCTCGGTGGTATCCAGAATTGGAAAATTGACGTTGGCGCCGATGTTGAAGATGCAAACCTCGAGCGGAGCGTGCTTATCGGCATCACCGAGGAAGGAAATGATCTCCTCCTCTTTGCGCGCGTCGAGGGAACGCGCGTGAATTTCGCCGCCGGCTTTCTCGATCTCCTTGACGAGAGGTTCGAGCTTGGCGCCGTTACGGCGCCCGGCAAACACCGTAAAGCCTTCTGAAGCGAACTTCTTTGCGATCTCGCCGCCGATATAGTCACCGGCGCCGATCACGGCCACGGTTGCATTTCTCTTTTGCAAAGGTCTTCTCCCGCTCAAGTCAAGTGAGTTCGTCGTTGGAATTTCACCGCCTGCCCGGCAGCAGCTCGGTCGCGATGGAAACAGGCCGCGAGTTCATGCTCGCGCATCTTGCCGGTTGAGCTTCCCGGCAAGACATCGACGACGATGATTTTCGGCAGCGGCATATACGCAGTGAGCCAAGGCTCGATGCAATCTATCAGATGCGTCGCCTTGACGCGCGATCCTGGCGACGGTTGCACGAATGCGACAAGCTCCCCCTCGCCATTAAGGCCTCGTCCGATGACGGCGGATTGCACGTCCTTGCGTGAATTGAGAATTGCCTCGATCTTGGCCGAAAGGGCGCCAATCATTTCCTTGGTACGGCCGAGAATGTACAGGTAATCGCCGTCAAAGCGGGCAACGTAACCGGTGTTTAACCAGCCCTCGCTGTCGATCACCTTGACTGTAAGGTCAGGAGCACGGCAATAGCCGCGCACCACGCTGCGCCCGCGCACGTGGAGTTCTCCGACTTGTTCCTTTGAGAGTGGTATGCCGTCGATCGTTCTGAGGCGCCCTTCCACTCCCGGCATCAACCTGCCAACCACGTGGTCAGAAAGGACGGCAGCGATCTCTCTAACGCGCAGCTCTAGGTCTCGGCAGCTCCTGGACGCCCCGCTCTCGACCGGCGCGATCCGGTCGGGGGCTTCGGCAACCTGCCTTGCCGTTACGTCATGGATGCGGCGCGGCGAGCCGACAGCAATCTCGTGGAGATTGATCGCTTTTGAAAGCTCAGCCACGACCGACCTCCCGACCAAACCGTGCCGCTTTGCCGCGCGCCCGTTCGCCAATTACTTAACGTTCTTTTTTAGAACTCGTCAATCCCTATTTCAGATCGCGAGGTTTCCTAAGGGACAACGTGGCTGCCCAATTATTCGTTATAGCAGAGCGAAAAGCCTGATTTACAACGTATTCTGCCGCCGCTACGATTACCGTATCAAATCAGAACTCCAGGAGGAAACTGAATGGCAGAGAGCCGCGGTGTAGCGATACTTGTAGGTGCAGGCGACGCCATCGGGGCGGCCGTCGCCCGGCGTTTTGCGGCGGGCGGCTATACAGTTTGCATCTGCAGGCGCGATGCATCCAAGTCGCAGGGGCTCGTGGGCGAGCTGAGGGCTGGGGGACATAACATTCACGCCTTCAGCGTCGATGCCCGCCAGGAGGCAGAGGTCCAAGGCATATTCGCGCGGATCGAAAAAGAGCTCGGGCCCATCGAGGTTTGCCTCTTCAACGCAGGATCGAACGTCAACAAGCCACTGCTGGAGACAACTGAGAAGCTGTTCTTCAAGGCTTGGGAATTGGCCTGCTACGGCGGCTTCCTGGTCGGACGTGAGGCTGCCCGCTTCATGCTGCCGCGCGGACGCGGCACCATCTTCTTTACGGGTGCGACCGCCAGTGTACGTGGCGGCCAGGGGTTTGCGGCATTTTCTTCAGCGAAGTTCGGACTTCGAGCAGTAGCCCAGGCGATGGCGCGCGAGCTCGGACCGAAGAACATTCATGTCGTGCATCTCCTGATCGACGCCGGCGTCGACAGCGAGGCGATTCACCAGCGCATGAAAGCAGCAAAAGGGATCGAGGCAAGCGAAATTCCCCCAGATAGCCTGACCAAGACGTCTTCCATTGCTGACGCCTATTGGTTCACCCACCAGCAAAGCAGAGATGGCTGGACTCACGAGCTCGATCTGCGTCCGTCCGTGGAGAAGTGGTAACATGAACGTGACGCCAAACCTTACCCTGTGGGGCGTTGGTACAAGCCGCACCATTCGCCCACACTGGGCCATGCACGAACTGGGCTTGGCCTACACGACAAAACCGATCGGGCCGCGAACGGGCGAGACCAAGACCGCGGAATACACTAAGCTCAATCCGCGCCAGAAGATTCCGCTGCTTCAGGACGGCGACTTTAGCATCGGCGAGAGCGCCGCAATCGTTGCCTACCTGTCGCGAATGTACTCCACGACGGAACGCTCGCTGATTCCGGAAACCACCCGTGAGTATGCCGAGTGGCTGGAATGGTGTTTCTTTATTGTCGCGGAACTGGATTCAACCAGCCTTTACGTGATGCGCCGCCATCGCGCCGACGCGCTCGGTCCGATCTACGGCATAGCGCCCGAGGTCGTTGCCCAAGCCGGCGAGTATTTCCGTCAGCAGTTGCGCCATGTCGAAGTCGCGCTCGCAGACGGCCGGCAATTCCTGATGGGCGACCGGTTTACCAGCGCCGACATTCTGCTCACGACCTGCCTTGAGTGGGCTATCGCCTATGGCGTCGGCATTTGCGACAACGCGCAGCCCTATCTCGAACGTATCAAGAAACGGGAGGCCTTCCAGCGTGCCGTCGCGGCAAATGCCCCGTTAGTACCGATCACGCCGGTGCCGGCCAAGGTTTAGAAACTGACTACCACTCGCTGGGGTTCGAGGTTAGATCGCCACGCGTACGCTACGCTCGGCGACCATCTTGTCGATGGCGCTATCGTCGTAACCCAGCTCCCGCAACACGGCGCGCGAGTGCTCGCCGACCCGGGGAGCAGGCCCGCCGATCGCGGCCTCATTGATCTCAAAGCGGGCCGCCGGCTTCGGCTGCCGCACCCGCCCGACCTTCGGCTGATCGAACTCCGCGATGATTTGACGCGCGATCACCTGTTCATTGTGGATGATTTCGCCCCGGCGCAGGATCGGCG
>JBKOUI010000121.1:0-5519 GCA_046723315.1 Pseudomonadota bacterium | reverse complement strand
ATATTGGCCTTGCCGTCAACCCGGATACCTTGATCCTTGTCCCCGGGTCCATCTAGCTTGTCGCGGGCGTCGGAAAGCGCGTTGGCGGCCTTCCAAGCCTCCTCTCCCATCTCGTAGAGTTGCGAGCGCGCCATACCCATGTGATAAGCCTCCACGGCGAGAATTCCCGCGGCGGCTTCAAGGTGTTCTTTTTCTTTCAGAGCCGTGGCAGCACCGGCATAGGCGGTAACTCCCACATCCTCGAACAACATTCCGCCAAGGAGGAAATTCATTTCATTCTCAAATGCATTGAATTTCGATCCGAGCCCGGCACCCTTAGCTGCAGCGGCAAACCCCGCATCGAAGTCGATGGCGGGACGATCGACTGCGCTTGCGCCAAGGGTTTTCCGATAGAAGCGAACGTGGGCGAGTTCATTCTCGGCCACCTCTTCAAGAAATTCCTTGATGGCCTTGCTCTTGAACGGCACCTTGTCACTGCCTCCGCCAACGACTTTACCGGGGTCTGCTCCGATGTCGCTGGCGTCCAGTCCTTTTCCTCGAGTACCGCGCAGATAGTATTCGGCCTCCATGTACTCGAGGTTCAGCGCGAACTGAAAGATATCTTCATCCTTGATGTCGGTGGGTGCAGCTTCGGCGGCAAAAGACGCCCGATTGAATAACGATGCAAGCGCAAGGCCGCTGCTCGCGCCGATAAGCAAAGAGTGTCGTCTTGAAATAGCATGGGCCATAGCAATCTCCATTATAAGAGCTCACTATCGCATTGCCGTTTCGATGGCGGGCTCATACAGCAGCCTCTGTGAGGCGCGTTTTTCAGACATTAGATGCCGGAAGATCGCTAAAGGTTACACACTCGTTAGCTCAAATGGCTGCAGCTAATGACAAGGAACTTCTTGAGAGCGCCAGAGAGGGCGATGCCACCGCTTTCGATACCCTAATTCGACGCCATGACCGCTTCCTGTATCGCGTTGCGCGGAGCGTTTTGCTCGACGACTACGAAGCCGAAGACGTTGTTCAGGAGACATTTATCAAAGCGTTTAAGGGGCTGGTGGGTTTTCGCGGTGAGGCGCGTCTATCCACTTGGCTTACGCGGATAGCACTTAACGAAGCGCTTGCGAGAAAGCGGCGGCGGCGAAATACAGTTGAACTAGGAGCGCTGCAACACCGCGCGAATGCGCAAATCGAACCATCACCAATGATTGCTCCAGCGCAAGATCCTGAGCTCACGGCTGCTCAGCAGCAAATTCGCAAAGTGCTGGAACGGGCCATCGACGGACTGCCCGAAAATCTGCGCATCGTATTCGTCATGCGTGAGGTCGAAGAGCTAAGCACGGCAGAAGCGGCACGACTTCTCGGACTGGGCGAATCGACGGTAAAAACGAGGCTGCATCGGGCTCGGCGAATGCTACGGGACGTTCTGGGTGAACAAATCGCGGCAAGTCTGAATGATGTTTTTCCGTTCGAAAGGCAGCGATGCGACCTTCTGGTCGAACGCGTCCTAAAGCAGGTGGGTTTGAAAATATAACGGCGGCGAGTGTCCGTTTTGAACCTCAAAATCAATGTTCGCTAAATGCCATTAGCGGACTCGAAGCTCGTTTACTGACGGACGGGACCGACCCAATCTCTGGGAGGAGTTTAAATTATGCGTTTCCTGGGAATTGGTGAGTGCGCCGATCTCGCCGATCTTTATTTGCGGCTTGCCACCGACGGGCACGGGGTCAAGGTCTTCATCGGCTCTCCGCCGAGCCGCGATACGCTCTCTGGAATGGTTGAGCGTGTATGTAATTGGGAAGCCGAGCTCGACTGGATTCGCGCCGCAGGTCAGAACGGATGCATCCTGTTCGAGAATATCGGGCTAGGGTACGGCGAAATCCAGGATCGTTTGCGCCACGAAGGGCTGAACGTCATCGGCGGCGGCGCCTATGGTGCTCGTCTTGAAAACGAGCGCGCCTATGCTCAGCGCATTCTTGGCGAACTCGGTTTGACTACAGCTTCCATTTTCGAATTCTCGGATGTCGATGCAGCGAAACGATTCATCGATCAGCGACCTTCGCGCTACGTGCTTAAGTCTAATGGTCCGGATGCAGCGAGTTTCGTCGGCCTTCATAAAGCCGGTGCCGACGTGCGGGCCGTGCTTGCAGCAGGGGGGAAAAGCATCGCGTCGAGCTTCATATTGATGGACTTCATCGAAGGCATGGAGATGGGAGTCGGCGCTTATTTCAACGGTGAAGACTTTCTTCAGCCCGCCTGCCTCGACTGGGACCACAAGAGATTCTTCCCCGGCGACCTCGGCGAGCTTACCGGCGAAATGGGTACGGTAGTGACCTACTCTCGCTCGAAACGGTTCTTCGACCGGACTCTCGCCAAAATGGCTCCGTGGCTCAGGGCGAATAGGTATTGCGGGTATATCAACCTCAACACCATCGTCAACGAGAAGGGTATCTGGCCTCTCGAGTTCACTTGCCGGTTCGGCTATCCGGGCTATGCTATTCTCGATCCGTTGCAGAAGACCTCGTGGGCGGATCTCTTCCGCGCGATCTGACCCGCTCAACGCTTTGCTTTGATACAGCGCCAGGGTTCGCGGTGGGCATCGTCATTACCACGCCGCCCTTTCCCTATGGCGACATGATCCCGCGACGGTCGGTTTGCCACTCCTGTTCGATCCAGATCTCTCAGAGGCCGAACAAAGGCATATTCATTACGGCGAGGTCGCCTTACAAAATGGCATGTTGGTCACAAGTGGGGCGAGCGGCTACACGCTTGTTGTTACGGGCATTGGACAGACCATCGAAGCGGCACGCAATGCCGCGAATGCGCTGGCCGATAAGGTCCGCGTCACTAACGCCCGCTATCGGCAGGATATCGGCACGCGTTTGATCGAAGGCGAATTTGCCAAGATTGAGGCCCTGGAGTTGCTCGCCCTTGAGCTCAGCCGCATGCCTGTTTTGTTATCCCCTGCTCACACCTGGGCGTTCCGAATAACTTCCAGTGCCGGCGATTATTCGGCGTACCGCGCTGGCTTAGTTTCGGGCAGGAGCAACCAGGCTAACGTCATCGCCATTCCAGCTACAGCAGCAAAAGTCATAAATGCAAACGAATGACCCGCCACATGAAAAATGAATCCGCTCGCTGCGATGCTTATTGCGCCTGCTATGCCCATCAGCATCGTCACGGTGCCGCCGACAAGATTGAAGCGACCCGTGCCCGCCGTGAGATCCGCAATGATGACGATTATGAGGACCTCCACAATCGCGCTGGTTAAGCCGCCTAGGAGCTGACCGACCAACAAGAAACCATAGTTCATCGTAGTGGATAGGAGCACCAATCGAATGGATTCGAGGCCGAAGCCCAATATCAGAAGCGGCTTGCGACCATATCCTTCGGAAAGATAACCAACCCACGGTGCGAGAAACATGACAACAAGCTGGGCCGTTACAATCAGACCGGTTATTTGAAGCGAAGAGCTCTCCGCCTTACTCGTCCCGATATTTTGGCTGAGGAGGGGAACCACCGAGGCATCTGCAAACTGGAAAAGCACCAAACAGAGGATGAAATAAAGGAGCGTTCGATTGCGAACGAGAGTTTTCACAGTTTGCGGTTTCGCACCTTCGCCGGGGGCGGCATTGCGGGCGCGACAATAATCGATTTCGTCCGGTTTGATGAAGCTCAGCGCCAAAAGGGCGGGCAGGCACAATGCGGCGGTGGCAAAGAAGATCGCATTTTTGGCGAAATAGCTGCCGAGAAGACCTTGGGCAACGGCCGCAACTACAATACCGGCGGCCGCGAAGCGGTAATTTCGCCCAGTCCGGGAAGACATGGCACGCTGGCCAACGAGGCCGAGACTAATTGCTGCGATCGCTAGCGGGACAATTGCGGCCGTAAGGCCGTCGAGGATCTCCGCCATAAAGACAAGCGTGAGCTGAGGTGCCGCTGCAAAGATCAGAGCGGCCCCCATGCTCATAAGAACACCTAAAGCGGCGAAACCCCGTTTCCACGTTATGGCATCGGTGATAGCGCCACCGGGGATTTGTCCAAGCACGCCAGCGATCTGGCCAGATGCGAGCGCCAGACCAACGCTCTCTTTCGACCACCCTAGACTTGCAAGATAAAACGCAACGAACGTCCCAAGCCCGATCTGCACACTAGCCACTAGAAAGTTGAGACAGTCCAACGCATACCAGCTCTGACGAGAAACTGGGGAGATCATCCACTTTCGCGCTTCGCTATACCGCGAACGCGTAGCGCTGAAGGGGAACTTGTCCTTGCTGTAGCGCATTCACGCAAATCGGCGAAGATCGGAAAGGAGGAAGTGGGTACATCGCCGGAACAAGGATGTTAAAGCAAGGGCGAAACAATGGAGTTAAGTCAAACCCATTGTTGAATGACAAGAAGACGCGTCGCTTTGCGATCGATAAGGCACGTCAAGATCGGTGGCTGGACTACATTATGGGCTCTCGCTTTTGGCACGCGATCCCGCTGCGGCCGCAGCCGAGTTCCGCCGGGCCCTTGAACTCACCTATCCGCCGGCGGCTCGCGTTCAAATTTACGGCGACGACTATACGCTAGGGCCGAAATACAGGTGGCGTGGACCCGGCGCAGTCCCGGCTACTATCGTGGCGGTGTTTGGGTCGGCTTCTAAGTAACGTCGGTCTCAGCGGCCTCAGGACGTCAGCGCCTGAGGCCGCCCTTTGGCGCTATGCTTTTGCTCTCAAAGCGCTTTTTTCCCGACTGATTGAAGCCTCGACTTTGCTCCGCGGGGACTTCTTTCTTTGAAATCAACAAATCGGCGCGCAAAGTCCGACTCGGGATAATGGAGGCTGGCTTGCTCAGCCAACCAATGAGCTGCCTTATCGAGCTCCGCATTGGCAAACGTTCTTCCGGCCTTAACGCCGCTGACTGTATCTCCGAGCTTCACCTCCCATCCGTCGTCCCAGAACGAGGAGATGCAGATCGAGACTTTAATGTCGCTCGCATAGAGGGAGCACAACACGGAAATTAGGGACGGGGGCTTCATGGCGAGGCTCCTAACTCGCCGTACCCTTGTGCCGTTCCGTTGCCTGTTCGCCGGTAGACCTGCTAAGGCCGCGCGCTTGAGTTCGTCTACATCGAAGATGCGCGCCTTGTCGTTGGCGGCGGTCCAGGCTTGAGCCACAAATTCGGATTTCGCGACTGTGACGTTCGGATCGTCACTAAGCTTCGATGCGACCAGCCCAGGCTCGTTGGGTGACTGGCGGTAGGTCACACAAAAAGTCTGTTCCGGGCATCACCAGTGACGGCGCGCCGCACACGTTGGCATTCCCGGTGAAGAAGGGGCTGCTCACCGATGGATGTCGGGCGCAGCTAAACATCCGATGGGCCGAGAGGCACTGTGAGATTCCTGATGGTCCTCGCGTTGGTCAGCCGTTCCGCCGGTTTGACTTTCAGCGAGAGATTATCCGTGGAATCTACGCCGACTCTGCCTACTGGTCGGCGGTCGGCTCGGTGCTGAAGAAGAAGGGGCGAGCCGCATAGCGGATCGCACG
>JBKOUI010000338.1:0-7785 GCA_046723315.1 Pseudomonadota bacterium | reverse complement strand
AAGCGAAGTCCCAATGAGGCGCAATCGCCGGGTCAAGATCGTCGCCACGCTCGGTCCTGCCTCCAACAACGAAGAAACGATGCGCCGCCTGTTCGAAGCAGGCGCCGACGTGTTTCGCGTCAATATGAGCCACGCAACCCACGATGGGTTGCGCGATATCCATGCCATCGTGCGCAAGCTCGAGCTCGAGTTCGCTCGCCCGATTGGCATTTTGGTTGACCTGCAAGGACCGAAGCTCCGCATCGGCAAGTTCGAGTCGGGAGCGATAAGGCTGACCGAGGGGGACGTTCTGAGCTTCACCCGCCGCGAGTCGGTCGGCGGCTTGGGGCGCGTGCACCTGCCGCATCCCGAGATCTTCCAGGCGGTGCAGCCTGGCCACACAATGCTCATGGACGATGGCAAGTTCAGGCTTCGGGTCGTCGAGGCAAGCGACGTCAGGATCGACGCCGAGGTGATGACAAGCGGCGTGCTCGGCAGCCGCAAGGGCATCAGCCTGCCCGACACTGTGCTTCCGTTCGGTGCCATGACCGAGAAAGATCGCACCGATGTCGAGTTCGCCATGTCGCTCGGCGTCGCCTGGATCGCGCTGTCCTTCGTGCAGCGCGCCGAGGACATTGCCGAGGCGCGCAAGCTCGCGCGCGGCCGCTCTTCGATCATGGCCAAGATCGAGAAGCCCTCGGCGCTTAATCATCTGAAAGAGATCATCGATCTTGCCGATGCCATCATGGTGGCGCGCGGTGACCTTGGCGTCGAGATGCCAGTCGAGAAGGTGCCGGGCCTGCAGAAGCAGATCACCCGGGCGGCACGGAATGCCGGCAAGCCGGTGGTGGTCGCGACCCAGATGCTCGAATCGATGATCTACGCTCCGGCCCCGACCAGGGCTGAAGTGTCGGACGTGGCCACCGCCGTGTTCGAGGGCGCCGATGCCGTCATGCTGTCGGCAGAGTCCGCGGTAGGCAAATATCCCGTGCAGGCGGTGGAAACCATGGACCGCGTGGCTCAGGAGGTTGAGCGCGATCCGCTCTATGAGGCCATCATCCACGCCCAGAGAATTGGCCCTGAGGCGACCGGCGCGGACGCCATCTCCGCGGCGGCGCGCACCGTTGCCGAGACCCTCAATCTCGCGGCCATCGTCTGCTACACGGCATCAGGCGCGACCAGCCTCAGAGCCGCACGAGAGCGCCCGCAGCAGCCAATTATCGCGCTGACCCCGATCCCGGCGACGGGGCGAAAGCTTGCGCTGGTGTGGGGGCTGCATTGCGTGCTGACCGACGATCCCCGCGACCTCGACGACATGGTCGCCAAGGCCTGCCGCATCGCCTATCAGGAGGGCTTCGCCCTTCCCGGACAGCGAGTGATCATCTCAGCCGGCGTGCCGTTGGGCACGCCTGGCGCTACGAACTTGTTGCGCATCGCGTTCGTCGGCGACGAGACCGAGGACTACTAGATGTCCTGGCCCTCGACTTCGCGGGAAAGAGACTCGACCTCCTGGCGCACGTCGAGAAACGGATTGACCTCGAGCGCCTTGCGATAGGCTTGCAAGGCTTCTTTCTTCGCACCCGTCGCTTGCAACACCACGCCCAGGTCCTTGATGGCGCTGTAATGCTTCGGGTCAATGTCGAGCGCACGCCTGAGATCAGCGAGCGCTAGCTCGTAATCCTTCTCCAGGAAGTGCACCGTCGCACGCCGATGCCATGCTTCGGCATCGTCGGGCGCGAGGTCTACGGTTGCGTCGAGAATTTTGAGGGCAAGATCGAGGTCAGATTCCTTGATGAAGCGATCGGCGCGAGCCATCAATAGATCGACTGTGTCGCTGCCCGAGAGAAGCCATAGCCGCTCAATCGTCTCAGTGATCGGCGCGGCGTCGTGCGCATCATGCACCTTGCCGAGCTCATCGTAGAGTCTGGCGAGCATCTTCGGCCGCTCCACAGGATCTGACAGCGGCAGGTTGTCGGTCGAGAGATCGAGTTTGTCGCGCTTGCTCTCTTCGGTCGAGCGCGGCGGCGGGCCGTCATCGCCACCTTGCTTGGTATCTGGCTTGGCTGCCTGACCGGGCGTGGTTTCGCCCGGCGGCATCATTTGACCGGGCCCCATCTCGTCGGGCGCCATCTCGTCAGGCTCGATCAGCTCGGGCCCGTTCTCGCCAGGAGCGGCACCCTCCAGCTGGTCGACGCGCGGTGGCGGGGATTCCTGCGCGGCCGCATCCCAACGCGGCGCGATTAAAACGCAGCTAAGTGCAAGCGCCGTAAGGCAGAGCGATAGGGCACCGGACGGCTTCGGGATGAAGCGCAAGCCCGATCGCATGGTGCTAGCCCTGGCGGGCTTTGTAGCGGCGATTCGTCTTGTTGATGACATAGAGCCGGCCCCGCCGCCTGACCACGCGGTTGTTGCGATGGCGCTTGCGCAGAGCCCGGAGCGAATTCTTGATCTTCATGGCAAAGCATCCATCGTTGCCGGAAAGGTGTGGCGCCGGGCAATCAGCCTCTCAGGCGCAGGCGGACCATAAAAAGCGCCGTGCTCCCTGTCAACGACCCCAGCACGGCGGCTAGGCGCACGCGAACGGGATGCTCTAGCTGGGAAGCTCAGTCCTCTTTGCTCTTCTTGGTGATCTTGAAGGCCTTGTCGAGCAGCACATCGTACTGGCCGTCCTTGCATTGGACGTCGTCGGCTTTGTAACCGTCGCCCTTGACCGTGATGTCGTCGGCCTCGACCGTGCAGCCGCTTTCGGTGATCGCCTTCTGCACACCGGTCACAACCTCCTTTGACACCTTTGCTTCAGCGGCTCCAGCAGCGAAGACAACCATAAGCGCAGCGATGAAAATTCTCATCATGAGTGCTGACCTCCGAAACGAAACACCGCGGTCGAAATAGGTCATTTTTCCAGGCGGCTCCAGGCAAAGGCCATTGCCGTCCCATAGCAGCCGCATTGACAGGCTTGGCAGTTCATCCTAAACTTAACCACATGGTTAAGTATCACGGTATCACGCTCGACCGCACTTTCGCCGCGCTTGCCGATCCCACGCGGCGCGCCCTGCTCGCGCAACTCGAGCTCCGCGACAGCGTTTCGGTCAGTGAGCT
This sequence comes from Pseudomonadota bacterium, assembly GCA_046723315.1. GTDB lineage: Bacteria > Pseudomonadota > Alphaproteobacteria > Rhizobiales > Methyloligellaceae > Methyloceanibacter. The sequence continues at coordinate 4,707 of JBKOUI010000338.1, read as the reverse complement.
TGCCCGGCCTTTTCCGGTATCGCTGCCGGCAATCATGAAGCACCTCGATGTGCTGTCAGACGCGGGCCTCATCACGCGGACAAAAACCGGGCGCACTGTGTCCTGCCGGTTAGCTGCAGCCCCCATGCAGGAAGCTGTGGGCTGGCTTAACCGCTATCAGCGCTTCTGGTCCGAGCGCCTCGACCGCCTTGCCGCCTTCCTGGAGGAGGATGAGTCATGTCAGCCCAACCCGCCGTCGCCCCAAGGCCAAGCCTCACCCTCAAACGTCGTGTCAATGCCCCGCCGGAGAAAGTCTACGCCGCGTGGACCGACCCCGAAAAAATCATGAAGTGGTTCGGCCCTGACTCAGGGCCGGTGAAACACGCTTCCGCCGATGTGCGGGTGGGTGGACGCTATGCGGTCCAATTCGGCACCGAGGATGGTGAAGAGCATAACGTCAGCGGCATCTATCGCGAGGTCATGCCCAACCAGAAGCTCGTGTTCACCTGGGCATGGCGCACCATGCCCGAGCGCGAGTCGCTCGTGACCGTCCTCATTAAGCCTGAGGGCGCAGGCTCGCTCCTTACTCTCATCCACGAGCAGTTCTTTGACGAGGCCGCACGGGACCGCCACGCTCAAGGCTGGACTGGCTGCCTCAACAAACTCGAACGTTATCTTGCGTAACCGAAGGAGGCCAACATGGCACAGACTGCAACCAAACAACACGAAGCCGAGCATACGGACGCATCAAGCTGCGGGTCGCACGGCACGTTCTGCTGGAACGAGCTGATGACGCGCGACGTGGAGCGCGCCAAGAAATTCTACGAGGAGACTATCGGCTGGAGTTTTTCGCCGATGCCCATGGGCGATGGCGGCACCTATTGGTGCGCCATGGTCGGCGGCAAACCCATTGCCGGCATGTTTCCCATCGACAAGCCGGAGTTCGACGGCGTGCCGGAAAGCTGGATGTCCTATCTCGCCGTTGACGACGTGGATAAGCGCGTCGCCAAGGCGGTTAAGGCGGGCGCAAAGCTCATGAAGCCGCTCTTCGACATTCCGGGTGTCGGCCGTATCGCCATCCTGCGCGAGCCGGGCGGCGCGGGCGTCGGCTGGATGACTCCCGTCAGCGCCTAGCTGTTGAGCTCACCCCCTAACTATGGAGTTCGCCATGCAGCACAAAATCGTCTCTGAGAAAGAATGGCTCGCAACGCGGAAAGCGCTGCTCGCCAAGGAGAAAGAGTTCACGCAGGCACGCGACGCGCTAAGTGCAGAGCGTCGCACCCTTCCTTGGGTCAAGGTAGAGAAGCCATACGTCTTCGACACGCCTCAGGGCAAAAAGACTCTGGCGGAGCTGTTCGACGGAAAGAGCCAGCTCATCATCTATCATTTCATGCTCGGCCCAGGATGGGAGGAAGGCTGTCCGAGCTGTTCCTATCTTGCCGATCATTTCGACGGCGCGCTTGTCCATCTCGCCCATCGCGACGTGGCGTTCGTCGTGGTTTCGCGCGCGCCGCTCGCCGAAATTGAGGCCTACAAGAAGCGCATGGACTGGCGCTTTCCTTGGGTGTCGTCCTTCGGCAACGACTTCAACTTCGACTACCACGTATCATTCTCGAAGGACGAGCTCGCCAAGGGCAAGATCTTCTACAACTACGATAGCGTCGAAGATCCGCAGTACCAAAACGACGAGCTTCCAGGCGCGAGCGTCTTCTACAAGGATGCGAGCGGCACCGTATTCCACACCTACTCAGCCTATGCGCGCGGGCTCGACATCCTGGTCGGCACTTATAACTTTCTCGACTTAGTGCCCAAGGGCCGCGACGAGGACGAGTTGCCCTGGACCATGGCCTGGGTGAGGCGCCACGACGAATACGGGGACGCCGCGCAAACTAAATCGTGCTGCGGCTCGGAAGCCCGCAAGGACGACGCGGCCTAACCATAAAGGTCGCCTGTCAAACGCAAGTCACGAAAGGAGCAAGTCATGGCGATCGCCACGCAAAGGATCATGCCGTGTTTGTGGTTCGATACCGAGGCGGAAGATGCGGCGAATTTCTATTGCTCGATCTTCAAGAACTCGCGCATCACCCAGATCAGCCGTTACGGCAAGGAAGGGTTCGAGAAGCACGGTAAGCGGGCCGGTTCCGTCATGGTGGTGGCCTTCGAGCTCGAAGGGCAGAAATTCGTTGCGCTGAACGGCGGCCCACAATTCAAGTTCAGTGAGGCGATCTCCTTCCAAATCCATTGCGAGACTCAGAAAGAGGTCGACTATTTCTGGGACAAGCTCACCGACGGCGGCGAAGAGGGCCCATGCGGCTGGCTCAAGGACAGATTCGGCCTGTCATGGCAGGTCGTCCCGACCACCCTCATCGAGATGGTTAGCGATCGTGATCCCGCAAAAGTGCAACGAGTGACCAGGGCCTTCCTGCAAATGAAGAAGTTCGACATCTCGGCGCTAAAGAGCGCTTACGAAGGACGAAATTCATGACCGCAAAGCCCGCGGCCAAGGCGAAACCGAATACTTCCGTCAAAGCGGAGGTTAAGGAATTCACCATCTCGCGCGTGATCGCGGCTCCGCTCGAGCGTGTGTGGAAGGCGTGGACTGACGCCAGGCAGCTCAGAAATTGGTGGGGACCGAAGGATTTCGAAATCGTCTCGACCAAGGTCGATCTCAGGCCCGGCGGCGTCTTCCATTACCATCTGAGATCGCCGGATGGCCACGACATGTGGGGCAAGTTCACTTATCACGAAATCGTGCCGCAAAAGCGTCTTGTCTTCGTGGTTAGTTTTTCCGACGAGGCAGGAGGCGTGACCCGCCACCCGCTGCACGAGAAGTGGCCCCTCACCATCCTTTCGACCGTGACCTTCGCGGAAGCCAATGGCAGGACCACGGTGACCGTGAGGTGGATCCCCGTGGATGCGACCGAGACCGAGCGGAAGACCTTCGAAGAGGGGCGCGAGTCGATGAAGGCAGGCTGGACCGGAACCTTCGACCGACTCGACGACTATCTGGCCAAGGCTTGAGGCGCTGGGCCTTAACAGTCTAAATTTCAATGGGAGCGTGCGATGAAACTCAATCCCTATTTGCTGTTCGATGGAAAATGCGAAGAGGCTTTCAAATCCTACCAGAAGATCCTCGGCGGCGAGATCGTGGCGATGATCCCGCATGAAGGTACGCCTGCCGAGGGCAATGTTCCCCCCGAGTGGCGCAAAAAGATCATTCATGCCCGTCTGGTTTCGAATGGCATGGTGTTGATGGGATCCGATGCGCCACCTTCGCACTACGAGCCGATGAAGGGATTCTCGGTCACGCTCAACATGGCCGAGCCAGCCGAGGCCGAGCGCGTGTTCAATGCGCTTGCCGACAAGGGCACAGTGCGCGCGCCGCTGTCTGAGACGTTCTGGGCGAAGAAGTTCGGCATGCTGGTCGACAAGTTCGGCACGCCGTGGATGATCAACTGCGAGAAACCGCAAAGCGCGTAGCGCGCGGACGCATAGCGGCAGCAGGTGCGGCAGCCATGACCCTTAGACTCTACTTCCACCCCTTCTCCTCCTTCTGTCAGAAGGTTCTGATCGCGCTTTATGAAAACATCACGCCCTTCGAGCGCGAGCTCGTGGATCTCACTGATCCGGCGTCCGCAGCGGCCTTCAAAAAGATGTGGCCCATCGGCAAGTTCCCCGTTCTGCGAGACGAAAGCAGAGACGAGATGGTGCCCGAGTCCAGCATCATCATTGAATATTTGGCCGAGCATTATCCTGGCAAATCGGAGCTGGTGCCGAAGGATCGCGACTTGGCGCGCAAGGTGCGCTTCAGCGACCGCTTCTTCGATTTGTACGTGCAGCTGCCGATGCAGAAGATCGTCGCCGACCGGTTCCGGCCCGACGGAAAGCACGATTCCTACGGCGTCGAGCACGCGCGAAACCAGCTTAAGACTGCGCTCGGCGTACTCGAGCGCAAGCTATCGGCAAAGACTTGGGCTACGGGCGACAGCTTCACCATGGCGGACTGTGCTGCCGCGCCTTCGCTGTTCTATGCCAATCTCATGATGCCGTTCGACGAGGATTGCACGCAGACCGCCGCTTATCTGCATCGTCTCATGCAACGGCCATCTTTCGCGCGTTGTATCGAGGACGCCAAGCCCTATCGGCATCTCTTCCCCATCAAGGATGCCGACTGGCGCTTTGCGGAAGCGGAGGCTTCGTTTGCAAGCTGAGAGGAGTGCTGAAGTATGGCCTATGTCGACGGCTTTGTCGTTCCAGTTCCCAAGAAGAAGGTCGACGCCTATCGGCGGCTGGCGCGGAAGGCCGGCAAGATTTGGCGCGAGCATGGCGCGCTCGATTTCAAGGAATGCATCGCCGACGACGTGAAGGTTGGCAAGGTGACCTCATTCCCGCGCAGCGTGAAGCTGAAGCCGAGCGAGACGGTGATGTTCTCCTGGATCACCTACAAATCGCGCGCTCATCGCGACCGCGTTAACGCCAAGGTCATGAAGGATAAGCGGTTCGCCGGCATGGACCCGAAGGACATGCCGTTTGACGGCAAGCGCATGATCTACGGCGGCTTCAAGGTCATCGTCGAGGCTTGAGGGGTGGTGGGCGCGACTGGGATCGAACCAGTGACCCCTGCGATGTCAACGCAGTGCTCGTACCGCTGAGCTACGCGCCCTCTCCAATCGGCAAGGGAAGAGCTTCTATATCGGGTGCCGCACCGTCAAGGCAACCTGCGGCTTC
>JBKOUI010000332.1:0-3783 GCA_046723315.1 Pseudomonadota bacterium | reverse complement strand
GGAATCTCCTGGCCGAGCTCAAACAGCCGCTGGCGCACGGTGGCATCCGCAAGCGCGTCCAGCGCGGCAGCGGTCAGCTTGCGGATGACATCGGCGGGAGTGCCGGCCGGCACCCATAGGCCGTTCCACGTCGAGATATACACGCCGGGTGCGCCTGCCTCGTCCACCGTCGGGATCTCCGGCGCGGAGCCAAGCCGCGTCGGGGAAGTGATCGCATAGGCCTTGATCGCCCCACTGCGCACATGCGGCAACGCGCTGATCGCCTGATCGAAAGTCAAATCGATGTGCCCCGCAATGAGGTCGCGAATGACGTCGACGGAGCCTGCGCGATACGGCACGAACTGAAATTTTGTGCCGGTGACCTTCTGAAAATAGACGCCGCTGATGTGCTGCCCGGCGCCCGGTCCGGCCGTGCCCTCGGTTGCATTCGGATTCGCCTTGAGCCAGGCGATCAGCTCCTTGAGGTCCCGCGCCGGCAGGTCCTTGCGCCCGGCGATGACATATGGGTTGCTCGAGAGCCGGGCCACCGGGTCGAAGTCCTTGAGCAGATCGAACGGCAGCGGGTAAATCGCGCCATTGATGACGTGAGTGGGCCAGTTTCCCACGCTCACGGTGTAGCCGTCGGGCGCCGCGCGCACCGCGCGCGTCACCCCGAGCGTGCCTGATGCGCCGGTTACGTTCTCGATGATGAGCGGCTGGCCGAGCGACCGGCGCATTGGCTCCACGAGCGTCCGCATCATGGTGTCGGTTGGACCGCCCGCGCCAAACGGCACGATCAACGTGATCGGACGCGACGGGTATGTGTCTGCGCTTGCGCCGGCAACGGCCGCCAACAGCGCGATGGCAACGAGACTGCAGCCGGCCTGACCAAACCGTCCTGGCATGCGATTCCTATTTCTTCAGGAATACGTAATCTGCCGAATAAGCAACGCTGCGCAAGCTTCCGGCAGCATTGCAATTTCCCGGTGAGGTGCCGCCCTGGGTGTTGATCCGCTGCACCGTGGTTACGCTGGACAGCATTCCATCCCCGCGGTGCTCGGTCACCGTGAGCTTGAGCCACGGGATATCGCTTGCGCTCTTGGCCGGAACATTGGCGGCCACTTTGCCCATTACGGCACTGCCGTCCGCGTATTCCCAGGTGGGGCCGGCATAATGGCGTCCCACGGTCTTGCCGTCGAGCAGCAGGGCAGCGATGGGCTCGCGAAATATCCAGGTGAGCTTGCCATCGCTGGCTGCCTTGCACTCGTGCTGTGCGCCTTGCGCGTGCAGGGTGACAACCGTGCTCTCGCCGGGCGCCGCGATCTCATTGGGCACTTGCGCGACGGCGGCGCTTGAAATTGCGAGCCCCGCGGCAATCGCCGCTACCAGTTCGGATTGAAATCTCATGTCCTTATTGCATCGCCTTTTGCAGATTCTGATCGACCTTGTCGAGAAAGCCGGTGGTGGAGAGCCATTTCTGATCCGGCCCGATCAGCAAGGCGAGGTCCTTGGTCATAAAGCCTGCTTCGACCGTGCCCACCGTGACCGTCTCGAGCGTCTTCGCAAATTTTGCGAGTTCGGCATTGTCGTCGAGCTTTGCGCGGTGCGCGAGCCCGCGCGTCCAGGCGAATATCGAGGCGATCGAGTTTGTGGAGGTTTCCTCTCCCTTCTGGTGCTGCCGATAATGGCGCGTCACCGTGCCGTGCGCCGCCTCCGCCTCGACTACCTTGCCATCGGGCGTCATCAGCACCGAGGTCATCAGCCCGAGCGAGCCGTAGCCCTGCGCGACCGTGTCCGACTGCACGTCGCCGTCATAATTCTTGCACGCCCAGACATAGCCACCCGACCATTTCAGCGCCGCCGCGACCATGTCGTCGATCAGCCGGTGCTCGTAAAAGATATGGCTCTTCTCAAACTCGGTCTTGAACTCCTTGTCGTAGATTTCCTGGAAGATGTCCTTGAAGCGGCCATCGTAAACCTTGACGATGGTATTCTTGGTCGACAGGTACACCGGATAGTTGCGCATCAGCCCGTAATTCAAGGATGCGCGGGCAAAATCGCGGATGGAATCGTCCAGGTTGTACATCGCCATGGTGACGCCGCTGCCCGGGAACTGGAACACCTCACGCTCGATGCGCTTTCCATCTTCGCCGACGAAGGAGAGCATCAGCTTGCCCTTGCCCGGTACCTTGAAATCAGTGGCGCGGTACTGGTCGCCGTAGGCGTGCCGGCCGATAATGATCGGCTTGGTCCAGCCCGGCACCAGCCGAGGCACGTTCTTGCAGATGATGGGCTCGCGAAAGATTACTCCCCCCAGAATGTTGCGGATGGTGCCGTTTGGCGAGCGATACATCTCGTGCAGGTTGAATTCCTTCACGCGCGCTTCGTCCGGCGTGATCGTGGCGCATTTGACGCCTACGCCGACGCTCTTGATCGCCTCGGCGGCCTCGATTGTGATCTGATCCCGCGTCTCGTCCCGCTTTTGCATGCCCAGATCGAAATAGCGCAGCTCGACATCGAGATAAGGATGAATGAGCTTTTCCTTGATGAGCCGCCAAATGATGCGGGTCATCTCGTCGCCGTCCAGCTCGACGACGGGATTGTTCACCTTGATCTTCGCCATTGCAGACCTTTGCGCGGGATTGTGAGAGGTGGGAGAGCTCTTCAGAACGCTGATGGGGCTTATGGTGATGCCCGGGGCAGGCACTGACAAGACCAAAGTTTGGCCGCAAGGGGCCGGACCGATCATCATCCTCGTCGAGCCGCAGCTCGGCGAGAATATTGGTGCGGCGGCGCGCGTGATGGCAAACTTTGCATTATCACAGCTGCGCCTGGTGCGGCCGCGCGACGGCTGGCCCAACATTCATGCGCGGCGTTCCGCTTCCGGAGCGGATCGCATCCTGGACGACGCTGTGATCTATGACTCGCTACAGGCGGCGATTGCGGATTGCACTTTCGTGCTGGCGACAACCGCGCGGGCGCACGATCAGGCGAAGCCCGTGATCGGGCCCGAGGAGGCGGCGGCTTTGCTGGCGCCGCAGGTGGGCGCCGGCGAGCATGTTGCGGTCGTGTTCGGCCGCGAGCGCTACGGGTTGGAAAACGAAGAGGTCGCGCTGGCCGATCGGATCGTGACTTTCCCCGTCAACCCGGCTTTCGCTTCGCTCAATCTGGCTCAGGCGGTAGCGCTCGTCGCCTACGAGTGGTTCAAGCTCGCGTCGAAGGGCACGCTTCCCTTTTCAATGCCGCAGAAGTCGGAGCCGGCCGGCAAGGAGCAGATCCAGGCCTTCTTCGATACGCTGGAGCGCGAGCTCGATGCCATCGAGTATTTTCGCCCGCTGCACAAGCGCGCGACCATGCTCATTAATCTGCGCAATATCTTCGCGCGCATGCAGCCCACTCGGCAGGACATCCAGACGCTGCACGGGATCATCATGGCTTTGACGCAAGGTCGCAAAGGGCCCGCCCGCGGCGGTGTCCTTGATGGCGAGCAGGCGGCCACGCTGCGTGCGCTGCTTGCCGAATACGGGCAGCCCGGAAGGTCCACCGGCCCGACGCGGGGTCTCGCGCGACTGTTGCGGCGCAATCCTACCGAGGCCGAGCGCATCCTGTGGGACGAGCTCACGAAGGACCGCCGGTTTGCAGAGAAAGGATTCAAGCGCCAGGTCCCGATAGGTCCGCACGTCGTCGACTTCGTCTCCTTTTCTCTGCGTGTCGTAATTACGATTGTCCCTGAGGCCGAAAGCCCGCTTGCAGCGAAAGCCCGCGCCGACACGCGCGTTTGGCTCGAGCAGCGCGGCTATAAGG
>JBKOUI010000211.1:0-4544 GCA_046723315.1 Pseudomonadota bacterium | reverse complement strand
CGGCAAACGGATAATCGATTGCCACAACGGTCAGCAACCCGGCAAAGATTAGGACTGACAAAGCGCCTGTCATCAGCGATTGAGCGCGCAAGTTTTCGGCACCGAAAAAGAAGGTGAACCCGATGGTCAGAAAGGCGCCGCACCAGCGAGCCGCTTCCTATGTTGCAAAAATTTTGAGGGGAGCGCAGCCGGCCGATTTGCCGGTAGAGCAGGCAAGTAATTTCATGTTTGCCCTGAACCTGAAGACCGCAAGAGCGATTGGCATCAAACTACCGACCTCCACTCTCCTACGCGCCGATGAGGTTATCGAGTGAGACGGCGCGAGTTCATCACGCTTCTCGGCGGTGCGGCGGCGGGCTGGCCGCTCGCGGCGGGCGGGCAGCAGATGGCGAGGCTCCCCACTGTTGGTTTCCTCGGTGCTGGCTCGCCGGCGACTGCCGACGTGTGGCTCTCCGCCTTCACGTCGCGGCTCCCCGAACTTGGCTGGATCGAAGACCGCAACATAAAGATTGACGTGCACTGGGCGGAAGGCCGCAAGGACCGCTCGGCCGAGATCGCGGCCGACCTCGTGAGGCTCAAGGTCGACGTGATCGTGACATATTCGACCGAGCATACTCAAATTGCAAAGCAGGCGACCTCGATTATCCCAATTGTCTTTGCACTCGCGGCAGACCCCGTCGGTAGCGGTCTGGTCGCTAGTTTGGCGCGGCCCGGCGGCAATCTCACTGGTTTGTCAGCCCAGAATGTCGAGCTCACCGGCAAGCGGTTCGAGTTGCTGCGCGAGATCGTTCCGAGTCTGCGTCGACTGGCGGTCCTGTTCAACGGCAACAATCCGACCTCCATGACAGAGATCGACATCGTCCGGACCGCTGCCAGTCCGCTCGGTATCGAGGTATCTCCGTCGCAGATTTTGGGTGCCGAGGATATTGCCCCCGCCATTGCGACGATCGCGAAGCACGCTGATGCGCTGTTCGTAGTGGGCGAGCCGCTGACATTTACTCACCGAGCCCGGATTAACACGCTGGCGCTCGCGGCGCGCTTGCCAACGACTTACCCCACTCGCGGATATGTCGAGGTTGGAGGCCTGATGTCCTATGGACCAAACTTCCCCGCCTCGTTTCGGCGGGCGGCCGACTACGTCCACAAAATCCTGCTCGGCGCGAAGCCTGGCGATCTGCCCGTGGAGCAGCCCACAAGGTACGATCTCGTCTTTAACCTGAAGACCGCCAAGGCACTCGACCTCACGATTCCTGAGTCCTTCCTGCTGCGGGCCGACGAGGTCATCGAATGAAGCGTCGCGAGTTCATCACGCTGGTTGGCGGGATGGCGGCGGCGTGGCCGCTGGCGGCGCGGGCGCAACAGCCCGAAAGGGTGAGGCGGATCGGGCTGCTGATGGGAGTTGCCGGCGCCTTGATGTCGTATGGACCCGATCCCTACGACGTTTTCCGCCGCTCAGCTTCGTACGTCGATCGCATCTTAAAGGGAGCTAAGCCGGCTGATCTTCCCGTTCAACAGCCAACTAAGTTTGAACTGGCCATCAACCTCAAGACTGCCAAAGCGCTTGGCCTCCAGATTCCAGACAAGCTGCTCGCGCTCGCCGACGAGGTCATCGAATGAAGCGTCGCGAGTTCATCACGCTGCTTGGTGGCGCGGCGGCGTGGCCGCTGGCAGCGGGGGCGCAGTGGCCCTCACGAAAGGCCACCATAGGCGTCTTGCACCCCGGACAGGCTTCGAACGTAAATAGGCGCATGACAGCGTTTCGCGAGGGGCTGAGCGAGAGCGAACCCAGGCGAGAGGCGAACGTCGAGCTGATTATCCGGCTGGCTGACGGAGACCTCACCCGCTTGCCGACACTGGCGATGGACTTGGTCGCCAATAGGGTCGACGCGATCCTGGCGGCAGGTCCTCCCGCGCTCCAAGCAGCACGCGGCGTTACTAAGGTTATCCCGGTCATCGCGGTCGATCTCGAAAGCGATCCGGTGGGCAGCGGCTTTGTCGAGACCCTTGCCCGTCCAGGCGGCAACGTCACCGGTGTATTCCTAGATTTTCCGGATTTCAGTGCAAAGTGCCTGGAAATACTCACCGAGTCCGTGCCGGCGCTCGCCAGGGTGGCGGTGCTCTGGGACCCGACGACTGGCTCCCTGCAGCTTGACGCCGTCGCGGCCGCCGCGAAGCGCCTCGGCATCGGCACTCAGGTTTTTGAAGCGCGCCGTGTGGCGGACATTGCCGATGCGTTCTATGGCATCGACGGTCCCCGCATCCAGGGAGCGCTGATCCTGTCGTCTCCGCTGTTCGGAGGTAATGCTCAGGTGGTCGCAGACCTCGCGCTCAAACGGAACATCCCTACGATATCCCTGTTGCCCGAATTTGCACGAGAGGGCGGATTGCTTGGCTACGGACCCGACATTCAGGGTCTCTTCCGCCAGGCCGGCGGAATGGCGCGCAAGGTGCTGCATGGGGTTAAGCCGGCCGAGATACCGGCAGAGCGGCCGAGCCGGTTTCAGCTCGTCGCCAACTCGCGGACTGCTAGACAACTGGGCATCGAGCTGCCGCCTTCGATCCTCGCACGCGCCGACGAGGTGATCGAATGATCCAACGCCGCGAGTTCATCACGCTGGTTGGCGGCGCGGCGGCGTTGCCGGTCGTGGCGCGCGCGGAGCAGCCCGAGAAAATGCGCCGCATTGGCGTCCTCATGCCCCTCGGCGCAGACGATGCGGAAGGACAGGCGCGTCTCGCGGCGTTTCTGCAGGGGTTGCAGGAATTGGGTTGGACCGACGGCCGCAACCTGCGCATTGACGCGCGCTGGGGGGCTGGCGACGTCGACCGCTATCGTCAATACGCGGCGGAATTGGTCGCGCTGACACCGGACATCGTTTTAACTGCTGGCGCTCCGGCTGTTGAGGCTTTGCAACGCGCGACCCGCACACTGCCGATCGTGTTCACTACTGTCACGGACCCGGTCGGGGACGGCCTAGTCGCGAGCTTGGCGCGGCCAGGCGGTAACACCACTGGCTTTACGTTATCCGAATATGGCCTCAGCGGGAAATGGCTGGAATTGCTCAAAGAGATCGCGCCGCGCGTGATGCGAACGGCGGTTCTTCGCGATCCCGTGGCCGTCGGGATCGGCCAATTCGCCGCCATCCAGGCCGTTGCGCCGTCATTGCACGTGGAACTAAGCCCCGTCGATGTGCGCGATGCCGGTCAGATAGAGCGCGCCGTCACAGCGTTCGCCGATCGTCCCAATGGCGCGCTGATCGTAACAGCGACCTCATTCGCAACGATCCATCGAGAGCTAATCATCGCACTCGCGAGACGGCACCGGCTGCCTGCGGTCTACCCCTTCCGCTACTACATCGCGAGCGGCGGCCTGATTTCATTTGAACCCTCCCTCTCTGGTCTGTCTATTCGATCACCTCGTCGGCGCGGGCGAGCAGAGTCGCCGGCACGTCGAGGCCGAGCGCCTTCGCGGTCTTGAGGTTGATTACCAGCTCGAACTTGGTCGCCTGATCGACCGGCAGCTCGGACGGCTTCGCGCCCTTGAGAATCCGCCCAGTATGAATGCCGGCCCGGCGATAGGCATCCGCGAGGCTGTTTCCGTAACTCATGAGGCCATCGGCCCCAACCGTCACACGACCGGCATAGATGGTCGGAATTGCATGCTCCGCTGCCAGCGCGACGATTTGTTCGCGCCGACTGAAGAAGAACGGATCGCTCCCGACGAGGAGCGCGCCGACTCGATTTTGCACCATTGCCGTGAACGCGGCGTCGATCCCGCCCGGAGTAGTGGCAGTCAGGACAACGAGTTGCAGCCCGATGGCGCGTGCCGCCTCCTGCAGCTCCGCGGGCTGTCGCGCTGATTCTGGATTGTTCGGATTGGAAAGGAAGGCGACGATTGTCGCATTGGGGATTAGCTCGTGCAGCAGCCCCAGCCGCTTGGGTCCGAGCTCGGCGTCGAACCAGCTCACCCCCGTGACGTTGCCGCCCGGCCGGTTGATGCTAGCGACAAGGCCGCGTTTGACCGGGTCGTCGTTACTCGTGAAGACGATCGGGATTGTACTGGTCGCCGCCATGGCTACGAGCGCCGAATTGTTGCCGCCGGTTGCCGCGATCACCGCTACTTGACGTCGAACAAGATCAGCCGCGAGCGGCGGCAACCGATCCAGTCGTCCCTCCGCCCAGCGATATTCGATCGCGACGTTCTGACCCTCGACGTAACCGACCTCGTTCAGGCCGCGCCGGAAAGAGGCTGCCATGGGAGCGAACGCCTGCGCCGTTTGTCCATTCAGGAATCCAATCAACGGCATCGCCGGCTGCTGCGCGCGGGCGGCAAGCGGCCAAGCCGCCGCCGCGCCGCCGAGCAGCGAGATAAATTGCCGCCGTCTCACGTGGACCATGGGCTCCCCTCCGGAACCCGCTGTGCCAGCTTACCGCACGCTCAGGTTGCCGTGGAAGTACCGGCAGGTCCTTGGGCTCAACCTGAATTGTTCTGAATCGACGTGCTGCTGCACTGCCCCACTCGGGCCGATGGCCGGTCAGGGTCACAA
>JBKOUI010000322.1:0-5657 GCA_046723315.1 Pseudomonadota bacterium | reverse complement strand
GGATAGTCCTATGCGCTTGCCGTTAATCGAAGCTGCTGACCTCAGCCCGGAGCAGAGGCCCATTTATGAAGACATGCGCGCGGGCATCGAAAAGAACTTCCAGGGGTTCAGCACCATCACCAAGGATGGCGCCCTGATGGGACCATGGAATCCATGGCTACACGAGCCGAAGTTCGGAAAACCGATTTGGGAGCTGACGAAGGCGATGTCCTTCTCGTCCTCCCTGCCGAAACATGTCCGAGAGGTTGCGATCCTGGCAACCGGCGCAAAATTCCGCGCAGCCTATGAGATCTATGCGCATGTGATGCTGGCCGAGCGCCGGGGGCTTTCCGACGAGAAGATCGCCACCATCGTGGCCGGTCAGCGGCCAAGCGACTTGGCGCGCGACGAGGCGGTTGCCTATGACGTTGCCTCGACTCTTGTGGGTCATGGCGTGCTGCCAGAGCTAACCTACCGTCAAGCTATGCAGGCGTTCGGCGAACATGGCGCTGCCGAGCTCATCTATTTGGTTGGGCTCTATTGCCTCGTGTCGGTAACGCTGAATGGTTTCGACGTGCCGGTGCCAGAGTCGGATGCGGCGTAGGACTCAAGCTAACTAGGCGCGAAGGGACCGGCCCGTCCGCCACGACGGCGTGGCTCGGCCGAGCGCGCCCGCGCGGCTTCAAGTTGCGCAAGCCGCCTCTGCCGCGGGAGATGCGCGGCAGGCTCAGCATGACCATGCAACGCGAGCCGCGCCCTGTTCTCTATCTCTGGTTCGACTGACTCGAGGAATCGCGTCTCGTCACCTTCGAGGAAGGCGATCGGAACGCCATCGCGATAGAGCACGCGGTTCCCGGCAAGTGCTGCAAGCTTCGGTCCCGGCGTAAGAACTCCGGCGAGGTTCAGCGGATCGGCGCCCGAGACCGAGACGAGACTGGCGTCAGGCGAGCGCCGCCTGATCGCGCGCAACGCGGCCACTGCCTCGGGAAGAGCAAACTGCTCGCCCGAGAAGCCTGATACGAAACGTCCGCCTCTAATGTCGCCCCGCGCCTCGAGCCTCCGATAAACGCGCAACAACTCGCGCCATCTCGGCAGCCATTCGGCTTCGCGCTCGAGCATGCGCATGAACACGACGCCATAGCGGCGGAGCAGCGCGAGCGCGATCTCTTCGAACCGTTCCACCTTATGTGCAGACGCGTGTTGATCAGCGCGCTTGCGCTTGACGAGCGCCCATCTGCCGGCGCCGGCAAGCCGAGCGCCGCTCGCGCGGCGGCGATGATGGCGCGGCGGTGTGAGCAGCGCACGCAAGCCGCCGAAACTATCCGAGACGATCTGCCCAGTGGCGACGAGCTCGGCAAGCGCTTCCTCCACCTGCGTGCGAAGCAGATGCGTGCCGTCGACGATCTCGTCGAAGAACGAAGCTCCGTTCTCGCGGATGAACTCGGCGACCTTCACGGCTTTTCCGCTGACATGCGGGGGTTCATCGGCAACTGGCCGCGCCCAAACGGAAGCAGATTTGCGCGGGAACAGGCTGATCGGCGTAGATTTCAGTGGGGCATTCCGCCTGCCATTCGCTTTCGACTTAGCTGCCGGCGCTCCGAGCCGCGCCCAGGAGATGCGTCCCGAGAGGCAGGCATCGTCGAGCAGACTTGGCTCGTAATCGGAAAGTCGCGCGGGGAGTATCGAGTCCTCCCATGAAGCGGCAGGCGCCTCGAAGCCGGCAAGTTGGTCGACGACGGCGTCAAGCGCTTGCGCCCCTTCGCGTTGTGTCTCGGGCGAGACTCCCTGCCAGTCGAGCAAGAAGCGAAGATAGTCGCGCGCGGAGACTGGCTCGATCTCGGCACGCAGCCGGTTCACAGTATACCGGTGAATGCGCGCCAGCAGGCGCCGCTCGCACCATTCGCGCTCGCTTCCCCCCGGCGTGAAGGAACCGGCAAGCGCGAAGCCTTCCACTTCGAGGACAGTGAGCGCCGCGGAGATTCGCTCTTGCGGGAGGCCGAGCATGTCCGCGAGCTGTTGCAACGTCGCCGGGCCTTGGCCTTCGAGCCGTCCGCGCAGAAGCTCGACCAGAGCCGCATCGGGTTCCCAAGCCTGGTCAACGCTTGCAGGGGCAGCGATGGCAGGCTCAACGACAGCGCTGGGATAGACAGCCTCGAACTGACGCAGCCGCTCGGCAGGAATCCACCACGCGCCCTCACGCGCAGTAAGCAGCGCGACCCGGCGCGACTGGGCGAGGGCAATGAGCCACTCCTTCCAGTTTTCAAGGGCATCGGCTTCGGCCTCGGTAAGGAGGCCAAGCCAGACCAGCGCATCATGCAGCTCGTCGGCGTTGGCCGCATCAGGCCACGCCTCCTCGCGCACGCGCGCGATCGCCGCCTCATCGAGGCGGCCGATCTCATCGGCAGATTCAGGATCGAGCCAGCGGCGGCTCATCACCGCTTGGGTGCGGCGCTCCTCAAGTGGCGCGTCGTCAAGGTAAGCATAAGGCCGCGCAGTAAGTACCTCGCGGGAAAGCGGCGAAGGCTCCGTAAGGTCGCGCGCGACGATGCTAATCTTGCCGGACTCGATATCGCCAAGCAGGCGCTCGAGGCCTTCGATGTCCATCGCCTCGTGCAGGCAATCGGAAATGGTCTGCGCCACCAGCGGATGGTCCGGCACCTCGCGCTCGCCGACGAGATTCTCGGCACAGGCCACCTGGTCTGGGAAGATAGTGCCGACCAGATCCTCGGCCATCATGCGCATGAGCTGAGGCGGCACTTTCTTGCCGCCGCGGAAGCGCGGCAGGGCAAGCGCGACGCCGGCCACCCAGCGCCAGCGCGTGCCGAACATCGGTGCATCGAGCAGCGCCTGGCTCAGGATCTCGCGGGCGGTCTTCGAACTGAGATAGCGCGCGACGTCGGCCAGGTCGAAGCTGTGCGCGGTGGTCAGCGACAAGACGATATTGTCTTCCGTTGCAGCTGCTTGGAGCTCGAAATTGAACTTGCGACAGAAGCGCTTGCGGAGCGCGAGCCCCCATGCGCGGTTGATGCGGCTGCCATAGGGCGAGTGAATCACGAGTTGCATGCCGCCCGCCTCATCGAAGAAGCGCTCGAAGACGAGCGTCTCGAGTGTCGGGAGAGCGCCAAGCGCTCGATAAGCCGCGCCGAGATAGTCGACGATCTGCTCGGCCGCCGCGCGGTCGAGGCGAAGATCGTCCAAGATCCAGTCAAGCGCGCGTCCGGCGCCGCCATCATTGAGGCGATGTTCGATCTCCGTCCGGAAGCGTGAGACGGACTGGGACAGCTCCTCGGTGCGCGCCGGCGCTTCGCCGAGCCAGAACGGTATTGTGGGCGGCTGGCCATGCGCGTCCTCTACGCGGACCGTTCCGCGCTCGACGCGGATGATCTGATAGGCGGTGTTGCCGAGCTGAAAGATGTCGCCTTGCAGGCTCTCCACCGCGAAGTCCTCGTTGACCGTGCCGACCACCACGTTCTCTGGCTCGAGCAAAACCTGGAAATCGGAATTGTCTGGAATGGTGCCGCCGGAGGTGATGGCGGTGAGCCGCGCGCCTCGCCGACCGCGCAAGACGCCGTTGATTTCATCGCGATGAATCAGCGCGCCGCGCCGTCCGCGTCGCGTGGTGAAGCCATCGGCGAGCATGCGCAGCACAGCGCCATAGGTTTCGCGCGCAAGGTTGCGGTAAGGCCACGCGTGGCGAATAAGAGTGAAGAGCTCGCCCTCGTTCCACTCCTCAGCGTTCACCTCGGCGGCGATCTGCTGGGCGAGCACGTCGAGCGGAGCCTCCGGCATAATCAGGCGGTCGAGCTCGCCGCGATTGGCACTATCGATCAGCGCCGCGCATTCCACGAGATCGTCATTCGAGAGCGGGAACAGCCGTCCCTTGGGCTGGCCGCCGACGCTGTGGCCGGAGCGGCCGACGCGTTGGAGAAAAGCGGCGATCGAGCGCGGCGAACCAAGCTGGCAGACGAGGTCCACATCGCCGATGTCGATGCCGAGCTCCAGCGAAGAGGTCGCTACCATGGCGGAGAGTGCGCCGGACTTCAGCCGCTGCTCGGCATCGAGCCGCTGCTCCTTGGCGAGGCTGCCGTGATGGGCAGCGACGCGATCCTCGCTGACCCGGTCCGAGAGGTTGCGCGTGACGCGCTCGGCCATGCGCCGCGTGTTGACAAAGATCAGCGTGGTGCGGTGGGCTTCGATCAGCTCGGCTAGCCGGTCATAGACCTGATCCCAAACTTCGGCCGACATCACGGCCTCGAGCGGAGAGGGGGGCACTTCGAGCTGAAGGTCGCGCGTGCGGTAGTGGCCGCTGTCGACGATCAACGGGCGCTCACGCTCAGCGCTGGCCCCGACCAGGAAATTCGCCACCTCCTCGATTGGCTTCTGCGTGGCCGAGAGTCCAATCCGCTGCAATTTGCTGCCGCACAGCGCGGAAAGCCGCTCGAGTGACAGCGCAAGATGCGAGCCGCGCTTGGTTGAGGCCACGGCGTGGATCTCGTCGACGATCACCGCCCGCGTAGTCTTGAGTATGGCGCGCCCCGACTCGGAGCCGAGCAAGATGTAGAGCGACTCCGGCGTGGTCACGACAATGTGGGGAGGCAGCTTGGCTGCGCGTTGGCGCTCGGCTTGCGGGGTGTCGCCGGTGCGCACCCACGAGCGGATCACCACATCGGGGAATCCTTGCGCCCGCAGCGCTTTGCGAATGCCCGCGAGCGGAATGTCGAGGTTGCGGTGGATGTCGTTCGACAGCGCCTTGAGCGGCGAGACATAAACGATCTGCGTCTCATCCTTGAGCCCTTCTTCGAGCCCCTGACACACCAGGCCGTCGATGGCGCAGAGGAAGGCGGCGAGCGTCTTGCCGGAGCCGGTGGGCGCGGCGATCAGCACGTCGCGGCCAGCCTCGATGGCAGGCCAAGCGTCTGCTTGCGCCGGAGTCGGCGTGGCGAAACTTTGGGTAAACCACGCGCGAACCGCGGGGTGAAAGAAGTCTAGCGGCATGAAACCCCGGTTGAAGGCAGGGGCCGAAGGCCAGTCTAGCCTAAGGACAGGTAGGCTCTTTTTCTAGCCATTCAACCGAGCAAAACCGGCTCAGAAGGCTGTTTTTGGGCGGCTCAGGCGAGGCCGAGCTTTGCCGCCAAACCGATGCGTTGCAGCTTGCCGGTGGCCCCCTTGGGAATCTCCTCGAGGAAGATCACCGTCTCCGGCACCTTGAACCTGGCAA
This sequence comes from Pseudomonadota bacterium, assembly GCA_046723315.1. Taxonomy (GTDB): domain Bacteria; phylum Pseudomonadota; class Alphaproteobacteria; order Rhizobiales; family Methyloligellaceae; genus Methyloceanibacter. The sequence continues at coordinate 460 of JBKOUI010000322.1, read as the reverse complement.
GCCGGCTCGCGCAGAAGTCCTTGATCGACCGCTCGTCCGCCGTCATCGCCTCACGCAGCACGATCGCCACCGCAATGTCCTCGCCGAGCTTCGCATGCGGCACGGCGAAACAGACGCATTGGGCCACGCAAGGGTGGTCCATCAGCACCTCGTCGATCTCACGCGGCGATACCTTCTCGCCGCCGCGATTGATGATCTCCTTCAGCCTGCCCGTGATGGTGATGTAGCCCTCGTGATCCATCACGCCCTGATCGCCGGTGCGGAAGAACCCTTCGCCGGTGAAGGCCTCTGCATTTGCCTTCTCATTATTCATATAGCCGCTCATGACGTTCGCGCCGCGGATGACGATCTCGCCGGTCTCACCGGGCTTGAGCCGCCGGCCATTCTCATCGGCAATGGCAACCTCCGGCCCGGCAGGCAATCCGACGCTGCCAGGCCTCCTTACTCCAGGAGGCAGAGG
>JBKOUI010000280.1:0-3413 GCA_046723315.1 Pseudomonadota bacterium | reverse complement strand
GCATAAAGCAGCAGCGAGGCGCCAAGCGTCACGTTCGGCACCCGCAGCAGCAGCCACAGTAGCGGCGCGAACAAAACGTGATAAACTACGAAGATCGGCAAGATGTCCGTGTTGACGGGACGATATTGCAGGACCGCAGCGTGCGTGAGCGCCGCGCCCGAATGTTCCAGCAGAACACGCGTATTACTCTCGTCGGCAAGATGGTCGCGGCCTGCGAGGTAAACCATGATGGCGCAAGCGAGCGTGAGCAGCAGAAATGCGGCATAAATATCCCATCCTCGCCGCAGCGAACGCCTGATCACGCCGCTCCAGCCCTCGCACCGACGTGCCCTGTTATAGGCCAGCGCGCAGGTCACACCCGAGATGAACATGAACAATTCGGCCGCATCGCTGAAGCCGTAGTTCCGCAGTGTCAACCAGCTTCCGATATTGTTGGGGATATGATCAAGAAAGATCCACCATAGCGCGATACCGCGGCAGGCATCGATGCGCGGGTCGCGGCCAAACCCCTCCGGCGGTAGCTCGCAGATCAGTGGCTTAGAGGTGTGGATTCGATCATCCATATGACTGCCCCGCCCGGCGTGCGAGCACGCGCTCGGCCGGAAGCAGGCCGATGAGTCACGCGTGGGGAACGCTTTTGCGTTTCAAGTTGCCCGTGACGCTCCAGAGGTGTGCCGATACCGAGTGGGCTCGCCGACCGAGCCGATGCCGCTATCGGATGGTTGGGACTTCTTCGTCGCGGTGTCGTGACCCAAGCCGCGACCCCGAGCATCAGGGCCGGCAGGATCGCTGGCATCCCAATTTGCTGCCGGGATTTCATCGCTGGCAACCGAGAGCAGAAGCTGTTTCCGCATTTCGGCGAGGCGGGCACGGCAATATTCGCGGTAAAGCAGGTCGAGTATAGCGGACATGATCGAACCCTCGCTTGATCACCACTTCCCACGCGATCGTTTTCAGCCATTTCGCCCGCGGCAGAAATTAAACAGTGCGCGGGAATTTGCTGCTGGCGATTGCGATCTCGTACCAAACGTACGGAACGACGTCGGTATCAGAGGATCAGATATCCAAGTGCTGCAAGTCGATCGCCCCGCAGATCGTTGACTTCGATCAACCGCGATCAACGAGCAAAGCTGGACCCTACAGTTGCACCGCTGGACCAGCGAGTCTTCAAAACGATTGTGATGGTAACAACTAGAAATCGCTTCATCATCACGATCTCGTCTTAAGAGAGATTTTTGGTGTCATCACTTTCGCAATGACGTTTGCTTAATTTTTTCGCCGCCACGTGAGCTCATTCACATGCGGCCTTGATCACAATGAGTGAGACTAACAGGCGGACGCTTTCGTTTCTTGGAGTTCTGCGCACCACGCAACGGAAGCTCGGTGCGCGAATTGCAAATTACAGATACTGACAACAACTTGTCGGAGTACTTTGGCCGAACGTTTATCAAGGCGGGGAGAATCCGCATGCCAGCGTGTGCAGCCGATTTTACATCGCTTCGATTCTCGACGCGCGGGCTTCCGGAGCGGATGCGCATCCCGATGTGGCGCGAGGAGTTTGGGCGATGCATAGTCCACGTCGATATGGAGCCTTCATCGGACGTTCCGTTTCAGGTCGAAGCAACGCTGCAAGCACTTCAGGGTTTGCGCACACTCGCATGGCAGGGTTCAGCCATGCGTTTCAAGCGTTCAAAAGCGAACATTGTTGATGGTGATGACTCGATCGGCATCATCGTCTGCTCTCCCAGAAGGAGTCAGCTATCGCAGCGCGGCCAAGAGATCGAGCTTCGCGCCGGCGATGCAATCGCGCTTCTGCATTCGGAACCCGCGATGGTCGCCTATGCAGAAGGATTGCAGTTTGGTCTGTCCGTGCCGCGCGACGCGCTGACGGTGCGCGTGACGAATGTCGACAGCCTCACCATGCGGCCGATTTCTCGCCGAACCGAAGCGCTCCGACTTCTCATGACTTATCTGAAGTCGGCATTGAAGGAGGGCGTTCTGGCTACCCCGAAGTTGCGTGATGTGGTCGTGACTCACATCCACGATCTCGTGGCACTCGCAATCAGCGAGAGCGCTCCTTTGGGCGAGAGCAGCGCGAGCGCTGTTGTGGCTGCGCGCCACAGCGCCGCCCTCGACCACATCGTGAGGCATTTTCAGGACCCGGAGCTGAGCCTTGAGGCAGTCGCCCGTTGTCAGGGCATTTCTCCGCGTTACCTGCAGCACCTGATGACGTCATCGGGAACGTCGTTCACGGAGCGCGTGAATGAGTTGCGGCTGCAACGAGCGTTCGCGTTACTGATCGAGCCTCACGGCAGCGCACAGCGAATTTCCGACGTCGCGCTAGAGGTCGGCTTTTCGGATATTTCGCATTTCAACCGACTATTCCGGGCCCGCTTCGGCGTTTCGCCGCGTGGCGTGCGGAGCGCTGGAAGGGTGCTAGCTGAGTCACGTGACCTCGATCCGTGAATGGGGATACAAATACGCCTCGCGCCAGTTCTGACGCGCGACGCTGAGTAACCGTCGCAGTACCGAGCCCAGATTACGCCATCGCACTGGCTTGCTCATTCGTCCTTGCGGCCTTAGCAAGCGACCTGAGCGATAAGCGCGGATATCACGCGGGCATCGGGTTCATGTCCGGTTATGGCAGCACATTTGAGACATGCCGACGCACGGTAACGATGTCTGTTTATAGGGTAGAGCGGAATCGCCGGTACGCGGCCAAACCGACGCAATGACCCATGGCGGACATGCTTCAAAAACGGCCTCATCGCGGCCTAGGCGGCGTTGGCGTCGGAGCGGGAGTTGGCCCGCGCTGGTAACAAAGCTCGAAAGGCGATGAGGCCTCAGAGGAATCTGCGGCCTTCTTTCATGAGTCGTTGGAAAGCAAAATCTACTCAGCTTGGCAAAAAGTGCATAAGAAAGCCGCCACCGGTCCGAGCGGTGACGGCTTTCGACTTTGCACACGATAACTACCGAACGGTCATAGGGCTGGTAAACTGAGCGCAGTTACAGCACGTCCATCACATCCAACCATAGTGACGGCCCCGACCCCAGCCGTAATGGTGGCCACGGCCTCGGCTCCAGCCGTAATGATGACCTCGGCCACCCCGATGGCCCCAGCCATGACCTCCGCCATGACCATGCCCCTTAACTTGGATGACTGCTCCATCGGAACTGCCGATGGTATTCGCTGTTGCAATGGGCATTGCTGACACAGAAAGGGTGGGAGCAAGTGCAAAAGCGCAGGTAGCAAATCCGATCAACAATAGCCGTTTCATCTAAAGGATCCTCCTTGGATCGCATTATTGCGTTGACTGGCAATGCGCCGAACCCAAGCAAGTTCCGCGTTGCTGCGGCCGCTTTCTTGCCGTCGTCCTGCATACGCTAATCGGGCGTGCCGATGAGGTGATCGA
>JBKOUI010000118.1:0-2423 GCA_046723315.1 Pseudomonadota bacterium | reverse complement strand
GATGCGCCCGTCCATCATGTCCGACGGCGCGAGGATGTCGCAGCCCGCCTCGGCCTGGACGATGGCTTGCGCGATCAAGACCTCGATGCTGCGGTCGTTGTCAATCTCGCCATTGATGAGCAAGCCGTCATGGCCGTGGCTGGTATAGGGGTCGAGCGCAACGTCACAGATGATGCCGATGTCGGGCACTTTGGCCTTGATGGCGCGCACCGCGCGGCACACGAGATTGCCGGGATTGAGCGCCTCGCTCGCTTCCTCGTCACGCAGCGAAGCTTCGGTATAGGGGAAGAGCGCGATCGCCGGGATCCCGAGCGAGGCCGCCTCTTCGGCCGCGTCCACGGCGAGGTCGATCGACAGCCGCTCGACACCCGGCATGGCAGCAATGGGGGAGTGCACGCGTTCTCCTTCGATCACGAAGATCGGCCAGATCAGGTCGTCGGTAGTCAGCGTTGCACCACGCACCAGGCGGCGCGACCAGTCGGCACGACGGTTGCGCCTGAGCCTTGTGGCGGGAAAGCCGGGCTGCGATGAAGCGGGCGACTTGGCGCGGGCGCGCTTCACCCGCTCGGTGCGTAAGGAGACCGTCTTGTCTTTGGCTGATGCCATTGCGCTATAGGTATTCTTTTCGCGTGAGCGCGCAAGCTAGCACTCCAGCACGGAGCGCGCCAACAGCTCGAAAAAGCGTGGTTTCCGCCCCACTTACTCGCAGACCGCCGCGTGCCGCCGTGCCTTCGCGTCGAGATGGAAGTGGTTCTTATGCGCTTCGTTGGCCTCTGGCCCGAGCACCGTGCCGAACGTCCGGCAGGCGTCGTCGTGCACCATCCTCACGAACTCGCTCCGCGCGGCAGGGCCCGACGGTTCTTCAAGAGCCGTCGCTTCGGATGCCGGCGCCTCGGGAGGTGTGACGGGCAGCACTGGCTCGGTGTCCACCGAAGGCACCACGAACGGATTGGTCCTCGCATCGACCACTGTGGTCGGGGCGACGAACGGATTGATCTTCGCTTCGGCGAGCCGGACTTTGACCACCTGAAAAGGTTCCCTGCTCGCCTGTCGCGCCTTTGGCGCCGCCTTGATCGACACAGCGGCGACAACCGCGCGGTTGGGATTAGCCCGAGGCGGCGGCGGGGTCGTCACTACGCGTGGCCAACTCTCGAGCACGGTGATATGCTCACCAGAGGCGAATACAAACTCCGACACGTCCAGCGCATTGGCGAGCGCATGCTCGCTGAGCGGCGTGCTAGTCCCGCTATAGCGGTTGCGGCACGCATAAGATTGCGCGTTGCGCAGCTTGACCAGTTGCGTCGACAGCACAGCCTTAGCCTCAGGCTGCACCGTCTTGCTTAGCCAAGAGCTCAACCGAGCCGCGAGCGTGCAAGTCATAGTGGCCGGCGGGTCCATCACCACCTTGGGATCGCTGCCGATCGACTTGACAAGGATCGGTGCTGGCGCGCCGCAGACACCATGCTTTAGCGGCGGCAGCGGCTGGTAGTCGATATCAAGATCGGCGAGCACTTTCGCGCATGCAGCTTTGGCATCGGAGATCTGCTGATCGGTCCACGGAATCGTAGGCTGATCGCCCGGCAGCACGGGTGCCTTGGCAGCCGTTCCGTGCGCGCGGTGGGGATTGCGCTCGGGCAGCGGGACGCCTCCGCCTCCGGCCCAGCCATACACGGCGCACGCCACAAGAAAGGCGAAGGCGAGGCTGGCGATCGATTTATCCCTCATGCAATCCTCACCTCACTCCTTGCAAAGCTTGTGGTTTGCCCGATTGGGTGCTAGCTGCCCGCGGGCCTTTCAAGACAAGGCAGGCCTTTTTAAGGCAAGCCCAGGAGAGGCGTTATTTTGCAAAAGTTCGAGCAAGAGACGTTGGGAGTGTCAGAGGCGCTCGGCATCACCTTCGAGGAAGTTGATCGCGCCGGCGTGGTGACCCTCAGCCGGCCGCAGCGGTTAAACGCGCTAAACCGCGAAATGTTCGAGGCCCTGAGCGAGCATTATCGGCGCTGGGCGCCGGCGCCGCATATCTACGGCGTAGTCATGCAGTCTTCGCACCCGTCAGTGTTCTCGAGCGGTGGCGATCTCAAAGCTCTGCATGAGTGGCTGGAGCAGGGAGCGCTCGAAGCCATCAAGGAATTCTATCGCGCGGCCTATACGCATGTTTGGGTGCTTGAGAAATTTATCAGGCCTAATGTTCCTCTCATCAACGGACTTGTGCTGGGTGGCGGAGTCGGCATCACGCTGCACGGCACACATTGCGTGGCGGGGGAGGGCTACCGGTTTGGCATGCCGCAGGTTGGCATCGGCTTCCTGCCTGATATTGGCGGAACCTATTTCCTGCCGCGCCTGCTTGGATGGATCGGAGTCTATCTAGCGCTGACCGGACGCATCATCGGTCCGGCCGAGGCTTATCGCCAGCGCCTCGTGAG
>JBKOUI010000367.1:0-3498 GCA_046723315.1 Pseudomonadota bacterium | reverse complement strand
ACATGAGCAAGATCGACAAGATCGGTCGTCACATCTTCTACAAGAGACGTAATGAGGCACCTTATGAGGTCGAAGCTTCGGACGAAACTGGCTCCGACGGCTCGCCAAACGTCGCCTCCAACGAGTCGGGTGAATCTTCCGGCCTGACGCTCACCCCGACGCTCTCACTGGTGTCGACATCACTCGCCTCTGTAACCGGCACTACGAGCCCGTCCACTCCAGCGATGAGTCTAGGCTTCGCGCGGAGTGAGTAAGAGCGCCGACCGAAATCAGATCGACTCCGGTCTTAGCTACTTTCCCCACATTTTCGAGCGTCACACCGCCTGAAGCTTCGGTAACGACGCGACCCTTCACTAAATCCACCGCCTTTTTCAGCGTTTCGACATCCATGTTGTCGAGCAGCACGGCATCGATTGGAAAGTGCAGCGCCTCCTCGAGCTGATCGAGCGTGTCGACCTCAACCTCGATTCTGACGAGATGGCCCACTCGCGCGCGAAGCTTCTGCAGCGCGTTGGCCAGCCCTCCGGCAGCGGCAATGTGGTTATCCTTGACCAGCACCGCATCGTAGAGGCCGAAGCGGTGGTTCATCCCGCCGCCGCACCTCACTGCATATTTTTCGAGTACGCGTGAGCCAGGGGTAGTCTTGCGTGTCTCGACGATCTTGGCGCGCGTGCCTTCGATTGCCGTCACATAGGCTGCGGTCAGCGTGGCGATGCCGCTCAAGCGGCCGAGGAAGTTGAGCGCGGTTCGCTCACCTGTCAGCAACGCACGGGTCTTGCCGGCGACCTGGGCGACGGTACCGCCAGCCTCGACCTTGCCGCCGTCAACAACGACCCTGGTGAAGCGTGCCTCTGGATCGAGAGATTTGAAAGCGCTCTCGGCGAAATCCAGCCCGGCGATTACGCCAGCTTTCCGCGCAACGATAGTGGCTTCGCCGTGAGACTCCGCCGGAATGATGGCGTCCGTGGTGATGTCCCCCACACGACCGAGATCTTCTTCGAGTGCGGCGGCAACGGCCTGCTCGACGAGAAAGCGCGGAAGGCTCAAGTCAGGCGGGGAAGCCTTGCTCATGCATGAAGTACGGCGCGCAGCTTGGCGCCCGACATCGCCGCTTCGCCTGCCTCACGCGCGATCTCTTCGGCTTGAGGCAGCGTGAGGAAGCTCCGCTTGGCGAGCTGCTCATCCGGCGTGGGATAATCGCTGCGGAAATGCGCTCCCCGGCTTTCCTTTCGCCGAAGCGCCGCCGCGGCAATGAGCTTGGCGGCAGTGAGCATATTGGCGAGGCGTCGGTCCTTGTTGTTGTCTTTTTCCAGCGAGACGATCGTAAGAAGCGCGCGTGTCAGGGATTGCTCGTCGCGAATGACGCCGACCTCTGCCGTCATGGTGCCGCGGAGCGCCTGCTCGGCCGGCGCATTTGCCCCGTCTGATACGGCGCCGGCCGCCACTATCGCGCTTGGCTTCATGGCGTCCAGATTGATTCCCAAGTGCAAAGCGGCGATGTCGGTGGCAACTCGGGCGCCGAACACCACCGCTTCCAGCAGAGAATTCGATGCGAGCCGGTTGGCGCCATGCGCGCCGGTGGAGGCGACCTCGCCGCAAGCCCATAACCCGTCCACTGTGCTGCGTCCTTGCGCGTCCGTGAGAATGCCGCCCATGTGATAGTGCGCCGCCGGGGCTACGGGGATCGGCTCGCGTCTTGGATCGATTCCGGCCGAACGGCAGGCTGCGAACACGGTCGGGAAATGTTCGGCCAGCTTCATCCCGAAAGACCGGCAGTCGAGGAAAGCTCCGCGCCCGCTCACGACCTCGCGATAGACGGCGCGAGCCACTACATCGCGCGGCGCAAGCTCGGCATCCGCGTGGACCGCGCGCATGAAGCGCTCGCCGCGCGCATTGATGAGAAGCGCCCCTTCGCCGCGCAGAGCCTCGGTGGCGAGCGGCGCGGGATCGCGGCCGATATTGATGGCGGTGGGATGGAATTGCACGAACTCGGCATCGGCAATCACGGCGCCAGCGCGTGAAGCAATGGCGATGCCTTCCCCGCGCGCCTCTTGCGGGTTGGTGGTAATGGCGTAGATCTGGCCAGCGCCGCCGGCTGCAAGAACCACGGCGCTTGCCGGCAGAATAAGCTGCCGCGAGGCACCGTTGACATAGGTAAGCTCGATGCCGGCGATGCGCCCGTCGTTGACCACAAGATCGCGTGCGGCATAGCCTTCGAGCACGGTGATGGACGGCGTCGCCCTCACCGCCGCAAGGAGCGCATGCATGATGGCACGGCCGGCGGTGTCACCCTTGACGTGGAGGATGCGGTTTTTGCCATGCGCCGCCTCGCGACCCAGGCTGAAATGTCCTTCAAGGTCCTTGTCGAACGGCACGCCGTAGCGAAGCAGGTCTTCGATGCGGTCGCGGGCCTCGTTGGCCAGGAGATGCGCGATCTTCTCATCGACGACGCCGGCGCCGGCGTGAATCGTGTCTGCTGCGTGCGCGTCCGGACTGTCGCCCTCGGCGACCGCCGCGGCAATGCCTGCCTGCGCCCAGAAACTCGATGCACCTTCGCCGAACCGCGCTGCCGAGACGACCGTGACAGGGATTGGGGCAAGCTTCAGGGCAGTGAACAGGCCAGCAAGGCCGGCGCCGACAATGACGATGCTGCCACCCGCGCTCCGTGCCGGCAAATGCTTGGTTGATTTGGTCACTTCACGCACGCCCGCTGTCCGGCGCCCCGTCAATGGTTGAGATTGATCATGCGCTCGACGGCGGCGCGTGCACGCTCCGCGACCTTTGGATCGATCGTGACGTCCTCCTTGAGGAACACGAGCGATTCGAGGATCTTCGGCAGGGTGATGCGCTTCATGTGCGGACAAAGATTGCATGGCCGCACGAACTCGACGTTCGGTGCCTCGACGGCGACGTTGTCGCTCATCGAGCACTCGGTCACGAGCAACACTTTCGAGGGCTGATGGTCCTCGACCCATTTGATCATGCCTGAGGTCGAGCCAGTGAAGTCGGCCTCCTCGAGCACGTCGGGCGCACATTCCGGGTGCGCGATGATCTTCACGCCGGGATCTGCCTCGCGGTAGGCGCGAAGCTCGTCGCCTGTGAAGCGCTCATGCACCTCGCAATGGCCCTTCCAGGTGATGATCTCGATGTCGGTCTGCGTCTGCACCCATTTGGCGAGATACTCGTCGGGAATCATGATGACGCGCTTAGCGCCGAGCGACTCGACCACCTTCACGGCGTTGGACGAGGTGCAGCAAATGTCGGACTCGGCCTTCACCTCAGCCGAGGTGTTGACGTAGGTCACGACTGGGACGCCTGGGTAAGCTTCGCGTAGCGCCCGGACGTCGGCGCCAGTGATCGACGCCGCAAGCGAGCAGCCGGCTCTCAAATCGGGGATCAGCACCATCTTGTCGGGATTGAGCAGCTTCGAGGTCTCGGCCATGAAATGCACGCCGCCCTGGACGATGATCCCGGCGTCGGCCTTGGAGGCCTCGCGGG
>JBKOUI010000225.1:0-4432 GCA_046723315.1 Pseudomonadota bacterium | reverse complement strand
ATTCAGAACGGATCGCGCTGCCGTCGCGACTAAGGACCGTCTCGCGGGCTATGGAGCCATCTTCGCGGCGCGCGGTGACGATGGAATTCCACGGTTCCTTTCCCGTCTTGTCGCGAACTATGGTTTCGCCGGAGCTACGGCCGCTGCCGGTGCTGGTCCACTGACCCCCGTCAGAGTTTCCCGCCGGAACGCGCGGCTGGTTGGGATCGAAGCCGGCCTTCACCATCGAGCGCCAGCGAGCGTGAGTCGCCGTGACCCTCAAAAAGGCGAGCTCCCGGCGCATGCGGGCAAAGCCAGGAAATTGTGGGTGCGCCATGCGGTCTCCTGAACCAAGCCGTTTGTACAGGAATATAATCCTAGCGTTGATTGGGGCGATAACTTGCGGGTCGCAACAAGGAATCCCGCAGGGAGCCTTTGCGCTTCGGAAGAAATTATCCGCTGGCGGCGCGGCGCTGGTCGTCAGAGGCGGCAAACGCCTCGGCCGCGGCCGCTTGAGCAGGCTCGAGCGCCGCGGCGATGGCATCGTCGACGGTGGACAGCCAAACAAAGCGCACGGCATTGCGCGCCTGCTCGGGCACGTCCTCGTAGTCCTTCTTGTTGCGCTCGGGCAGCATCACGGTGGTGATGCCGGCGCGGACTGCCGCCAAGACCTTGTTCTTCACGCCGCCGATAGGCAGCACCAGCCCGCGCAGCGAGATCTCGCCGGTCATCGCCGTGTCGCTCCGGACCGTGCGGCCGGTAAGCAGCGAGACGAGCGAGGTGAACATGGCGACGCCTGCGCTCGGCCCATCCTTCGGGATGGCGCCGGCCGGGACATGCACGTGGATGTCCGACTTCTCGAACGAGGCAGGGTCGATGCCGAGCCGCGACGCCCGCGCCTTGACCAGGCTGAGCGCGGCCTGCGCGCTCTCCTTCATTACCTCGCCGAGCTGGCCGGTGAGGATCAGCCGGCCTGAGCCGGGCACGCGCGCCGACTCGACGAACAGAATGTCGCCGCCGGTCGGAGTCCAGGCAAGCCCAGTGGCGACGCCGGGCACGCTCGTGCGCATCGCCACCTCGCTCTCGAATCTCCGCGCGCCCAGGATCCCATGCAACTGCTCTGGCTCAATCCTCATGCGCTGAGCATCGCCCTCGGCAATCCGCATCGCCGCATAATGCAGGATAGCGCCGATATCGCGCTCGAGATTGCGAACGCCTGCCTCGCGTGTGTAATCGCTGATGATGGCGCGGATCGCGGGCTCAGTGACCTCGACCTGCTCCGGCGTGAGGCCGGTGGCGGCAAGCTGGCGCTTCACGAGGTAGCGTTTGGCAATCTCGACCTTCTCGTCCTCGGTGTAGCCGGGGAGCTCGATCACCTCCATGCGGTCGCGCAATGGGCCAGGAATGGCATCGAGCACATTCGCCGTGCCAATGAACATGACACGCGAGAGATCGAACGGCACGGCGAGATAGTTGTCGCGGAACGTCGAGTTCTGCTCTGGGTCCAACACTTCGAGCAGCGCAGCCGACGGGTCGCCGTGGAAGCTCGCGCCGAGCTTATCCATCTCGTCGAGCATCATCACGGGGTTGCGCGTCTCGGCCTTCCTGATCGCCTGGATCACGTTGCCGGGCAGCGCCCCGATATAGGTCCGCCGATGGCCCCTGATCTCGGCCTCGTCATGCACGCCGCCAAGGCTCAGGCGAACGAACTTCCGCCCCATGGCGCGTGCGATCGACTGGCCAAGTGAGGTCTTGCCCACACCCGGAGGACCGACGAAGCAGAGGATCGGGCTCTTGCCTTCGGGCTTCAGCTTGCGCACCGCGAGATATTCGAGGATGCGCTGCTTGACCTTAGGCAGGCCGTAATGGTCCTCGTCGAGGATGCGCCGCGCCTCGGCAATGTCGATGCGGTCGTCGGAGGCCTTCGACCACGGAAGCTCGATCAGCCAGTCGAGATAGGAGCGGATCATGCCGTGCTCGGCCGACGCCTCTGGCATGCGCTCGAGCCGCTTAAGCTGCTTGCGCGCCTGCTTCTCGGCCTCTTCGGGCATGCCGGCCTTGTCGATTGCCTCGCGTAGCTCGGCGATCTCGGCCTGGCCTTCCTCGCCCTCGCCAAGCTCCTTCTGAATCTGGCGAAGCTGCTCGCGCAGAATGTGCTCGCGCTGGCGGCCAGCAAGCGACTCTTGCGTCTGCTCGCCGATCTGCTTCGACAGCCGCAACACCTCGATCTGCTGGGCGAGATAACGCAAGAGCTTGTCGAGCCGCTCCGACACGTCGAAGGTCTCGAGCAGGTCCTGCTTCTCGGCAGGGCTCAAGTCGGAGACGTTGGCGATGAAATCGGCGAGCGCCGTCGGCGACTGGATCTGCTCGATCGCAGTGGCGATCTCGGCCGGCATATTGGGCAAGAGCGAGATCGCCTCACGCGCGCGCTCCTTCAATTGATGCATGCGCGCGGCGACTTCGGTCGAAAAGACCTCCGCCTCGCCGACCTCATCAACACGGGCAACGAGATAAGGATAACCAGGCAGAAATTCGATCACGCGGAAGCGCCGCCGCCCGCGGGCAACGAGATGATGATTGCCGTCAGGCGAGGTCACATAGCGCAGAATCTCGGCGACGGTGCCGATGCGGTGCAGATGCTCGGGACCGGGTGCGTCGATCGATGGGTCGTTCTGCAGCAGAACGCCGATGGCCTTATCGGCCTTGGCGGCCGCCTGGGCGCCGGCGATCGATTGCTGACGGCCGAGCGTGAGCGGCGCCACGATGCCGGGAAACAGCACGGCATTACGCGTGGGCAGTAGGATGATCGCGCCCTGCGGCAGGTCGAGCCGTGGAGCGTCGCTCGATGAACGCGCGGCTTGTGCGGCAGCCTCGCTCGCCTGGGGAGGCGGCTGAGGAGCTTCCGCTGAATGCGGGACTGGTTCTCTATCGTTCATGACTTAGGACTCGGATTTCGGCTCAGCCAAGCTTGCTGAAGGTGAGCACGAGACAACCATGCAGGAGTTCCCGCTCGGCAAGACGCAAACTCGGAGCAAGCTTGATGCGTCGCTCGAAGCGACCGTAAGGGATCTCCAACCTCAATATATTGGCATTCCTGCCGGGCGACGGCAGGGGGCGGGTACCGGCGATGAGCAGCGTCTGTCCCTCGACCTCGACGCATACTGCCTCGGGAGCAACGCCGGGCAGCGCGGCAATGATCCACAGCTGCCGCTCGGTCTCGAACACATCGACAGGGGGCTCCCATCGGGCGGTCCTTGTTCCGCCGCGCGCGGGCTCGAAGAACTGGCGATGCAGCTGCTCGGCCTGTTTGAGCAGGGTGCACGCCTCGGCCCACATTTGGTTTTTCGGATCACGCATTACGCCAACCTTTAACGCTGCCTTGCGAGGATTTCGGCAGCTCGATCTTAGCGCTCGGCAAGCAGCGGTGAAACGATGAGGTCGATAGGCTGAAGGCAGATATGGCGCAGGCTTGACGGGCGGACACCCTATCTGGGTTGTCGCAGCCGCTCTGACAAGGGGCAGCTCAAGCTGAGCGCATCACCTGAGGTTCGGCCCGACGTCGATCGGTGGTACGGTGGGCACGGGCGTTGGCGTCGGGGTTGGCGCAGGCGGTGGGGGGGGGCGCAGGCGGCAGCTCGGGCTGCACTACCGGAGTGGGGTGGGAATAACCACGGGCGGCGGCGTAACCACCGGCACTGGCACGGCCCGGAGGCCCGCTTTGGCGATATCGCCGGCGGCGCCGTTGTAATAGAGCTCCCTGATGAAGGGCTGATCGGGATAACGGCCGGTCGGCTGAATGCCGTAGTAGTAGGGCCAGCGCTGTCCTTTCGCGACGATGGCCTTGCCGACGTATTTCGCCTTCTTGCCGGAGACCTTGGCGACGATGAAGTTCGTGTCTGCCGCGGTCGTTGCGCGGATCTCCGGCCGTCCAGGCCCGTTGATGGCGAACAGCATGCCGGTGCGGTTCAGCGTGAAGACGCTGGCACCGCGCGCCAGCGTGAGATATTTGCCGAAGGTGAAGGTGATCAGCGCCTTGTTGGCGCCGCCGATCCACGCCTGAAAGATTCCGCCACGCACGGTGATGGCCCCGGCCGGTGTTCTCACCGTGATGCCGCGCTCTTGCTTCGAAAGCTTGCCGCCGACGAATCTCAGCGCGCCTTTGGAGAAGCTCGCGACCAGCGAGCCTTGGCCGGTGCCGGGGTTGTAGACGAATTTGTCGATGACGAGGCTCGAGCCGGGCCCGACGGTGAAGGTCGAGCCGTCGATCAGGAGCACCTGCACCACGCCCGAGGAGGATGTGTCGATTCGCTCGTTAGACGACGGAGTTGCCGATCTTGAGCGTGCGGGTGTCCTGGCCAGGAGGCTTGCTCGAGGTCTGCGGCGTGACGGCGGCAGCGACGCCGACCTTGTCGGCAGCGTGTGAGTTATCGAGTGGGTGAAGGCAGAGCAGGGT
>JBKOUI010000323.1:0-1365 GCA_046723315.1 Pseudomonadota bacterium | reverse complement strand
TGGCAAAGGAGCGCGAGCGACGTGCCCACCATCTGTCGTCGAACGCGCTTCTTGATGGTGGGCACGCTTGCGCTTTGCCCACCCTACGAGCTGCTAGGCTTCGCCGATGCGATTTGCTTCGCGCACAAGCGTAGCTTCATGCAACGGCCTGCGACCAATTGGCACGACGAGCAAATCACTTCTGATTTTCCGAAATCGTGTCAACCCCAGGGATCAAAAATATTCCGCTTTCGTTCTCACCCAAATCAGTCGCATAACTCCGCCCGTCTCACGGCGGATGAGGGGCGTTGGCCATCGTCACGAACGCGCGGTGAGATGCGATGGACGCTGAAGGCGCGATAGACGTACGCGTCGGATGCGTACGGTGAAGTCGTGTGGTTCGGGCGCCGCGGTGCTGGCGCTAAGCTTGCGATAAGGAGCGCGGGCGACGGAGGCAAAAGAGCCGTTCTCCGGGGAGAGCACGAAGTAAGCCGTAAAGCCATTGCGCAGGGAAGGCCGGAGTGTTCCCGCTGCCCTGTATGCTCGTGTGCAGTTTTGTTAGCGCAAATCGCACGCGAGACCGCGGGTGCAGCAAGCACCCGGTCTTCCCTGCGCCCTCTATTTCGAAGAGGGCCAAACGAAGATGCAAACCTCGGGCGATCAGCGCCGCGAGAAGGCGAGGCTATGTCATTCGTAGGATGGGTAGAGCGAAGCGAAACCCATCGTCACACGCACCGGCATTGATGGGTATCGCTTCGCTCCACCCATCCTACGGACTCGCAATGACGCGGAGAGCGTCGTGTCACACCGGCAGCGCGATCGAATATTTCACCTGGCTCAGCGCGAAGCTCGACTCGATCGAGGCGACGCCGTCGAGTCGTGTCAGCTTGTTCTTCAGGAACGCTTCGTAGGAGGACAGGTCGGCGGCGACGACGCGCAGCAGATAGTCGCGGTTGCCTGTCATCAGGTAGCACTCCAGCA
This sequence comes from Pseudomonadota bacterium, assembly GCA_046723315.1. Lineage (GTDB taxonomy): Bacteria > Pseudomonadota > Alphaproteobacteria > Rhizobiales > Methyloligellaceae > Methyloceanibacter. The sequence continues at coordinate 405 of JBKOUI010000323.1, read as the reverse complement.
CCTCGTCCCATTTCGAGATCGCTTTCGCAAACCGGTTGAGGTCCTCCTCCTTCTGCCGCGCCAGCTTGATCGAGATGAAGACGCTGACGTGGAGCCCGAGCGATTTCTGGTCGACGGTCGCGATGTAGCGCGTGATGACGCCGCGCTCTTCAAGAAGCTTGACCCGGCGGTGGCAGGGCGACACGGACAAGCCGACCTTGTCGGCGAGTTCCTGCATGGTCATGCGGCTGTCGGATTGCAGCAGGCTGAGAATCTTGCGGTCGATGGCGTCGAGGGTAACCATTGGTATAAACTCACGGTTTGGAGGCCTATTGTGGTAATTTATCCCAATATTGCGCGGTATGTCGCAGTAAATTGAGAATTTTGGCACCTCGCCGCCCGCTAAAATCGGCGCATACTGATCCT
>JBKOUI010000234.1:0-12008 GCA_046723315.1 Pseudomonadota bacterium | reverse complement strand
CTAAGTCTCGTGGGCTCGGAGATGTGTATAAGAGACAGTCCGCACACTCCGTCAGATGGGAGGGCTCTCCGGCTTCTGCAAGCGCGCCGAGAGTGAGAACGACACCTTCGGCGCTGGCCATTCCTCGACCTCGATTTCGGCAGGTCTCGGCATGGCGGTGGCGCGCGACCTCGACGGCAAGGAGCACAACGTCATCGCCGTGATCGGCGATGGCGCCATGAGCGCGGGCATGGCGTACGAGGCCATGAACAATGCCGGCGCCATCGACTCGCGGCTGATCGTGATCCTCAACGACAACGACATGTCCATCGCTCCGCCCGTGGGGGCCATGAGCCTTTATCTTGCGAAGCTCATCTCGGGGGGGACGTACCGGCGCTTCCGCCGCTTCCTCAAGCAGCTCGCCCAGAAGATGCTGCCCAAGACCTGGGAGAAACGTGCCGCCCGCGCAGAGGAGTTCACCCGCGGCTTCTGGACCGGCGGCACTCTGTTCGAGGAGCTTGGCTTCTATTACGTCGGCCCGATCGACGGGCATAATTTCGATCATCTACTTCCCGTGCTGCGCAACGTGCGTGCCATGAAGAACGGCCCGATCCTGGTCCATGTCGTCACCCAGAAAGGGAAGGGCTATCCGCCAGCCGAGATCTCAGCCGACAAATTCCACGGTGTCGGACGCTTCAATGTTGTGACCGGGGCGCAGGAAGCCTCCGCCGCCGGCACGCCGCCGAGCTACACCAAAGTCTTTGCCAACGCCTTGATCGAGGAGGCGCGGGCCGATGACAAGATCGTGGCGATTACCGCGGCGATGCCGTCGGGCACAGGTCTTGATCGCTTCGCCGAGATTTTCCCCGAGCGGTGCTTCGATGTCGGCATCGCCGAGCAGCACGCCGTGACCTTCGCCGGAGGGCTGGCGGCTGAAGGCTATAAGCCGTTCGCCGCCATCTACTCGACTTTCCTCCAGCGCGCCTACGACCAGGTCGTGCACGACATCGCCATCCAGCATCTGCCAGTTCGCTTCGCCATCGACCGGGCAGGGCTGGTCGGGGCCGATGGACCGACCCATGCGGGCTCCTTCGATGTTGCGTACCTCTCCTGCCTGCCAGGCATGGTCGTGATGGCGGCAGCAGACGAGGCCGAGCTCATGCATATGGTGGCGACCGCCGCCGTCATAGACGACGGGCCATCGGCGTTCCGCTATCCGCGCGGGGAGGGGACAGGCGTTGCCCTGCCGAAGCGCGGCACCCCGTTGGAAATCGGCAAAGGCCGCGTATTGCGCGAGGGTTCGGCGGTAGCCTTGTTTTCCTTCGGTGCGCGACTTGCGGACTGCCTCGAAGCGACAGACCAGCTCGCTGGCTTCGGCTTGCCCACGACCGTTGCCGATGCGCGTTTCGCCAAGCCACTAGACCTGGATTTGCTGCGCACTCTTGCGCGGAACCACGAGGTGCTCGTCACCGTCGAGGAAGGCTCGACCGGCGGCTTCGGCGCGCTCGTGCTGCATGCTCTTGCGCGTGAAGGTCTTCTAGACCGCGGGCTCAAAGTCAGGACGCTCACCCTGCCCGATAGGTTCATCGAGCAGAACAAGCCAAAGGCGATGTATGCCGAAGCTGGTCTCGACGCGGCCGGCATCGTCGCCGTCGTGTTCGCCGCGCTCGGCAAGGAACGCGACGCGGCGGGAATCATCCGCCTCGCTTGAGAGCCTAATCGAGCTTACAAGCCTGGCCGAATTTCTCGACGGCATCGGCCCGGCCCTGCTCAGCCAGGGTCTTATTGGTCAATCCGAGATTTACGGTGAGAGGCCCCGACGCACGCAGCACTTCAAGCACGGGCTTGACCTTGACTTGGTTCGCTTCGGCAAACATCGAGCTGGTGGCGTCGTCAACAGAGACCTCCCCCTGCAACGAGAGCTTGGCGCTTCCTGCCGAAAGCTCGATGCTGAGAGGTTGGCCGGGGCGCGTTCCCTCGATGGCCCCGAAAACCTCGATCACGGCGACATCCATGCTGTTGAAGCAGGTGAGGAGGAAAAGCGGGGTCTTAGCCGGGTCTAGCGGCCCATAAGCGAGCGAGACCTGGCCTTCGTCCGATCTCTCGCTCCACACCAGGCTTTCTTCCGCATCCGCCGCGCGTTGCGGCAGAGCGACAAAGAGAAGGACCGCAGCAGTAAGCAAGCGCACCGGAGTCCACGTCATCGCCCACTAAATGCTTTGGTGACGGATTGAGTTCGGATTGCTTCGGTCTTTGATGGCTAGCGCCTTTGCAGCCGGCCGTTGGTCCGGGACCTGCGATTGGCGATGGTCGCCTGAGCGGGCGTCGTGAAGAAGCCAGTGAAGCCCGGGTCGAACTCATGATAGTTACAGGTGAGCTCTTCTCCCTGGGAAATGTCGATCAGCGCATATCCCTTGTCGAAGATGCGGAAGTCGGTGTTGGGCGTCAGGCTGTGATTCATGAAGCGCCCGTTGTCGCTGTCGAGGACGATCACGCCCGGCATTTCCAGATGGGGATAGGTATAGCGCGCGACGTAGTCCTGCATGTGCGGCGGGAGAGAGTCGGTCTCGCCCGGATGGACGAAGATGTCGAATTTCGGATTGAGACTCCACATGAGACGCCCGCGCTCGATGAACTCGCCGGCGAATACCCCGATGCCTTCAATAGCGCTCGGCGCAAGATAAGTGCTGACCATCAGCATCTTTATGCCTCTCGGTTTCCCTTTGCTGTGAATGAGATTGGAAATGGCGCGCTTGCCGGGACGACCGGCGCCGCGTGGCCAGGCATGGTCATGCGGTATTTCCCGAAGCTTCGGCTACCATCGCGACCAGCCCACGCTTGCGTCTGAAGCGCCGCCGCATCTGCTGCTTGAGCGCGTCGATGCGGCGTTGCAGATAGGGCGAGAAGTGTCCGGCATAGCGCTCCCACAAGGTCGGATTGCGCCAATCGTCGCCTGACACACGCCCGCGGCAGATGGCGGAGCCGCATTCGCAACCGAACTCGTCATAAGCCGAGCCGTCGCACATGGCGTAGTCGATGGTGACCTCTTCGCCCGGTTGGATGCGATGCATGGCAACGATCCCCACCTGCCCACTGAGGCCAGCGTTCGGATCGCAGGAGTGATTGATGTAGTCGGGCGGCTCGTCGGGAGTGAGGGACGCAAGATAGAGTCCATCCTCGACCTGCACGGTGTGGCGTCGTATTTCAGGCTCGAGCTCGTCCAGCTCGTCGGCGCCAATGATGCGCCCGCTCCACACGGCAATCAGTTCGCCCGGCTCGATCACGGCCCGAGCAAAGACGGCCTTGCCGCCGGTGACGTCACGTTTTTGAACTGAACACTTGTCGGTGAGGTAAGACGTACAGTGGTCTTGGCTCACGAGACCTCCGCGTATCGCGCCGAGCGGGGCGCTCCGCAGTATATTCAAGGGCGGTGCCCGGCCGCTCCCGGCTCGTTTACCGCGCGCCAGAATCCCCAACGCGTGGTCAAACATAAGAGAAGCTCAGATGTCTATCTACAAAAAAACGCGCCTCGACCAATTATTGGTGGAAAGCGGACTCGCCGCCACGCGCTCTCGCGCAGCCGATCTCGTGCGGCGCGGGGCGGTGAGCGTGGAAGGCGTCAAGGCGGTGAAGCCCGGCGCCCTGGTCAGGCGCGACGCCGTTCTAGTCGTAGACAGGTTTGCCTCGCCATACGTCTCGCGCGGGGGACTCAAGCTCGCTGCTGCGCTGGATGCCTTCGGCTTCTCGCCGGAAGGGAGGGTGGCTCTCGACCTGGGCGCCTCGACCGGGGGCTTTACCGACGTGCTGCTCTCTCGCGGTGCTGCCAAGGTTTATGCCGTCGATGTCGGGCGCGATCAGCTGGACCAGAAGCTCCGCGCCGATCCGCGCGTGGTAGCGTTGGAGGTAACCGACGCCCGGAGTCTCGACGCAAGGTTGGTAAAGGAGAAGGTCGCGGCCATTGTTGCTGACGTGAGCTTCATTAGCCTGACTTTGGTCCTTCCCGCAGCATTTAAACTTGCTGAATCAGATGCTTGGCTCGTGGCGCTAGTGAAGCCTCAGTTCGAGGCTGGACGTGATGCCGTCGGCAAAGGCGGGATCGTGCGCGACCCCGCCAAGCGTAAGGAAGCGGTCGCAAAAGTTCGCGATTTCATCGAGCAGGAAGGTTGGACCGTCGCGGGTGAAATTGTCTCTCCCATAGAGGGCGGCAACGGCAATGAGGAATTCCTGATCGGCGCGCGTCATGGAGGTTGAGATCGAGATCACCCGGCTCGGTGCTCAGGGCGATGGCGTGGCCGATCGTCCCGCCGGGCCGATCTTCGTGCCGTTCACTCTTCCCGGCGAGCGAGTGAGGGTTGCCGTCGATGGCGGGACCGACCACGCGAAGCTGGTCGACATCCTCGAGCCGAGTCCTGACCGGGTTTCCCCGATCTGCCAGCATTTCACTGTGTGCGGCGGCTGCGCGCTCCAGCATATGGAAGTCCGCGCCTATCTTCGTTGGAAGCGCGAGCAGGTCATGGGCGCCCTCAAGTCGCGGGGGCTCGATGTGGAGGTCGAGGAGGTGAGGACTGTAGGACGTGGCAGCCGTCGCAGGGCAAGCCTCGCCATCGGCTGCGGCCCAGCGGGTCCCGTGCTCGGCTATCATCGCGCTCGCTCCCACGATCTGATCGACTCGAGGTTTGTCCCGTTCTTTCTCCCCGCATCGTCGCGGTCTTGCTAAAGCTCAAAAAGCGCTGACGCCACTGTTGGGAGGAAAGCGCGAGGCCAAGCTGGGTATCACCGAAACCCACAGCGGGCTCGATATCGTCATCGAAGATGCCCGGTCCGGTCCGTCGGCCATAACCGCACTGGCTAGCCAAGCTTCCGCGCTTGGCGTGGCGCGACTGACCGTGGATGGGGAGGGCATCACCGCGTCGACCGTGCCTGAGGTCGATATCTCGGGCGCAAAGGTCAGGATACCGCCGGGCGCATTCTTGCAAGCCTCGCGCGAGGCTGAAGCCGCACTGATCGACCTCGTCCGCACCGGGGTAGGGAGTGCCAAGCGCGTTGCCGACCTCTTTGCCGGTCTTGGCACCTTCACCTTCGGCTTGGCCCGAACCGCGGCGATCGATGCCTTCGAGGCCGACGAGGCCGCGCTTGCCGCTCTCGGCGAGGCCGCGCGCAAGACTCCGAAGCTCAAGCCAATCCGGGCTTTTACCCGCGACCTGTTCCGCTCTCCGCTCAGGGTCAAGGAGCTTGCGGCCTATGAGGCGATCGTGTTCGACCCGCCGCGGGCAGGGGCCTCGGCGCAGACTAAAGAGATGGCGACTTCGAAGGTGAAGACGATCGTTGCCGTTTCCTGCAATCCGGGAACGCTTGCGCGCGATCTCCGCATCCTAGTCGATGGCGGTTACCGCATCACTCGGGTCGTTCCCATGGATCAATTCCTGTTCTCGCCCCATATCGAGGTCGTAGCCCACCTCGAGCGTTAGCCGCGTAGCAATCGCTCGACATAAGCCGGGACGACTTCGGTCGCAGGGCCATAGAACGCCTCAGCGAACAAGGTTGCGCCCTCCGACGGCTCGAGATTGAGCTCTACCGTGTGTGCGCCTGAGTGTCTCGCCTCTGCTACGAAGCCAGCCGCCGGATAGACGCTGCCGCTCGTCCCGATGGAGATGAACAGGTCGCAGACTTGAAGTGCCTCGTAGATGTGGTCCATCTCGCGCGGCTCTCGCCGAACCACACCACGTCAGGGCGCATGGCGGCTTCGCCGCAAGCATGGCAGGCAGTCTCCACAGTAAGGTCCTCGCTCCAGGCCGTGCTCATCCCGCATGCGGCACACAGAGCCTTCGTAAGCTCGCCGTGCATATGGATGAGCTTGCGTGATCCCGCCGCCTCGTGCAGCGCGTCGATATTCTGGGTTACAGTTAGGACATCGCCAGCGTGCTCGCGCTCGAGCCGCGCGAGTGCGATATGCGCAGCGTTGGGTCGCGCATCGCGATGCCTCCTCCGGCGGAGATTATAAAAGTCAAGCACGCGGGCTGGATTGCGGGCGAAACCTTCGTGCGTCGCCACCTCCTCAAGTGGGAATTGCGACCACAGCCCGCCTTTATCGCGGAAGGTGCCGAGCCCGCTTTCCGCCGATAACCCAGCGCCGGTGAGGATAACGATACGATCGAAGCGCACTAGCCCTTGCCGGTCTGGGCGCGGTGACGGAGATAGTGGTCGGCAAGCACGATCGCGAGCATGGCTTCGCCGATCGGGACCGCGCGGATGCCGACGCATGGGTCGTGGCGGCCTTTGACCGAGACTTCGGTATTTTTGCCGTTCTTGTCCACCGTCTTCCGTGGGGTGAGGATCGATGACGTGGGCTTCACCGCGAAGCGCGCGACCACGGGTTGCCCGGTCGAGATGCCGCCCAGGATCCCTCCGGCATTGTTCGATTTGAACTCGGGCCAGCCCTTGGGCCGGTTGCGCATCTCGTCGGCATTCTCTTCGCCCGACATCGCCGCAGCGGCAAAGCCCGCGCCGATCTCCACGCCTTTCACCGCATTGATGCTCATCAGCCCGCTGGCGATGTCCTGGTCGAGCTTGCCGTAGACCGGCGCGCCGAGTCCTGGAGGCACGCCGTCGGCAACGACTTCGATCACCGCTCCGGTCGATGAGCCGGCCTTCCGCACCTCGTCGAGAAATTTGGCCCACACTTCGACTGCCTTCGGGTCGGGGCAGAAGAACGGATTCTTGTCGACCTCGTCCCACTGCCAGTTGCTCCGGTCGATCTTGTGCGGCCCAATTTGCAGAAGGGCGCCGCGCACCCGTATGTTGGGCACGACCTTGCGCGCGATGGCCCCTGCTGCCACGCGATTCGCCGTCTCGCGGGCCGAGGCACGGCCTGAGCCCCTCCAGTCGCGCACGCCGTATTTGGCGAAATAGGTGTAGTCGGCGTGGCCTGGACGGAACTTGTCTTTGATGTCGCCATAGTCCTTCGATCGCGCGTCGACATTGGCGATCTCGAGCGCGATCGGCGTACCGGTGGTGAGTTGCGCTCCTGTCTCCTCGTCGGGAAACACGCCTGACAGGATGGCGACCTTGTCCGGCTCCTTGCGCTGGGTAGTGTAGCGCGACTGGCCGGGCTTTCGCTTGTCGAGATAGATTTGGATGTCAGCCTCAGTGAGCGGGATGCCGGGCGGGCAACCATCGACCACGCAGCCGATCGCCGGCCCGTGGCTTTCGCCCCAGGTTGTGATGCGGAACAAATGGCCGAACGTATTGTGCGACATGGCCCGTGTTATGCGCCCATGCCGTCTTTTTGTCATTACCGGCGAAGCCCGGCCAGCTGTTACTCCTTCACCACCGAGATATCGGGGGCATCTTCGTTCTTCATGCCGACCACGTGGTAACCGGCGTCGATATGCAGGATCTCGCCGGTGACGCCGCGGCCGAGATCGGAGAGGAGGTAAAGCGCGCCCGCGCCGACATCCTCGATGGACACGGTACGCCTCAGCGGCGAATTGTACTCGTTCCACTTCAGGATATAGCGGAAATCGGCGATGCCTGACGCGGCGAGCGTCTTGATTGGGCCAGCGGAGATGGCGTTGACGCGAATCTTGCCCTTGCCGAGGTCGGCTGCGAGATACCGTACGCTCGCCTCGAGCGCGGCCTTGGCCACGCCCATCACATTATAGTGCGGCATCACCTTCTCGGCGCCGTAATAAGTGAGCGTGAGCAGCGATCCGCCGTTCGGCATAAGCTTATCGGCACGCCTGGCAAGAGCGGTGAAGGAGTAGCAGGAGATCAGCAGCGTCTGGGTGAAGTTATCTTGCGTCGTGTCGACGTAGCGTCCGTCGAGCTGCTCCTTGTCGGAAAAGGCGACGGCGTGAACCAGGAAATCGATGGTGCCCCATTCCTTGGCGAGCGCGGCGAACACGCCTTCGACCGAGGGCTCATCGGTGACGTCGCAGGGAAGCACGAGCTTGGAGCCGATCTCGTTTGCAAGCGGCTCGACCCGCTTCTTCAGCGCCTCGCCCTGATAGGTGAGCGCCACCTCTGCGCCCTGGTCGGTGATGGCCTTGGTAATGCCCCAGGCAATCGACCGGTTGTTGGCGACGCCGAACACGACGCCGCGCTTTCCCGCCATCAATTTGCCGGTCTCGGCCATCGACCCTAAGCCTTGCCACGATGCCCGGGCTTTATAGAGCGGGCCAGAGAGGGTCGGAAGGCTTTTTGCCGAGACGGCCGAATATCCGAGGGATCAGCCCGCGAGCGACCAGGAACCGTCGAGCTCGCGGCAGGCGACGCCCTCGATTTCGCGTCTATAGCCGCCAAGCGAAAGCGAATAAACAAGGTGTCGGCACACCCTACCGTGCTCGTCTCGGAAGGCGGAGACTGGCTTGACCCGGCCCTCGAGCGCGTGATCCGGGCGGCGCCATACCAGGGTTACCCCATCGCCGAGCTCGTTCATGGCGAGTTGCAGGGCTTGGGCCGCGGCCTCCCGGTCGCTGCCATCGAGCTTGGCCTTAAGCTCGGCAAATTGCGGCGTCGGCGCCGAAGCCTCGCGCGTGACGACAACGCTCCACTCATCGGCCTTGAGAGGGAGAGAGGCGGGCGCGAATACGGAAAACAGGAGAGCGCCCGCCCCAATGATGATAGGAGCCTTCGAGCGGAACGTACGCATAACCAACCGTCCCCCAAACTCCGGCGCGGGACTCGCATTACCAACCCGCTCCGTCTATCAACGGGAGAGATGGTGCCCTAACAGGGTGAGGAAAACGTAAATGCGCGTGCCGTGCCGGGATGGCGGTGTCTAAACAGAACGTTAACGCTATGGACAAGCAGCCGACGGATCGAACCTTTCAAGCGAAGGACTTCACCGAGGCCGAGGAGCCCTTTGCGCTGTTCAAGGAGTGGCTGACCGAAGCCGTGGCAAGCGAGCCCGCCGATCCCGAGGCCATGGCCGTCGCGACCGTGGATGCTGACGGCCTGCCCAACGTGCGGATGATTCTCCTGAAGGGAGCCGACGAGCACGGCTTCGTGTTCTATACCAATTGCGACAGCGCGAAGGGGGTTGAGCTCGCCGGAAATCCGCAAGCCGCGCTGCTGTTCTATTGGAAGAGCCTGGGGCGGCAGATCAGGATCAGAGGGCTTGTCGAGTCAGCGGCTGCTGCGGAAGCCGACGCCTATTTCGCGACGCGGCACCGCGAGAGTCGCATCGGCGCCTGCGCTTCGTCCCAGTCGAGGCCGCTAGCGAGCCGCGCCGCGCTCGAGGAGGAGGTCGCGCGCCTCACCAAGCAGTTCGGCACGGGCGAGGTGCCGCGCCCAGCCTATTGGCGTGGCTACCGCGTGGTCCCGCTCGAGATGGAGTTCTGGAGAAGCGGCGCATTCAGGCTGCATGACCGCATCGTGTTCAGGCGGGCTTCGCCCCACGCGCCCTGGACCAAGACGCGGCTCTATCCGTGAGCGGCCTGAAAGACCACAAACCTGCCATGGCTTGGATATAGCGGTATAAACTTGTGGCGAGCTGCCTATCGGCAAGCCCGGATTTGAGGACATGACGTGAGTTTTTCGACCGCACGCTATTCGACAGCGCGCCTCGCCGTGAAGGAGGCGCATGAGGCGACCTGGGCGCGCCGCTTCGCGCTGTTCTTCGTGCAGCTCATGATCCTGACGGTGCTCTTGCACCGTTTCGCGTCGCTCGGCACGCCGGCGGCGATGAACCTGCTTGCCGTGTCGATGGTCGGCCTGTTAGTGGCGATCGCCATTGCCTTGTTCTCTCTCGTGCGCATCTGGTTCGGTGGCCAGACCGGCGCGGCGCAGGCTTTCGCCGCGATTTTCGTCGCCATGGTCGGGCTTGCCGTGCCGCTCTACTATCTCTCGCATGTCGTTACGCTCCCGCCGCTCACCGATGTCGAAACCTCGCCCGACGAGCCGCTCGAGTTCAAGGCACTGGTGAGCCTGCGTCCTGCCGACGCCAATCCCATCAAGGAGCCCGACGACACCGCGATCGACGAGCAGGCAGAGGCCTATTCCGATATCGAGCCCATGGTGCTCGAGCGCTCGGCGCCGGAAGTATTCAGCCTAGTGCACGAGGCAGTGGATCATCTCGGCTGGAACATCGTGGCGAGCGAGGCGCCGGGCGAGTCCGGAGTCGGCCGCATCGAGGCGACCGATCGCACGCTGATCATGGGCTTCACCGACGATGTCGTGGTGCAGATCAAGGGCGACGACGCGCACGCGCAGATCGATGCGCGCTCCGTGTCGCGCTACGGCCTGCACGATCTCGGCCGCAATGCCTCCCGCATCCGCAAATTGTTTGCCGAGGTGAACTCGCTGCTCGAGAAGGGCGAGAAGACGGTGCTCGAACAGGCCGAGCCCAAGGACAAGGATGCCGCCGCCAATGCGAAGACGGCCGGCAAGAAACGCGTCAAGAAGAACGCAGATAAAAAGCGCTAGACAAGTCGGCTTGGCCGTCGGCCGAAACCAACTCGCGACTGATTAAGTGCTGGAGATGGCCCAGCACAGAGAGGGCGGCGGCCTCTTTCAGCTCGGAATCGAGGCTGCCGTATAGCCGGCTGACGATGCGCGGAATGGTGCCAACGCCTTCCTCTAGGCAGGCAAGGATCGTCTGCTCCCGCCATTTGCGATGCATGATATAGGCCTTGACCACGCGCTGCGGCGTCTGAATGCGGCCACCATGGCCGGGCAGGAACATCTTGTCGTGGCGCTGCATCAGCCTCTCGAGCGACGCGAGGAACTTGGCCATGTTCCCTTCAGGCGGTGCGATCACGGTCGTGTTCCACCCCATGACGTGATCGCCAGTGAACACGATGCGTTTGCCCACCAAGGCAAAGCAGAGATGGTCCGGCGCATGCCCAGGCATATGCAGCACATCAAGAGCGTAGCCTTTGGCCTTGATGGTATCGCCATCGCCGAGCCTGCGATCGGGGACGAAGGCGGGATCGACGAAGCTATCGCCAAGACCTGGCGCACCCGCGCCGCGGGGCGTGCCGGTCGGTCCGAAGGCGCCGATCTCTCCGCCGAGCAACGCCTGCAACGCCCGCGCGCCGTCGCAATGATCGTGGTGGCTGTGGGTAATGAGGATGTGGGTGAGGCGCTCGCCCCTGGTCGCGGCGGCGATTGCCTTCAGGTGACTGGCGTCGGCAGGACCTGGGTCGATGACGGCGACCTGTCCATTACCGACCACGTAGGTGTTGGTGCCGAGGAAGGTATAAGGCCCAGGATTGTTGGCGACGATGCGCCGGATGCCGGGCGCAACCTCTTGGGGCACGCCATAATCGACGTCAACGCTGCGATTGAAGGCAAGCTCCGCCGACATGGTCTTACTGAGATGTTAGCCTTCCCGGGAACCTAAACCTTATTCTAGCGGAGCGCGCCGGCGGTGGCAGCGCCGCTTTTTGGCAGCCTTAACTCTCCCATCGCTTTTTGCGCAAAATATGTCCTATCGCAAGGACTTAAGGTTCAGAAACTAGCCTTTAGCAAGGTGCATAAAGACAGTCCGGAAAAGCACATCGCCAGGAATTGGTCGGAGTGGGGAGATTCGAACTCCCGACCCCCTGCTCCCGAAGCAGGTGCGCTACCAGGCTGCGCTACACTCCGCTGGCTGAAGAGCCCTGGTATATAGACGGCTCGGCAAGAGGCGGCAAGAAAGCAAGGCGATGGCCCGCCTGCACGCGTTGCTCGAGGCGCGCGATGCTGGTAGGAGGGCATCAGCTAACCATATTTAGGTGAGCGCCGACCCTCGGCGCTGTTATCGTTGGTGTGCGGAGGGCCTTTCCAAGAAGCAAGCAGATTGGGGCGTGGCCAAGCGGTAAGGCAACGGGTTTTGGTCCCGTGATCCTAGGTTCGAATCCTAGCGCCCCAGCCACCACATAAGTTGTTGATATAGACCAATTATTTGTCATTCTGACGCGCTCCACTTGCTGCGAAATCCGGCGCATTTTCGCTGCCCAGCCGGGGCCCTAAACGGCAGAGACGATTCTGCGCAGAATCCGGGCCGTCCCTGACGAGAAAGTCTCCCGGGCGGCATTTGGGGGTTC
>JBKOUI010000259.1:0-4729 GCA_046723315.1 Pseudomonadota bacterium | reverse complement strand
AGCCTGTCCTATTCGCCCTCAAAATGACAGATTTCCAAAGCGCGCACAAGCAGGATTCCCTCCCCATAAACCGGTTGCCAGCGCCCACTCAGACGAACCCCAGGCCTACCTTCCCGCCTAACCCAAGGATGTCGGATCGGGTTCCCCGCTATCCTCCGAAATTCATAGCGATGCGCATGGGGAAGGGCGCTTCCACTTGATGGGGAAGCGCCCTCTACTCGTATTCGTGGGAGTCACAGCAAATAGCGCCAGGCGGGCGCAACGTATTAGGCGGCTTTGCTGTCGATGACCTTCGGCGTCTCAACCTTATCGGTCTTGGTCTTGATCGCGATGGTCCGGGGCTTCATAGCCTCGGGCAGCTCGCGCACGAGATCGACGTGCAGCAAACCATTCTCGAGGCTCGCGCCCTTCACCACGACATGATCCGCGAGCTGGAACCGGCGCTCAAAGCTCCGCGAAGCGATGCCGCGATGGAGGAAGGTCGTGTCCTCGACCTCGGTCTTCTTCTCGCCGCGAATCGAAAGAGTGTTTTCCTTGACCTCGATATTCAGGTCTTTGTCGCCGAACCCAGCTACGGCCATGCTGATGCGGTACTCGTTCTCGCCGACACGCTCGATATTGTAAGGCGGGTAGCTCGGGGCATCGCCCTCGAAACTGGTGAGCGTGTCGAGAAACGAGCCGAGCCGGTCGAAGCCGATAGTAGAACGGTTAAGCGGGGTAAGATCATAGTGTCTCATCGCACATCCTCCTTGAGAAGCGATATGGTGGTGCCCGCTCTTTCCTTCCGAGCCGGGCAGAGAAAAGCGCAAGCCATTTGGCCTTGCGCCGGGAGACGATATGGGAATGGGCTTGGGCTTCGTCAAGGGGGTTAGCGCACTGAATATAAAGGAAAAATAGGAAAATTGGGATGTAGCACAAATCCGCTTTGGGGCGCGCCATTTTGGCGTCCGAACGCTGTGGTGATCTCGTCACTTGCTGCTATAAGGGCACTCGCCAAGGGGGCCGCCTAGACTTCATGGATCTCGTCGCCACACCCAAGAATCCGATCCCGCTCGGCGCGTCGACCGGCTTCATCGAGATTCGCAAGGGCTTACGCATTCGCTTCGCGAGCTGGCAGTCTGTGCTGAAGGAGCGACGCGGTACGGTCTGCATCCTCCCCGGCCGCACCGAATACATCGAGAAATATTTCGAGGTGGTCGGCGAGCTGCGCCGCCGAGGCTTCGCCGTGGCCGTGCTCGATTGGCGCGGGCAGGGAGGCTCGAGCCGGCTGACCCGGAACCCGCTCAAGGGTCACATCAATGACTTCGCCGAGTACGAGGAGGATCTCGCCCATTTCATGAAGGCGGTGGTGCTGCCAGATTGCCCAACGCCCTATTTCGCGCTGGCGCACTCGATGGCGGCGATGGTGCTGTTCAAGGCGGCGACGAAGCGCGGTTGCTGGTTCACACGCATGGTGCTCACCGCACCAATGATAACAATCGTCGGCCTGCCGTTTCCGCACCGAGTCTGCCGCCAGATGGCTGACACGCTGACCCTGTTCGGCATGGGTAAGCGTCCGGTCCCAGGCGATGCCCGGAAATATCTGCCAATTCAGAATTTCGAGGGAAACCCGCTGACATCGGACCGCGAGCGCTATTTGCGCAACCTGTCAGTGCTCGAAGCGGCGCCTCAGCTTGCCGTGGGGGTTCCAACCGTCGGCTGGCTCAAGGCTGCGCTCAATGCCATGGCGCAACTCGAGAACGAACGTTTCCCGCCTCGCATCCGTGTGCCGTCCCTAATGCTTGCGGCGAGCGACGACCAGATCGTGTCGAGCCCGGCGATCGAGGACCTTGCTTTTAAGCTAAGGGCAGGATCGCAGATCGTCATGAGAGGCTCGCGGCATGAGATCATGCAAGAGCGGGATTCAATTCGTGAGCAGTTCTGGGCGGCATTCGATGCCTTCATTCCTGGCGCCGTGATGAGCAAGGCAAGCTAGCCGGACAGCCATTTTACCGCTGCCTCGTGTAGGCGCGGGTCGCCCGCGGCAATAATTCGCCCGCCGCCTCTTGCATCGCCGCCATTCCAAGTCGAAACCACGCCGCCTGCTCGCTCGACAATCGGGATCAGAGGGATAATGTCATAGAGATTAAGACCCGCCTCGACCACGAGGTCGATCTGGCCAAGCGCAAGCATGCAGTAATTGTAGCAATCGCCGCCATAGCGTCTGAGGCGCACATTCTGGCTCAAAGTCTCGAAGCGCTGTGCGTCCTCGCCGGTGAAGTATTCCGGCGTGGTCGTGGTGAGAAGGGCCTCACCGAGCGTGGGGCAATCCCTGGCGTGTATCGTCCTTGTCACGCCGTTGTGGCTGAAGAAGGATTTGCTCTCATCGGCAAAGAAGCGCTCGCCTGTGAAAGGCTGGTTCATGACCCCTAGCAGGGGGATGCCGCTGCGCGTCAAGCCGATCAGCGTCCCCCATAAGGGCAAACCGAGAATGAAAGAACGAGTGCCGTCGATCGGGTCGATCACCCAGCAGTATTCGGCATCGCTCCGGGTAGAGCCGAACTCCTCGCCGATAATGCCGTGGCTTGGATAGGTGCTGGCGAGCGCCTCCCTGATCGCGACCTCGGCGGCACGATCGGCCGCAGTGACCGGATCAAAAAAATCGCCTCCTTTATGGTCAATTGCGAAGGCTGTCCGGAAATGCGGCAAAATGACCGCGCCCGATTGGTCCGCTAGCGCATGCGCAGTGTCGAGAAGGGCCTGAAATTGCGGATTCGGTGACTTTGGCACGAGACAGCCTTGGGGACCTTTCGCCTTAGGAGTCAAGGATTCCAGCGGTCGAAACGCTCGTTTTGACGTGGCTGCCGCGGGCAATCGTGACAGTTCTGCACCACTGTCTCGCAAATGCCGCCTTAACGTCATTGCAATCTTGCTTTTTGTGCGCCGCAATGACATATTGTTGCAACGCGGCATGGCTCTCCAGGCCATACCGCTGCCCTCCTTGGGCGTTTCCTCCCTAGACTTGGGCCGTTCGTTCAATCGGACGGCCCTTTTTTTATCAATTCCAGATTGGCTATTCGGCCGCGGCGCGTGGAATAGCGAGACTAGGAATCCCTGATATGAGCGCGTGCACCATCGCTTCGAGGTCGGAGCGTAACCGCTCAAACCCGCCCGACTTCTCGAAGCTCGACTCATCCATGTAAAGCGCGCGGTTGATCTCGATCTGGAGCACGTGCTGACCCTTGTGTGGGCGGCCGTAATGCTCGGTGATATAGCCGCCGGCATAAGGCTTGTTGAGCGCGACAGCGTAGCCGAGCGCCTTGAGCTCGTTCGCGGCGAGCCGCGTGAGCTCTCCGCTGCAAGACGTCCCGAAGCGGTCTCCAAGCACGAAGTCGGGTCTCCCGCCGCCCTGGTCGGCAATCGGGCTCGACGGCATGGAGTGGCAATCGATCAGCACGGCCAGGCCGAACGCGTTCTGCGCCGCAAGCAATAAATCGCGCAGCGTCTCGTGATAGGGCGTGTAGAGGCGGTTGATGCGCTCTAGCGCGGCGCCAACCGTTAGCGGCTCGCGGTAGATCTCATCCGACTCCGAAACGATGCGGGCAATGGTGCCAAGGCCGCCGACCACGCGCACCGATTGGGTGTTGGCATAATGGGGCAGCCCGTCGCGGAACAGGATCGGATCGAGCTCGTACGGCTCGCGGTTGACGTCGAGGTAGGCGCGCGGGAAATGGGCATAGAGGAGGGGGGCGCCAAGCCGCGTTACGAAGGCGAATAGTTCCTCGACATAGGCATCCTCGGAGCGCCGCAGAGCGAGGGAGTCCAGCCTGGACGCGGCGAGGAAGGGGCTCGGATAGATGCGGCCGCTATGGGGTGAGTTGAAGACGAGAGGCACTTTCAACTGTTCGGGAAGTGCCACTGTGAAGGGTGGTGAAAGCTCACCCTCTATAGCCTCAGCCTCGCTTGGGCTCATTCGCCAATCCTTGCTGCCGCTCTGCTCCCGGCTACCCGCGAGAAACGTGGAATCGCCTATAAACTCTGCCAATCAGAGTTGAACCTGTCTAGGCGTCTTCTGCCTTGTGCCCGAGCCAATTAGACGCGATGATTTAGGGTCTGGCGGCGAGGGGGCCAAGACCATCCGGCCTTCCAAAGCCCAAGCAATTGGTCTTTTACCAAGTTCGTGTACGCCCAAAGGGCGAGAGTTCAGGGGGAGAGGGATGGAGGCGAACGATCCGCGGGCGCGCAGCGTGCAACGCATACTTCTTGCCGAGGACGACGAGGATATGCGGCGTTTCCTGGTCAAGGCATTGGCCAAGGCCGGCTATGATGTGGTGTCGTTCGGCAACGGGCTCGAGGCCTATGAACGGCTGAAGGAGGAGCCCTTCACTCTGCTTTTGACCGACATTGTGATGCCGGAGATGGACGGCATTGAGCTTGCGCGCAAGGCAAGCGAGCTCGATCCCGATCTCAAGATCATGTTCATTACAGGCTTCGCCGCCGTCGCACTCAATCCCGACAACCATGCTCCCAAGGATGCCAAGATCCTGTCGAAGCCATTCCACCTGCGCGACCTGGTCGATCAGGTGGAGCGCCTGCTCGCCGCTTGAGGGAAGCCGCAGGTTGCCTTGACGGTGCGGCACCCGATATAGAAGCTCTTCCCTTGCCGATTGGAGAGGGCGCGTAGCTCAGCGGTACGAGCACTGCGTTGACATCGCAGGGGTCACTGGTTCGATCCCAGTCGCGCCCACCA
>JBKOUI010000044.1:0-2675 GCA_046723315.1 Pseudomonadota bacterium | reverse complement strand
TCATAGGCCTCGCGCGTCTGGCTCACGGTCTTCTCGTCAAGGGCTCGCACGGCCTCGGGAACGGCGGTGTCGAGAGCTAAGAGACCAAGTTGGGCGGTTACGTTGCGGTAGGCGTCGCGGGCTTGGTCGGCGGCAGCTTGGCTTGCGGTCATGACCGTATCTCTTGTTGTACGGCTTGGCGTTGCGGCGTAGGCGACTATTCGCACGGCTGGGGGCTCGAGGCCCTAACGGCACTGACCGCGCCACGGGCCTCGAAACCCCTGGCTCGACTCCTGAGAATTTCCGGAAAGGGGACGTGCACGAAGTTGGCACGGTAGTCTTTAACCGTCAGCTCCCAGTTCGGCGTGCCAGTAATACACATATGGGCCTCGACTAAAGGTATTACAAGCTACGCGAGCGGAATAGTTGCGTCGCCACCACGAGTTGAGGTCGCCGCCCGGCCAGTCGCAGCGGCCGAGAGCAAGGGGGCAAAAGTGCCAAAGACGTCTGGTCGACCCTACACAAGCGGGGAAAGGCGTGTGTCAGTGTTGGCTAAGTGCCGCAAGAATCCTGTTCCGTGAAGATGGTCGCGAGGGCCGATTGCCATCAACGTGCTGGTCTTTTTTGTCGAGAGGTCGAGAGCTGGTGGCACTAATGCGAGCGTGAAAAGGAGAGGGTTATGGCAGTGTGCTTAGTCATGCAATTTACTGGGGTTGATGCGGCAAAATATGAGGCAGTGATGTGGGAGCACGCCCGGCGACTTGACCGATGATGCCCTTCGGCCAATTCGCATTTGCGCTCCCTGTGAAGGCCAGCAAGACGCAGCTGCCGTCGCTTATTTCCTTGCAAGGAACGCGAGAGCGCGAACGGCTTTTCGCGAGGGCCGTGCACCTCGATCGCTTACCATGGTCTGAGCGCTGGCCGTATTCATGCCCTCAAGTACTGTAGCTGTTATGAACAACAAACGTGGTGACGCTCGGCATCGGTAACCCGCCCACAGCTTCAAAGGCAGGCTTTAGCCGGCTGTCAACAAAGGTGTCAAAGTCCCACTGCGATTCCCAAACGTCCACCACATACATTCCATCGCTATCGAATCCGGCGATGTGACTGATGATGCCCTTCGGCCAATTCGCATTTGCGCTCTGCAGGCCGAGCTCCTTCATCACTGCCTCATATTTTGGCGCATCAACCCCAGTAAATTGCATGACTAAGCATACTGCCATAACGCTCTCCTAGCCCCTTCAGCTTCGCAATTTCCCGCCGCCTCCTAAGGTACCGATTGTGCCGACCTGAGGCACAGCGGGAAGCTACACCTCGACAAGCCCTTTGGGTCATAAGCGGCCATCCACATACTAATCAGGGATGTCCGCTGTTTCGGTCGGAACCAGACCTCGCGACGCGATCGGCTGAATGTCCGCTTAGTGCCATTTTGCGGACATGGCGAGATGGCGTGCCAAAGAACCGAGCCATACGTGGCGGCGTCCATTCCTCCTTGACCGCGAGCCGAAGGAGTCCATTCTCGAACATTTCGATGTGACAGTGATCTCGCGCTACTTCCGCGAATTTGAGCAAGAGCTGCCAAGTTATCTCTCGCAATCCTAACTTCGGGCGTCGTTCCGGGTCGGGCGCCGCGCTGGCGGAGGATGATATGGCCGACAAGTTCCGGGCGTTGCTCGTGACCAAAGATGGCGACCGGCAAAGCGTCACGGTCACCGAGCTCACGGATGCTGATCTCATGGAGGGTGATGTCACCGTGGCGGTCGAGCACTCAACGGTAAACTATAAGGATGGCCTGGCGATAACGGGCAAGGCGCCGATCATCCGCAAATTCCCACTCATCCCCGGCATCGACTTGGCCGGCAAGGTGCTGCGCTCGGAGGACCCGCGCTTCCAAGCGGGGGATCGCGTCGTGCTGAACGGATATGGTCTGGGCGAGGTGCACCACGGGGGCTACGCCGAGCGGGCCCGGGTCAAGGGTGACTGGCTTATCCGGCTCCCTGAAAACATTTCGACTGCCAACGCCATGGCGATCGGCACCGCCGGCTACACCGCGATGCTTTGCGTGCTGGCCTTGGAAAAGGCAGGCATCACGGCAGACAGGGGCGATGTGCTCGTGACCGGTGCTGCCGGTGGGGTGGGTTCGGTCGCGATCGCACTCCTCGACAAGCTCGGTTATCGCGTCGTCGCCTCCTCCCGCCGGGGGGAGCAGGAAGGCGACTATCTGCGAGGGCTCGGCGCGGATGAAATCATTGATGCTGGCGAACTTTCCGGGGCTGGAGTCCCATTGGACAAAGAGCGCTGGGCGGGCGCGGTGGACTCGCTCGGCAGCCGCACGCTCGCCAACGTGCTCTCGCAGATCAAATACGACGGCGCAGTGGCGGCCTGCGGCTTAGCGCAGGGGTCCGACCTTCCCGCTACCGTCATGCCGTTCATCCTGCGTAATGTGACCCTTGCGGGCGTCAACTCGGTCGTGACCTTGCGCGAGAAGCGCGAAGAGGCATGGGGTCGTCTGGCGACGGACCTCGACCTCACAACGCTCAATAGCATGACATCACGGGCGAGACTCGACGACGTGCCGGCCCTGGCAACCAAAATCCTCGCAGGAAAAACGCGAGGGCGGGTGGTCATCGATCTCTGAACACTCAATCAGCGACGCCCTGGTGCCCGAGGGCCGATATAGGTCGGTACCACCTTCT
>JBKOUI010000174.1:0-3519 GCA_046723315.1 Pseudomonadota bacterium | reverse complement strand
GTGTAGTTAACTGCCGCAGACGGCTTTGATTGCCGGCTCTGCAGCTCATCCAGATGATCGGCTGGCCGCACATGCGTGTGTTCGGCCGCCGCTCATCCGGTTTAACCTGAGGAGATCGTCGTGACTGTGTGCAGCCCGGATTCGCCAATGGAGCAGAGCATTCTGCTGCGCGAATTGAATCACCGGATCAATAGTGGGCTCGCCTCGGCGATCAACCTGGTCTCGGCCGCGGCGGTCCGGGTTGAGGGGCCTGAAGCCAAGCGCGCCTTAAGCGACGTGGTCGAACTGTTGCATGGTCATGCCGATGTGCAGCAGGCGCTCGCAATGCGCAGGGGCAAGGCGCTGATCGACGCCGCGACATACATCGGCATGATGGGCTGCGCCTTGCGCCGTTCGTTGCTGGATCGAATGAATATCCGGCTGGCACTCGCAACCGAATCTCTTCCGCTCGAACCAGAGCGATGCCGGCGGCTCGGATTGATCATTCACGGGCTCGTAACCAATGCCGCGAAGCATACGTGCTTCGAGGCGCGGTCCGGAGAGATCAGGGTCAAATTAACACGGACCGGCGCGCTGGTGAATTGCGTCGTCCTGGACAATGGGTCGCGGTCGGCGCGGGGCGCCGCCGGGCGCGGACTTCGGCTCAGCAATGATCTTGCCAAGGATCTCGGCGGCAGGGTCGAGCACGGCTCCGGCAATGAATTCACATCGGTCGTTCTCTCGTTTCCGCTGTCAGAACGTGAGCAGCAGGCGAACTGTGCGATCGTGAAGCGTCGCATCAGACGGTCGCCGCGCCGGCCAAAAGTCAGCCCACCTGATGCCTCGGTACTTTGCACAGGAGCAAGCTCCCCGGATCGGGACTGCCGCCCTGTTGCAACCCGACCGGATCCAAAGCTGGATCGCGAAGCCCAACCGATCTCTGCCCGTCCATCGGATGTGCTGGGCGAGTTGTTGTCACCCCACCACCGCATGGACCTGCTATGAACCATTATGCTGCGAACCACACTGACATCGATCAAGCTGCGCGCAAACGCAAGCTCAGGGGTCCCGGCGTCCTGGCGGCCGCGCTTGTCGCAATCGCGCTGAGTGGCTGCAACGATCATGCCGCTGCGCCCAATATGCGCGCGGCGATCGTGCGCACGGAGATCGTGCAGCCGCGCGACCGGCAGGCCTCCGCCACCCTGACCGGCGAAATCCAGGCCCGTTTCCGCGCCGACCTCTCGTTCCGCGTCGGCGGACGTGTGCTCGCGCGCTATGTCGATGTCGGCGCTCACGTCGAGGCTGGTGAGGTCCTGGCTCTGCTCGATCCGGCCGAGCAGCAGGCCGATGTCGATGCCGCGACTGCAGCGGTCATAGCCGCGGAATCCCAGTTGCGCGTAGCCAGGACGACCTTCGAACGGCAAAAGGCGCTGATCGCAAGCGGTTTCACCACGCGGACGGTCTATGATCAGGCGCAGGAAGGATTGCGAACCGCAGAAGGTGCGCTTGAAGCAGCAAAAGCGGAGCTCGGAACTTCGAAAGACGCCCTTGGCTATACCGCGCTGCGCGCAGAAGCGGCAGGCGTGGTTACCGCGCGCAATCTGGAAGTCGGCCAGGTCGTACAGGCCGCGCAGCCCGTTTTCTCGCTGGCGCAGGACGGGGAACGCGATGCCGTGTTTGACATCTACGAATCCCTCTTGTTCGGCGATCTCGACGACAGCCGCGTATCGCTGGCGCTTGTCTCCGACGCAGGCGTGACGGCGAACGGGCATGTCAGGGAAGTCTCGCCCGCGATTGACGCGAAGAGCGCGACCATCCGCGTGAAGATTGCCATCCAGGATCCACCGGCAGCGATGACCCTTGGAAGCGCCGTTGCTGGGACCGTCAAAGCGAAAGCCCAACAGCAGATCGCATTGCCCTGGAGTGCATTGGCGGCGGCGGGATCGAAGCCCGCGGTTTGGGCCGTCGATCCGGCGACCAAAACGGCTGCGCTCAAGCCGGTGACGATCGGCGGTTATGAAGCCCGTGAAGTGCTGATCAAGGCGGGCCTAAAGCCAGGCGAGCGCGTCGTGATCGATGGCGGCAAGTTGCTGAGCGTTGGCCAGGCCGTGACATATGAGGGAGACCGGTCATGAAGAGGCGCGCCATGATTGCAGCCGGCACGTTTGCGTCGGCACTCGCATTGGCTGGATGTCAGCAGGAGGCGAAAGCGCCCGAGCCCGTGCGGCCCGTGCTCTCGATGGTCCTTGAGCCGAGCCGCCTGGACGGCACCGTCGCGGTGGGCGTTGTTGAGCCGCAGTTCAAGACCAATTTCGCGTTCCGCGTTTTGGGACGTCTGACCGCGCGTCCCGTCTCCGTTGGTGACCTCGTCCGCGAAGGACAGACGGTCGGCACGATCGACCCCACGGCCCTCGAGCTCGCCGTACGCGCGGCCAAGGCTGAGCTTACGAAAGCCGAGGCGCAGCTGGCGACTGCAACGGCGACGGAGCAGCGGCAGCGAACGCTCGTCACAACCGACGCCACCACAAAGCAGACGCTGGACAATGCGGAGCAGGCGCGGGCCGGCGCCGAAGCAACGGTGGCGCACGCACAGGCGAACTTGATCAAGGCCATCGAGCAACGGGGCTATGCCCAGCTCAAGGTCGATTTCGCCGGCGTCGTCACTGCGGTGGGCGCAGAAGTCGGACAGGTGGTCTCTCCTGGCCAAAATGTGGTGACGGTTGCGAGGCCCGACATCCGCGAGGCGGTGGTCGATATCGGGGAGGATTTCCCGGTGCCGCTTGAAATTGATTTGCCATTCACAGTCGGCTTGCAACTGCTCCCCGCCGTTCAGGTCGAAGGCAAGGTTCGCGAGATCGCCCCGCAGGCAGACCCCGTGACGCGCCTCCGGCGAGTCCGCATCGCATTGAACAATCCTCCTGAAAGCTTCCGCTTAGGCACGACCGTTACGGCGAAGCTCAGTCATGCGCAAACTCCAACATTGCGCGTTCCCGCCTCAGCGGTGCTTGCCAAGGATGGCGCGAATTTCGTCTGGGTCGTCGATCAGCCTGCGAGGACCGTATCGCTGCACAAGGTCGATCTCGCCGGGGATCCCACAGGTGCCCGCATCACCGACGGGCTCTATCCCGGCGCGCGCATCGTGACCGCCGGAATCCACAGCCTCAAGCCAGGACAGCAAGTCCGTATCGAACAGGATCAGAAGCCATGAAGTCGTTCAACCTTTCCGACTGGGCGCTCCGCCATCGTTCGCTCGTCTGGTATTTCATGATCGCCTTCATGGCGGCAGGCCTCTTTGCTTACCTTCAGCTTGGTCGTCAGGAAGATCCCGACTTCACCATCAAGACCATGGTGATCCAGGCGCAGTGGCCGGGCGCATCGCCCGAAGAGATGACGCGCCAGGTCACCGACAGGATCGAAAAGAAGCTCGAGGAGCTGGAATCGCTCGACTACACCAAGAGCGTGACGATCGCGGGCCAGACCACCGTATTCGTCTATCTGCGGGACACGACAAAGGCGGCTGACGTCAAGCCGACCTGGATC
>JBKOUI010000087.1:0-21048 GCA_046723315.1 Pseudomonadota bacterium | reverse complement strand
GGCTTGTTACGCCAGCGCGTTGAATATCGTTCAATGGGTTGCACCAGGAAATATTCGATGGCGAGCATGACGGCGACGAAGGCCAGCGTATAGCCGAGAATCGCCGTCACGTTGAACAGCTGGAAGTTGAGATGAAGCTCGAAGCCGACGCCATTAGGCCGGCCGAGCAGTTCGACAACCAGCACGATCTTCCAGATCAACGAAATGCCAGAACGCGACGCCGCCGCGAAATAGGGCTGGAGCTGCGGCAGGGTGACGTTGCGCAGCTTGCTCATCGGCGTGAGCCGGTAGGCGCGTGCCATCTCGTCGAGACCGGGATCGAGGGAGCGGGCGCCTTCGCGCAGCATGACGGTGACGTTGGGGATCTTGTTAAGGGCGACGGCCCCGATCGCCGCCGCCTCGTTGAGTCCGAACCAGACATAAGCGAGGATGATAATGACGAGGGCGGGAAGGTTGAGCAGCACGATCAGCCAGGGATCGAGCGCGCGGTCGAGTGCCGGCATCTGCCCCATGGCGAGACCTATGACGCTGCCAATCACCATCGCTACCACGAAAGAGGCAACCACGCGCCACAACGTGATGCCAAGCTCGGTCAGGAGATCGCCATGCAACGTCTCATCGTAAACGTAGTTGAGCACGGCGCCGGGTCCGGGCAGCAGCCTGCTCTGCGCGATTTCGGCCGCGACGAACCAAACGAGAAGGAAGCCAGCGACGGAAAGGATCGAGACGAGCGGTCCGCGAAAGAGACGTAGAGTTTGTATGGAATCGGGGCGGGCGAAGGTGATGCTCATGGCTTACTACTGTGCCAGAACGTGCCAGGCGCTAGCTCAGTGCCGGGTCCAACCAATTTCTCGCCGCCGAGCTCGCGTAGGAACTGATAGAGGATTTTTTCATACGCCTCGTTCTCTGCCGACGAGCGCTCAGGGATGCCCTCGCGGTAGCGGTGCTTCAGCGCCTCGAAGGTGGCATCCGTAAAGTTGGGATCGTTCTCGCCCATGAGCGGCTTGAGTCTGTTCCACTCTTGGTCGGAGGTTGCAAGGACCTCGTCTGCCTTCGCCGCGGCGCGAAGAAAGCCCTGAACCGCCTCAGGATTTTGCTTGGCCCAGCTCTCGCTGAACACATAACCGACCACCGCCACCTCGCCCTTGGCGCCGAGCTCCCGCACGACGTCCTCGACGCCGATCAATTGGGTGAAGCCGTCAGTTTCGAGCCGCGCAGCGTAAGGCCAGAAGGTGAGCACGGCATCGATCTCGCCCTGCTTCGCCCGCTCGTTGAGGAGGGGAGGGGCGCCGAATTCCTGCTTGGTCTCCGCCCGCAGATCGAGATTGGCCGTGCGAAGCGCGTAAGCCACGAGCAAAAGCCAGCTCTTGTCGAGGGGGCCTCCGGCTACGCCGAGGCGCTTGCCCTTGAGATCGCCGAGCGTCTTGATGGAAGAGTTGGCGGGCACCATGATTGCGCCGAGCGCGGTGGTGAACGGGGAGAAGGTGAAATCGGCGCCGCCGCTCCGTTCGCGTGACACCCACAACCAGTCGGTGGCGATAATATCGACCGAGCCGCCTTGCAGGCCGACGGTGGTTGCCTGAGTGCTCGCCAGAGGCTCGACGTCGAGCTCGATACCTTCGGCTTTGTCGAGGCCGTTCGCGTGAATGGTATCGAGGGCCCAGCTGACCGTGCCGAATTTGAGGACGCCAATTTTGACTTTGTTCGCGGCGCTTGCGGGCTGTCCGAAGCCGAAAGCCGCTATGGCACACAGCAAGAGAGCTAACAGACCTGACCGCAACGGGCGTTCCTCCACGTTGTTATCGCACTAATCCAGCTGCATTGGGGCTGCCGGGCGTTGGACGCACGCTAGCTCTGCCGCCGCGGGCAAACGCCGCCGTAGCCTTCCGACGAGGCCCGGAAGATTTGATGACGCCTAGTGGGCAAGAGTGGCGGCGCATAATCTAGCGATCCCGGCAGAGTTAGCAAGGTTCGAGAGTCCGATTGCCTCGACCTATGCAGGCATCTTGGCAAAGTTTCCCGAACCACATGCCACATCAACTCGGGGCCTTCAGCCTGTATCCGTGGCCGCGTACGGTTTCGAGCAGCGGCTCACGGCCCGGCGTGTCGATCTTGCGGCGCAACCGCGCGATATATACGTCGACAACGTTCGTCAGAGGATCTTCGCTGTAGCCCCACACCTGATTGAGGATGCGCGTGCGGGAGAAGACGCGGCCTGGCGCGCTCATTAAAAGCTCGAGAATGGCGAGCTCTTTTGCGGTGAGCTTGATGGTGTCACTCCCGCGCCTCACCTCAAGCGCTTCTCGGTCCAATACGAGATCGGCCACCTGCAGGACGTTAGAGCTTGGTGCAAAATTGTGCGAGCGACGCACCAGCGCTTCGATCCGGGCAAGCAGTTCATCGAAATCGAACGGCTTGGTGAGGTAGTCGTCGGCGCCGACTTTGAGACCTTTGATCTTGTCCTCGAGCGCATCCATCGCCGTCAGCATCAGGATCGGCGTGTGATCGCCCTCGAGTCGCAGGCGCTGGCAGACGTCGTAGCCGTGCATGTCGGGAAGCATCAGGTCCAAGACGATGACGTCGAACTCGCCGGTCTTGGCGAGGTCGACCCCCTCGCTGCCCGTAGCGGCCACGGTCACTCCGTGATTCTCCGCTCGTAATCCGCGATCGATAAAGTCGGCGACGCGCGGCTCGTCTTCGACCAGAAGCACGTTCACTTGGATGCCTCCGCCGTATCGGCCGGAAGCGCGACTGTGACCGTGGTGCCTTCGCCAACGCGGCTCGCCATCTCGATCCTGCCCTTGTGGGCCTCGACAATAGCCTTGGCGACAGGCAGCCCTAGGCCGAGGCCCTCTTCGTTCATGGTGGCGGCGTTTCCACCTCGGCGGAAACGCTCGAATATCCGATCAAGCTCTTCCGGCGGGATGCCGATGCCATGGTCCGAGACGCGCACAGTAACCTCGTTTCCGGCCTTGCCGATCTCGACCTTCACTTCACTATCGGATTTGGAGTAGCGCACGGCATTATCAAGGAGGACGAGGAAAAGTTGCCTGAGCCGGGCTGGGTCGCCGCGCACCATGTCGTGAGGGCTGCCATTAGCGAAGGCAATGTCAACGGCCTTCTCGTGTGCAATCACCTTGGCGTCGCCGCATACCTTTTTGACCAGTTCGCTTAAATCGATGGACTGCAGGTTGAGCCGCGCCGCCCCGGCCCCTTGGCGGGCGATGAACAGGAGGTCATTGACGAGCACCGAGAGGTGCTTCGCCTGCTCCACGATACGTTCGATCGACTGCTTGTAGGCAGTCACTTTCTTGTTCGGTCCACGCAGCGCGATCTCGCCTTCGCCACGGATTACGGTGAGCGGCGTGCGTAGCTCGTGGCTGATATCGGCAAAAAAGCCGCGGCGGGCTTCGTCGATCTTGCGCAAGGACTCGTTGGCGCGGCGAAGCTCCTCGGTACGTTCGGCGACCATGGTCTCAAGATTATCATGAGCGTCCTGCAACGCCTTCTGGTGCGCCTGCAAGTCATCGGCCATGTGGTTAAAGCTTTGTCCGAGCTCGGCGAACTCGTCGCGGCCAGACACGGTGATGCGATGGGCGAGGTCGCCTTCGGCAAGCTTGCTTGTGCCTCGCAGCAGCTCGGCGAGGGGAGCGCGCAGCCCGCGCAACAGGAGCATCACGAGCGCCAGCGTGGCGAGAATGGCGAGCGCCGCGTGAATCTGGCTGATGCGCTCGAGCCTGCTTAGCAGCTGCGCGGCATCAGCGTCGATCCTAAGCACCTCGGCGGTCTCGTCTGCCACGCCAACCTCAATAAGTTCATTGAGCTTCTGATCGATCCCACCTTTGAGGAGATCGATCAATCTCTGCCAGGCGATATCGGGCCGACCGCGGCTCCGCAATTGCTCGACCTCGCCAAGCTGATCCAAAGTGTGCTGGAACTCCTGCTTGATCTTGTTGACACGATCGAGCTCGGCCGATTCGGACTTGCGCTCCTCGGGTCCAACCATAGCGAGCTCATTCTTGGTAAGCTGCTCGAGCTCGGAAAGGTCCGATTCGATAACCTTGTGCAGATAAGCGGCGCCGAGCGGCCGATCGGTGATGCCGGTGAGCAGCGTGTCGGTCCACGCCTTGAAAAGCTGCTGGCTGTGGCGGGAGAGCTGCAGCTGCCGTTCGAGCTCCTGATGGGCAATGCGTGAACGCAGGAGATAGCTGTGTGACTGGGCAACGCCCCAATAAGCAAGCGCCGCGGCGGAGAGCGACATGGCGAGAAGCAATCCTGCGGTAATGAGGAGCTTGGTCTGGTAACGCATGGGGTCTCAGGCCACCCTGGCCGTAAAGCCAGGAAAGCAGCATTATTCCTCGCCATCGGCAGAGCAGGCTGCACGTGTCGTGGGACAAATGTCTGGGCCCTTCTATACAGCACTTTCCCGAAACCTTGGTGGAGTGTCTTTGCGGACGGGCCACGATCTTTCGGGCTTTTTTGATCTTGACGACGGGCTTGCCGCGCCGCCATCTGACGCGGCGCCATGGTGATCAAGGTTCTCGGTTCAGCGGCTGGGGGCGGCTTCCCACAGTGGAATTGCAACGGCCGCAACTCCGCGGACGTGCGCAAAGGCGTGCCAGGCCTTAAGCCACGCACGCAAGCTTCGGTTGCCGTGAGCGCCGACGGACGGCAGTGGATCCTGCTCAACGCTGCCCCGGACCTCAGACAACAAATCAACGACACGCGCGAGCTTTGGCCCGATCCCGATGCAAGCCCGCGCAACAGCCCGATCAAGGTCGTGGTGCTGACCAACGGCGATGTCGATGCGATCGCTGGCCTGCTCACAATGCGCGAGGGACAACCCTTCACGATCTATGGCAGCGCTCGCGTGCTCGACGTGCTTGCTTCGAATAGCATCTTCAACGTGCTCGATCCGAAGCTGGTGAAGCGGGCTACGATGGAGCTCAATCGTCCATTCACCGTCGAGGGACCCGAGGGCCCCGTCGGGATCGAGGTCGAGGCCTTTCCCGTGCCGGGCAAGGTCGCACTTTACCTCGAAGACGCGGCCGCCGGCGCCGGTCTCGGCACAAAGGAAGGCGATACAGTCGGATTGAAGGTGACCGACGTGGCGAGCCGGCGTTACTTCTTCTTCATTCCGGGCTGCGCGAGACTCGATGATACGCTTCGCTCGCGCCTCAAAGGAGCGCCTCTCCTCTTTTTCGACGGAACCCTCTACGCCAATGACGAGATGATCGCGCAAGGGCTCCTCAACAAAACCGGCGAGCGCATCGGTCACATGAACATGTCGGGACGCGATGGCAGCCTAGAGCAATTTGCGCCACTCGATATCGGGCGCAAGATTTATATTCACATCAACAACTCCAATCCGGCCCTGCGGGAGAATTCGCGCGAACGCGCGACAGTTGAGGCGGCCGGATGGGAAGTCTCCTATGATGGGATGGAGATAAGGGTCTGAGCTTATGTGCGGCATCGCCGGTTTCCTCGAGCTAGAACGGCGCCCAGGCACACAGGAGCTCGAGGCGATTGCCGGCGCCATGGCGGGCAAGCTCGCCCATCGCGGCCCGAATGCGCGAGGCGTCTTCGTCGATGCCGACGCAGGCCTCGCCTTCGGCCATACCCGGCTCTCCATCATCGATCTTTCACCGGCCGGCGCCCAGCCGATGACGTCCTCATGCGGTCGCTATGTCATCACCTACAACGGCGAGATCTACAGCTCCGACGAGCTCAAGCCTGAGCTCGAGGCGCTTGGCCACCGCTTCAGGGGTCACTCCGACACAGAAGTCATCGTCGAGGCGATTGCCGAATGGGGTGTACGTGCCACAGTCGAGCGGCTCATCGGCATGTTCGCTTTCGCGGTGTGGGATCGGAAGGACCGCCGGTTGAGCCTCGTGCGCGACCGGCTGGGCATCAAGCCGCTTTATTGGGGCCGGCAGAATGGGCGCGTCATATTCGGCTCGGAGCTGAAGGCCTTCGAAGTGCTGCCCGACTGGCAGCCTGAGCTCAATCAGGATGCCCTCGCGTCCTATCTCAGGTTCTCTTACGTGCCCTCTCCGCACTCGATCTACCGCGGTATCGAGAAGCTCGCGCCGGGCCATGGCGTAAGCATCGACGCTGATGGGCAATGCGACACTTGGAGCTATTGGAGTCTGAGGGATATCGCCGAGCGCGGGAAACAAGCGCCTATCGACCTCAGCGATGACGAGGCAGCTACCGCGCTCGAATCTTTGCTCGGTGATGCGGTCAAGCGTCGGCTTGTTTCAGATGTCCCGCTCGGCGCGTTCCTGTCTGGTGGCATAGACTCGTCCACCGTTGCAGCCATGATGCGGACGAAGAGCAACGCAACGGTGCGGACCTATTCCATCGGCTTCGACGAGAAAGGCTTCGACGAGGCGCCGCATGCGAAATCAGTCGCTCGCCATCTCGGCACGGAACACACGGAACTCTATATGTCGCCGCGCGAGGCGTTAAACGTCATCCCTGAGCTTCCCACGATCTACGACGAGCCCTTCGCCGATTCCTCGCAAGTGGCGACCTATCTTTTGTCAAAGCTCACGCGCCAGCACGTCACTGTGGCGTTGTCGGGCGATGGCGGGGACGAGCTGTTCGCGGGCTATACGCGGCATCGTTTCGCGCATTCTTTGGCGCGGCTGCCGGAAAGCGTGGGCCGCGGACTTGCCTGTAGCTTAAGTGTCGCGGGACCATCTCTCTGGGATCGCGTGTTCAGCGTGCTCCCTGCGAAGAAACGGCCGTCGCTTGCCGGCGACAAGATGCTCAAAACCGCGAGCATGCTGCGGGAGGGCGGAAAAGGCGCTTATCGCAGCCTGGTTAGCGCATGGGACCGGCCTGAGAAGATCGCCAGGCGCGGGCGCGAGCTGCACGGCCCGATCTTCGATCCTGCCCTCGCCACAGCTTTGCCGGACCCGCTCGACCGGATGCAATATCTCGACACGCTGACCTATCTCCCCGATGACATCCTCACCAAAGTCGATCGTGCGAGCATGGCGGTCGCGCTCGAAGTGCGCGTGCCGATCCTCGATCATCGGGTTGTCGAATTCTCGTGGCGCCTGCCGCGCCGTTTCAAGATGCGGCGCGGCAAAGGCAAGTGGCTTCTGCGGCAGGTGCTCTATCGCCATGTGCCCCAGCATTTGGTCGAGAGGCCGAAGTCTGGCTTCGCCATTCCCATCGCAAGTTGGCTTAGGGGTCCGCTTAAGCCTTGGGCGAGTGAGCTTCTATCGGAGAAGCGCCTATCGGCTGGGGGGTTGTTCGATCCGGCGCCGATCCTGGCGCGCTGGCGCGAGCATCTCGACGGGCGCCGCAATTGGCATGCCTCGCTGTGGGCGGTCCTGATGTTCCAGGCTTGGCGTGAGGCCCGCGGGCGATAGGTGCTAGCTTGCGCGGGGAGCGCGCACTTCACCGAATGCCACGACATTGTCGACGCGAACTTCGGCAGCCTTGGCGGCAGCCCCGGCCGCGATTGCCCAATAGGCCGCAATGCGCTCGGCAAACGGCCGCGAGCGCTCGGCGAACAAGAGCTCGCCTTGTCTGCTCGCTTCTTTCCTGAGCGCTTTGTGGCGTTTGCGGCACCGTCTCAGGAAAGCGGCCGTCTCTTCCTGCGTTCCGAAGGTCATGGTCGGGGTGGAAATGATCCGGATTAGCAAGGTGATGTCATGATCATCGCCGAGAATCTGCGACAGCCCTCGGGCGGCCTCGGCCCGCGCCGTAAGCTCTGATGGAAAGCAGGGTGCAAGCAGTTGCATCTGCCGCCAATGATGCTGCACACCCTTCCGCCAGTCATGCAGATCCTCGTCGCGATCTTTGGCGAAGCCCTGCCGAAAGGCCTTGCGGGTCGTGCGATAACCGAGCCGCAAACCCTTCCCCAGCGAGCGGAAGTCGTCGGGATAAACGGCAAGCCCAGCGAAAGCAGGTCTTAGCTCGAGCAAAGCGCGCATCGCGTCGGATGCGGCGCTGTGCTCAAGATTTTGCTCGGCGGCATGGCGCCGTTTTTCGAGCCAAGAGCGCATCGAATGGATAGCACCGACACCGGGGCCGGCACCTGTCTCGCGATGGAGCTTATCGACTGCATCGATAAGAGCATGGGCATCGCGTGCGGCCGCGAGACCGCGAGCGATGGTCGTAAGCCTATCGGTCAGATCGGCGAAGGCCGGCTCGGGCATGCCGGGTCTCGCCAGAAGCAGCAGCGAGCGGAGCCGTTTGAGGCATTTCCGCGCGTTGTGGACGCCGCTGTGGCGCTCGGGCGGAGTCGAAAGAGCACCGTGAGCGATCTCAAGCTCGGCAAAGGCCACCTGCCGCAGGCCCTCGCTCATCGGCAACGCCGGATCGAGACGATAGGTCATAAGCCCCTCGCAGGCCGCCCGTCTACCCGGGACCAATGATCCTCGGACGGGGGGTCCGGGGTCAAGCACCATCGTCCTGTGGACGTTCTGTGGAGAAACCCCGCCAGCGCGAAGTGGCGGCGAGCCAATTTTTCGTGCGTAGCTCAGGATCTTGGCTTGTCACAATGTCGGTGATGACCGCCACTGAATCGGCGCCTGCCGCAAGCACAACCGGAGCCCGCTCGGCTGTAATGCCGCCGATCGCCACCAGCGGGCAGTTGATGAGCGAGCGCCATTCGGCGATTCGCGGGAGCCCCTGGGGGCTCCACGGCATGACTTTCAGCGTCGTGGCATAGATCGGGCCGAGCGCGACGTAGTCGGCCGCAGCGGCGAGTGCCGCCTCGAGTTCCGCATGACTATGCGTGCTGACGCCGATCTTGATGTTCGCCCGCCTGATGGCCGGGAGGTCGGCGCTCGCGAGATCCTGCTGCCCGAGATGCACGAAATCAGCGCCCGCTTCGATCGTCTCGCGCCAGTAGTCGTTGACCACGAGCTGGCAGCGATGGGCGGCGCAGAGCGCGATGGCTTTTCCGATCTCGGCGCGGACAATCTCGGGATTTTTGTCCTTGATGCGAAGCTGCACGAACTTGACGCCGACGGGCAGGAGCCGGGCGAGCCACTGCGTGTCAGGAACGAGGGGATAGAAGGGATCGAGGCTGAGCACGACGCGCCGAGCGTGGCCAGGCCGATCACGAGGCGTGGTCGATCTTGAAGAACGGCGTGCCGGCAACGGGCGTCGAGGGCGCTGCCATGTCGCGCGGCTCGATCAGGCCGGCTTCGAAGGCGAGCCGCCCGGCCTCGATAGCCTTGGCGAAGGCCTCAGCCATCTTGGCGGGATCTCTGGCCTTGGCAACGGCAGTATTGAGCAGAACGGCGTCGTAGCCCATCTCCATGGCCTCGGCTGCGTGGGACGGTGCACCGACGCCAGCATCGATGATAAGGGGGATATCAGGGAAGTAGGCGCGGAGCGTTTTGAGCGCATCCCTGTTGATCAGCCCGCGCGCCGAGCCGATCGGTGCAGCCCACGGCATCAGCACATTGCAGCCGCCAGCAACTAGGCGCTCGGCCGCGCTCAAGTCCTCCGTGGTGTATGGCAGCACATCGAAGCCATTGGCCGCCAGCACCTGCGCTGCCTCGACAAGCCCGAACAAATCCGGCTGAAGCGTATCGTCATTGGCAATCACTTCGAGCTTGACCCAATCCGTGCTGAACAGCTCGCGGCCCATCTCAGCGGTAGCGATCGCCTCCTTGGCGGTATGGCAGCCGGCGGTATTGGGAAGCACACGGCAGCCGAGCTCCTCGATCAGGGCCCAGAAGCCCTGACCCGTGCGCGCCCGCGCCGATTCCCGTCGAAGCGAGACGGTCACGATTTCAGCTTGCGAGGCCTGCACCGCGCGTTTCAAAGCCTCGGGGGAGGGGTACTGCGCCGTGCCGAGCAGGAGCCGCGAGGTGAAATCTTTGCCGTAGAGCGTCAGCATCAGCCGCCTTGCCTTGGCGCCACGATCTCGATCTCGTCGGCGGGCGCCAACTGCGTTCCACCGCGGTTGCTCGCAGGGACGAAGCTCCCGTTCACCGCGGTGGCGATCTTCGCGTCGGCAAAACCAAGGCTCGCGCAGAGCTCATCGAGCGTAACCGCCTCGGTGGCGAAAGCCTCACCGTTCAGCAGGACCTTCAAGAAACACCTCCGGTTCGATAGCGCCGGTTTCGATATAACTCTGAACAAGCTCGGCCAGGACCGGCGCAAGAAGAAAGCCGTTTCGGTAGAGACCGTTGACGTAGATATAGCCCTTTGAGGCCATAATCCTAGGCCGATTGTCGGGAAAGGCGGGCCTTGCGCCTGCGCCTTGTCGCACGATCTCTGCTTCGGCAAAGGCGGGATCGAGCGCGTAGGCCGCAGAGAGCAGATCGAGCGCAGAACGGAGCGTGATTGGACCAATTTCCTCGCTCTCGATTACGGTGGCGCCGAGCATGTAAAGGCCTTCGCCCCACGGGACGACGTAGAGGGGAAAGCGCGGGTGCAGGAGGCGCACGGGACGCGCCAGGCTGACATCACGGCTCCTGATCACGATCCTTTCGCCACGAACACCACGAAGCGTCGCCAGCGCATCCCTGGCGGCGAGACCCCGGCAATCGATGACGATGTCGCTGCCCTTGGTAACTTGGCTCTCGCCCAGGCGCAGAGTGACTCCTGCCTGCCGAATTTGCTCCAGCAGGAAGTGCAAGGCGGCCTCCGTCGCAAGATGAGCTTCGTCGGGATAATAGAGCGCGCCGGCAAAGCGATCTGACAGCGCCGGCTCAAGCCTCGCAAGCGCCTCGGCGGAGAGACGCTGGTAGCCTTCTGTCATACGAGCGAAGCGATCTAGCTCGGCGCGGTCGCGATTGAGAGCGGTAACCAGTGTGCCATTAGCGACTGTGCCGGGGTAAGTCGCTTGCCAAAGCGCGATGCCCCGCAACCCAAGCTTTCCGATCACGGCTTCAGCGTGTTCCTCTTCGCAGCGCGGCGCCAGCATTGCGCCGGCAAAGACGCTGCAAGCCTCGGCAAAGGGCGTTGCCGAGCGCTCGTAAAGTGTGACGCCGTGGCCGGCG
The DNA here is from genome assembly GCA_046723315.1 of Pseudomonadota bacterium. GTDB lineage: Bacteria > Pseudomonadota > Alphaproteobacteria > Rhizobiales > Methyloligellaceae > Methyloceanibacter. The sequence continues at coordinate 10,066 of JBKOUI010000087.1, read as the reverse complement.
CGGGCAAGCGTCAGCGCTTGCCATAAGCCCACCACGCCAGCACCGCGGATGGCGATAGATTGCTTTTTCGTCGCCATCAATCGCCGAGCGCCACGCCTTCGCGGCGCGGGTCTGCCCCGCCTTCGAGTCCGTCAGGCGTGACGGCGATGATGTGCTCTCCGCTGGTCAAGTCCATGCGGTGCACGTCATGACCCATGGCCGTCAGAGAGGATGCGAGCTGATCCAATTGCGGTCCAGACTCGAGCAGCACCGGGCCTTCGGTGCCGCCAAAATTTGCAATGGCGCTGGCTTTGGCCGGATCGAGCCGCCAGTCGATCAGACCGACTATCGTCTTGACGTTGAACAGGATGATTGCCGGGCCGCCCGGACTACCCAGTACGTAGCGCAGACCGCCGTCGGCGCTTGCGAAAACGATGGTCGGGTCCATAGCGCTTCGCGGCCGTTTGCCGCCCTCGACGCGATTCGCCACTGCGCGGCCCTGATCGTCACTGGGGAGAAACGAGAAATCGGTGAGCTGATTGTTGAGCAGGAAGCCGCGCACCATGGTTCGCGAGCCGAACGACTGTTCGATGCTCGTGGTCATCGAGAAGGCGTTGCCTGCATCGTCAACGATGGAAATCTGGCTCGTGCCGACGCTCTCGACGGTGGCATCGCGACCGAATGCGCCTTGACGCTGATTGGGTGGGTTGCCCGCGCTGATATGATCCTGTGCGCGGGAAGGATTCATCAAAGCGCGGCGGGCGGCGAGGTAGCTCGGATCGAGCAGGCCGGCCACCGGGACGGAAACAAAGTCGCTGTCGGCAAGGTAAAGCGCGCGGTCGGCGAAGGCGAGGCGCTCCGCTTCGGCGATGATATGCACGGCCGCGGCGCCGAGCGGCGTTGAGCCGAGATCGTAAGGGCCGATCAGGTCGAGAACTTGGCTGACCGTAACGCCGCCCGAAGAGGGAAGCCCCGCACCGCAGATGCGATAGGCGCGGTAGAAGGAGCAGACGGGATCGCGCTCCTTAGCGCGGTAATTTGCGAGATCCTCGGCGGCAAGCTTGCCGGGCTGCCGCGGATCGCTTTGCACCGCCTTGACAATGTCGCGCGCGATATCGCCCTCGTAAAAGGCTTTGGGGCCGTCGCGCGCTATTGTCTCGAGGGTGTCGGCGAGCGCGGGGTTGGTAAGCTTGTAACCTGTGGGCCACGGCCGCCCCTGTGCGTCAAAGAAATAGGCGCGAGCCTCCGGCGCGAAACTTTGCGGGCCTGTCTCGGCGAGCACCTTGGCAAGCCGCGGCGAGACGGGGAAGCCGTCCCGGGCAAGCGCGATGGCCGGCTGGAATAGGTCCGCCCAGGGGAGCTTGCCGTATTTGTCATGGGCGAGCTTGAGTGCAGCGAGGGCGCCTGGTGTCCCGACTGAAAGCCCGCTCGCCATGGCGGCATCACGGGGGAGGGGCTTTTCGTCAGGTCCCAGGAAAAGCTCCGGCGTGGCGGCGACCGGGGCCGTTTCGCGCCCGTCGAAGCCCGCGAGCTGCTTTGCCGCTTGGTCCCAATAAAGGAGGAAGGCGCCACCGCCCACGCCCGAGGATTGCGGCTCGACGAGATTGAGTACCATTTGCGTGGCTATTGCCGCATCTACTGCGCCGCCCCCTTTACGCAGCATCGCGAGCCCTGCCTCGGCGGCAAGCGGGTGCGCGGCGACGACCATGTGCCGGTTCGCTTTGACCAGAGGCTTCGGCGTAAAGCCGCTAGAAGGCTCGGGCTGCTCGAAGGCGCGGCTTGGCACTGCGCCGAAGGCCAGGACGAACGCGAGCGTACCGGCGATGAGTAAGGTGTTGCGGATCATGGCCGGCAGCATAGCGGCTTTCGCTTGGCTGACCACTCACTCCTTTGCGACTAATGGAAGTCGCGAGAGCGGGGGATGATGCGCTCGTTGCGTGGATGGCGTCGCGGGTGCCAGCGAGGGTGCCCGCGCTCTCGCTTGCGTTCGCGAGGATCCTCGCCTCCGGCACGCTTGACGTGATCGCCGTGGGCGACGGGAATAGGAATCTCGTTTGATTTGTCACGCCAAGATCCAGGCTCGGGCCGACGAATCTCGTCGGCATTGGCGAGCGCGACGCTCAAATTCTCGCCGTCATCGGTAAGGAGATGGAGCCAGTCGCTCCGATCCTCGAGCCGCTCCGCGACCACATGAATGATATCCTCATGGCGCTGTACGCGGCCATGCACGACCACGAGCCGCGCGCCCATCACCACCTTGCGCTCGCGCTCGAGCACCTTCGGCCAGATCACCGAGTTGGCGACGCCGGTCTCGTCCTCGATGGTCATGAACACGACGCCTTGCGCGGAGCCCGGGCGCTGTCGCACCAACACGACCCCTGCGACGCTCACGCGCGCGCCATCGTGGATCTGCTTGAGACCGCCACAAGAGAGAATGCGCGCGGTTGCGACGCGTGCGCGCAGGAAGCTCATAGGATGGGCTTTGAGCGAAAGGCGGAGCGTGCGGTAGTCATTCACCACATGCTCTGACAGTGGCATCACGGGTAGCGCCACCTTCTCCTCGTTTCCGGCCTCGGCAGTGGCAGCATGGTCGAACAGCGGCAACGGGTTCTCTTTCGGAAGCCCGCGCACCTCCCACAGGGCCTGGCGGCGGTCGAGTCCAAGCGAGCGGAAAGCATCCGCCGCGGCAAGCTTCTCGATGCTTGCGCGGGAGATGCCGCTTCGCCGCCATAGATCGCGCACGTCGCTATACCTCCCCCTAGCGGGGAGGTCGGCTTGTGCAGTAAGCCGGGTGGGGGGCTTTTTTTCGAGACAGTCCCCATCACCCCACCCAGCTTGGCCTTCGGCTTCGCCGCCCTCCCCGTCAAGGGGAGGGATGGAGCAAGTGGCAGGCTGTGGTGCAAACAAATGTGGGTGGAGGTCGGCAGAGAGCCCGTCACGCACCGAGACAAGGCGCTGCACCTCAGCCTCGCGCAAGCCATCGATCTGGCGCAGCCCGAGACGCAGCGCAAAAGTGCCGCCAGCCACTTCCTCAAGCGTGCAGTCCCATAGGCTGTGATTGACGTCAGGTTCGCGTGCTTCGACGCCGTGAGCGCGCGCGCAAGTCACGATCTGCGCCGGCGCATAGAAGCCCATGGGCTGCGAGTTGAGCAGTGCCGCGGCAAACGCCGCAGGGTAATGGCATTTGATCCAGGCCGAGACATAAACGAGATAGGCAAAGCTCGCGGCGTGGCTCTCGGGAAAGCCATATTCACCAAAGCCTTTGATCTGGTTGAAGCAGCGTTCGGCGAACTCTGCCGGATAGCCGCGCTCGATCATGCGGCCGACCATCTTCTCGCGCAGGCGATCGATCGTGCCGCGGCGGCGAAAAGTCGCCATGGCACGGCGAAGTTCGTTGGCCTCGGGCCCTGAGAATTTCGCCGCAACCATGGCGAGCCTCATCGCCTGTTCCTGGAACAGTGGCACGCCCATGGTCTTGCCGAGGACTTGGTTCAGCTCGTCAGACGGTCCATGATCTGGATGTGGCTCCGGAAACTCGACGCGCTCGTCTCCGCAGCGGCGGCGGAGATAGGGATGCACCATGTCGCCTTGGATCGGCCCTGGCCTGACGATGGCCACCTCGATGACGAGGTCGTAGAAGCAACGCGGCTTGAGCCGCGGCAGCATGTTCATCTGTGCCCGGCTCTCGACCTGAAACACGCCGATCGAGTCCGCCTTGCACAGCATGTCGTAGACGGCGGGATCATCACGCGGCACGGTACCAAGCCTGACGTCTTTGCCATAATGCTCGCGCAAGAAAGCGAAGGCCTTGCGGATGCAGGTAAGCATGCCGAGGCCCAGCACATCGACCTTGAGCAGGCCGAGCGCGTCGAGGTCGTCCTTGTCCCATTCGATGACGGTGCGGTCCTCCATGGCGGCATTGCCGATGGGGACGACCTCTGACAATGGTCCGCGCGTGAGAACGAAGCCGCCGACATGCTGGGAAAGATGGCGCGGAAAACCGATGAGCTCTCCCGTGAGCTCAAGACAGCGGGCAAGCAGCGGATCCGAGGGATCGAGTCCTGCCTGGCGCACATATTCCTCGGGCAGGTTCGAATTGCTCAGGCCCCAGATGGTGGTGGCGAGCGCGGCGACGGTGTCCTCAGAAAGGCCGAGCGCCTGGCCCACCTCGCGCACGGCAAGCCGCCCGCGATAGCAGATCACGGTAGCGGCGAGGCCCGCGCGGTCACGGCCGTAGCGCGCGTAGATATATTGGATCACCTCCTCGCGCCGCTCATGCTCGAAATCGACATCGATGTCGGGCGGCTCCTTGCGCTCTGGCGAGACGAAGCGTTCGAACAAGAGATCGATCTCAGTGGGATCGACATTGGTGATGGCCAGGCAGTAGCAAACGGCAGAGTTGGCAGCAGAGCCTCTGCCCTGGCAGAGAATGCCTTGGCTCCGCGCGAACCGGACGATGTCGTGAACAGTGAGAAAATAGCGCGCGTAGTTGAGCTCGGCGATCAGTGCGAGTTCCTTCTCCAGCGTATCGCGCACTTTCTTGGGAATGCCATCGTGGAACCGCCAGGCGGCGCCTTCCCAGGTGAGATCTTCGAGATGCGACTGCGGCGTCTTGCCTTCGGGAACAGGCTCGTCAGGATATTCGTATTTCAGCTCGTCGAGAGAGAAGGTGCAAGCTTGCGCGATCTCAATGGTGCGGGCGAGCGCATCCTCATGGCCTGAGAAGAGCCGCGCCATGTTATGTGCCGATTTCAGGTGCCGCTCGGCATTGGCTTCGAGGCCGAGACCAGCCTCGGCGACAGTGCATTTCTCGCGGATCGCGGTGAGCACGTCTTGAAGGTCGCGCCGATGAGGGACGTGGTAGAGCACGCCATTGGTGGCGACGATGGGAATGCCGGTCCGCTGTCCAAGCTCGGCAAGCCCCGCGATGCGAGCTTTGTCATCACCGCGATAAGAGTGCCGCGCCGCAAGATAGAGGGGGGTCTGTGACCCAAGTGCCTCTTTGATAAGCGTAAGTTGTTCTTCGAACTTTCCTTTGTCATGCCGGCGAAAGCGGGCATCCAGTAACCGCGGGCCTTTGTTGTCGGGAGATCGATGGTTACTGGATCGCCCGGTCAAGCCGGGCGATGACAATAGAGAGGGAGAGATAAAGTCATCGGGTGGGAGAGCGATGAATATCAGGCCTTCGGCGTGGGCGGCGACGTCGTCGAGATGAAGGATGCAATCGCCCTTCTCGGTCCGGCGCTGGCCGAGCGTGAGCAGGTGGCACAGCCTGCCATAGGCGGCGCGATCCGTCGGATAAGCGAGCAGGCTGGGCGCGTCCTTGAGGTCGAGGCGCACGCCGACCATGAACTTAATCCCTCCGACCTCCTTGGCGGCGAGATGGCCTCGCACTACGCCGGCAAGCGTATTTCGATCGGTGACGGCGATCGCCCCAAGCCCGAGCAGCTTCGCCGTCGCCACTAGCTCTTCAGGATGCGAGCCGCCGCGTAGGAAGGAGAAATTGGTGGTGACATCGAGCTCGGCGTAACGGGGGAATGCCGAGGCCATTACCCGTAGACTCCGTGCAGATACCAGGAGGGAACTCCAAGCCCGCTCTCCTGATAGAGGCCGTCGCGGAAGATCCAGTAGCGGTGCCCGTCCTCATCCTCGATGCGGTAATAGTCTCGCGGCCTTGCGCGCTCCTTCTCCGAGTTAAGAGGTGAGGATTTGAGGGCACGCCACCATTCTGGCGCGATGCGCTCGGGACCCTCGGCCTTAATTACTCGGCGGGTCACGTGCCGCCAGGTGAAACGCGCCGGAGGCCCTTCGGGGATCTCGGCGAGCACGGCAACAGGCTCAGGCTTTGGAAAAAGCAACGGGGGGCGCGGCGGCTTGGCAGACGCAAGCGCGGACCAAAGCGATGGACCGGCAAAGGCGCTGCGGAAGGCTTGCGCCAGTTCGGGGATGTGGCTTGCCTTCGGCAAGAGCCGGCGCACGGCGCGGCCGCCTAAGCGATTGGCGAGGCAATCGATCAAAGTCTCCGGCTTCGCTTTACCTTCGTCCTCGGCGAGCGTGGTTTGGGCTGGAGGGAGTCGCTCGGTGACAAGGGCGGCGAGCGCCATCAAGTCGACACCGAAGCCTACGTCGATCGTCTCGATCTTGTCCTTGAGGAGACGCAGGAGATGTTCTGGCTTGCGCGATGGCGCGCTCAAACCAGCCTCGATCACGGTGGATGAGCCGTCGGCGCGGGCGACCCACAGCGCTATGCGCCGCGCACCTTGCCCTGCGCGCGCAAGCGTTCGGCAAAGTTCTCCGGCAAGATGGGCAAGTGCGCCGGAAATGCCATCATGGCTGATAAGAGGCTCAGGGAAAGGGAGACGCGCCACGAAGTCGGGCGCAGGACGAAGGGGAATGCGCGGCTCCTCGCGACGTCCAAGCGCCTGATCGAGGCGCAACAGAACGGCCTCTGCCACATCCCTAGAATGGAACCGCCGCTCGAGACTCGCGCGCGGCAGATCGTAGAGCTGGCCGATTCGCTTCAATCCCAGCCGCTGCAAGAGGAGGGCGATTTCCGGATCGAGCCGCAAAGCCTCTACGGGGAGAACGTGAAGCGCATCGCCGATCTTTCCGGGCGGCACGATGATGGGAGAGCTGGCTGCATAGCGGGCAAGCGCATGAGCTCCTCCTAAAGTCTCGGTCACAGCAAGGCGCGCGCTGAAGCCAGCGCGTGCGAGCCGTGCCGCCATGTCGGCAAGGAGGGCATCTTCGCCGCCGAAGAGGTGCGGTACGCCAGTGATATCGAGCCAGAGCCCGTCATCGCCGTCTCTGTTGAGCGTCGGGCTGTAACGAGCAGAAGCCCAACGCGCCAGCACCAGGAGCGCCGCTTCATCTTTTTTCGGTGCGGCCGGTGCGGTCAGGAGATGCGGGCAGATGGCTCGCGCATCGGCAAGACCGAAACCCTCGCCAAGACCTTCGTTGAGACTTGCTTCATTAAGGGCGGTGAGGACGAGCCCGCGCTCCTGGCTGCCGACAAGGGCGAACGGCCGGTCATCCAGTAACGGTGCTTCGCCCTTCTCCGTCCTCTCCCGTTCGATCGGAAGATGCGGCAGAAAGACGGACACGTAGCGACTCATGACTGAACTCCACGATAAAGCTTTTCCCTCTTGCTTCGCTCCGGCAGTGCTCGAGCGTGAGCTGCCAAGAGGCTGGACCTGGCGCATTTGCGTCGTAAGGCGCTAAGCCGCTCCTCCTGGCCGCGATGCGCCAGCGGGTAAGCGTGCCCGGTAGAGCTGGTTGCTGATGGCTCGATAGTAATAGGCACGGCGTGCTCGAGGCTTGCGCGGCAAGGCCGAGGCGGCGAGCGACGAGCGGTGCCTTGATCTCGATCTGTGCGAGCGTGGCAATGAGCGCCCGGCTCTTTAAGCCTTCTTCAAGCGCCCAAGCTGCGTCCTGCGCCGTCCGCGCCTCGACGATGAGAAAGCGCGAGGGATCGAGACCGAGCGCGCAAAGTCCAGGCCCGTAAGGACGCCCCCATTCGCGCAGGGCATGCTTGGTAAGGCACCACAAGACGAGCCGTCGGCGATTGGCTTTGACCGTGGATTCAGCGACTGCCGCAAGGGCGAGCGCAAGTGCGGCAGGATAATCGCAATAAGAGGCCGCCTTGATCTCATGGACCCCGCCTTGCTTGAGCTTTGCAAGCGGAAGCTCCTGCCCACCGAAAGGGAGAGGGGTGGAAAGAGGGGCAGGCCTTCGCAAGGTGGCAATGCGTCCCCCACCCGGCGATGGCCAAACGCCATCGCCCTTCTCCTCCTCCTTGGAGGGAGGGTGGAGTAAGCACTCAGGAGAAGAAGATAGAGAGCAGGCGGGGTGGGGAAGGGCCGTGCCCGGTGCGGGGGGGATGGCCAGGGACACGGGAACCTGCTCGAGCGCGCGGATCGAAGCGCGCAACCGCTCAATCAGGACCCTACCCCTTGTCCCGCCTGCTCTTTCAACGCCAGCCGGCGGAACGAGGAGACCTTCTGCACCGCCTGGAACGTCGTTACACAACGCAACACACCTCAACTCTCGTTCCTGTTTTGTTCTAACAGAGAGTCGGGTCTAGAGTCAAGGCGACCTCGGCTTTAGCCTGCTTTAACCTGCTGCTGGCGTCTTTGACGCAGCTGCCAAGCCCCTAATCCTCCATATTCGACGCCTATGAAGGCTCACTTTCGAGGGAGCCAAGCCTTGTTGCTGCGGGGTGCGCAAAGGCACCGATCTCATCTGACGCTTGCTTTGGCCGCTGTGGCCTCCCTCGGCGTCGCTCCGGCCGCAGACGCCCATCCCCATGTCTGGGCGACGGTCCATTCCGAGATTCTCCTCGGGCCTAATCACCAGATCACCGGTATCCACCACTCTTGGACCTTCGATGAGTTCTACACCGCCATGGCGGTCGAGGGGCTCGATACCAACAAGGACGGCGTCTACTCGAAGGAAGAGCTGCAGCCACTCGCCAAGGTCAATGTCGAGTCGCTCAAGGACTTCGACTATTTCACCTTCGTGCATCTCGAGGGCGAAGAGGACAAGACGCTGCCGCTCAAGCCGCCGGTCGATTACTGGATCGACTACGACAAGAACGTGCTCACCCTGCATTTCACGCTGCCACTGGAGAAACCGGTAGATACGCACGGTAAGCCGGTGCAGGTCGACGTCTACGATCCCTCCTTCTTCGTTGCCTTCGGCTTTGCTACCGAGAAGCCGGTCACGCTAGCCGGGGCCGACACCAAAGGCTGCAGCGCCGACATCACGCTGCCCGATCCGGAGACCGCTGCCGACACCAAGGCCTTGACCGAATCCTTCTTCAGCCAGCTCGGGCCGAACTCCAATTTCGGGTCGCAATTCGCCCAGACCGCGACGGTGAAATGCAAGGACTCGCATCTATGAAAAGCGCGAGCGCCGGCTTCGCTAGTGCGATCTTGTTCGCTGCTCTCTCGCTTTTCTTTGTCGCGACGGAAGTACAGGCTGAGTTCAAGCCAATCAGTCCCTTTGCCGCGACCGAGGTTGCTCCAGGCCCGCCTTCAGCCTTCGCCCGGCCGACAGCCGCTCCATTTCAGGCGCCGGGACCACTCGGGCGCGTGTTCGCCTGGGTGCTTGACAAGCAGCAGAGCCTGCAACGAACGCTCGCCATGAGCGTGAAGTCTCTCAAGACCGACAATCCGCTCGGCGGCGCTATCACTCTGGCTTTGCTCTCCTTCGTTTATGGCGTGCTGCATGCCGTAGGGCCAGGGCACGGCAAGACCATCATCTCTTCGTACGTGGTCGCAAACGAAGAGACCATGCGCCGCGGCGTGATCATCTCCTTCATCGCCGCGGGGCTTCAGGCGCTGAGCGCTGTCATCCTCGTCGGCGTGCTCCTAATCGCGCTTGGCGCCACCGGACTCCAGGTCAACGCCTGGTCGAACCAACTCGAAACCATCAGCTACGCGATGATCGCGCTGGTCGGCCTTTATCTCTTGGCGGGCCAGATCAGGGGCGTGTGGCGCCGCTGGCAGGAAGATGCCCCGGTCACCGTCATCGAGGCACGCGATGGCCACGGCGGTCATCATCACCACGCACACGACCATCATCACACTCACGAGTCTCACGACCATCATGATCATCACCATCACCATGCGTCGGGAGAGCCGTGCGATCACATGGTCGATGCGCGGCAACTTGCCGGTCCGATCTCCTGGCGCAAAATGATGGCGGTCGTGTTCTCGGTCGGAATCAGGCCATGCACGGGCGCGATCCTCGTGCTCGTCTTCGCCCTGACGCAAGGTCTGTTCTGGGCTGGGGTTGCCGCTACGTTTGCCATGGCGCTCGGCACCGCCATCACCGTCGCGGTGCTTGCCACGCTTGCACTCGGCTCGCGCGAGCTCGCGCTCAGACTCGGGGGCACGAACAGCACTTGGGCGAGCATGGTGTGGACCACCTGCGCGATCGGCGGGGCCACCATAATCCTGCTCTTTGGGGCACTGATGTTCATGGCCTCTTTGGGCCCGGCGCGGCCGTTCTGAGGCCTAATCATCCGCCTACTTCCCTCGAAACAATCTCAGGCTCTGGCGCGTTCACCGCCGAAGAGCAAAGC
>JBKOUI010000374.1:0-7136 GCA_046723315.1 Pseudomonadota bacterium | reverse complement strand
TAGGCCACCAAAATAGATTGCGATGACAATGAAAGCGATAATTACGCCTGCTAGTCCAAATGCGAGGACGTATCGCACGTTGTGTTCGGTGACGCCGCCTCGTGTCCTAACGGTGGTCTTGTTTGGTGGTTGAGGTGAATTCTGTTCTCCGCTCTGGCGTTTTTCTTTGACTTCCTCTCGACGATAATTGGCACGAACAGCTTCATCTTGGACTGGCCGCTCCGCTCGGCTGGGATCGCTCATCGTTATTTCTTTCCTTGGGAAAGGCCTTAGCTATCCCGACAACGATTCATTCGCACACCCGTTCCACTGGAGGTCTGCATGACTACCCCCCACCATCGCCATTCTTCTTCATCGCCCCAGAAATCGCCCGAGGCCAGTGCCCCAGGACTGCGATCCTGAGGCCGCACAGGAAATGGGTCGGTGGCCACCGAGGATTGAGGGTCTAAGCTCTAATGCTTATCAAGCGGTAAAGGCGCCGCCGAAGCGAGCACTAAACGATCCACCCCAGCTCGCGGAGCTTGTCATTGGCCAGCTTCGTGGCCGCAAGCAGGAACTCTGACTTTTTCATTGTTATGCGCAGATCGTCATCGATTGGGACGTTCCTCGCCATAAGATGGCGCGCGTCATAACTCTTGCAGTACGTGGCGGAATAACGAAAGCCGGGTAGAGTCACCCTGATTTCATTGTTGACCACCTGGATGCGCAATTGAGGTGTCATCGCCCACATTAGCACAAGCGAGAGAGCCAATGAAAGAAACGGCCCAAGGAGACTCGTCCGGAGGCCGTTTCATGATAATTGCCTCTGGCTACACCTGGCGTTCGACTGATGAGATCACCATGAGCCGTCAGGCATGCCGATTAGAGGTGCCGGAAGAGGAGATCGTCGAAGGCTACGAGTACGCCAAAGGCAGTCACGTACTGATCGATCCGAAGGAGATCGCTGCTCTTCAGCGCGATTGAAAAAACTCGATAGCCGGAGAACATCATCTCCCCTAGTGCCCGTCTTAGCGCAATCACCCGTCGAGCCCGCAGCTCCTGCGGATGGCGCTTCCAGAAGAACACACCTGGCGCCGAAGCCAAGCATTGACGCATGGTGTGGTTACCCGCTGGCAAAGGGCTCGGCACTGCGGTGCCATTGATCAACGGCAAAAGTACCAGCCGTTATCTGCAGCAAGGTAGTATCCTGTATTCGGGTTGAAGTTTGGTCCGTACCGGTTTTGGCAGTAGCTGTACCAACCTGGGCTCCACGGCGGCGGCGCATAAGCAACAGGATAAGCAGGCGGAGGTGGTGCGTAAGCCGGGGGTGGTGGCGGGGCCACAACGACGGTCGATGGGGTCAGGGCGCTTCCGACGACAGCCCCGATGCCGAAGCCGAGCAGGCCAGCTCCGACGGCGTCACCATTGTGACCGCCATGATAACGATCGCCAGCAAATGCAGGTGCGGTAACCGTGAAGATAGTGATTGCGGCAGCAGCCACTAGAGTTTCGCGCAGAGTCATAGGTGTTCTCCCCGTTTAGCGCGGAAAATTTCACGCAGGAGACCTTATATGTCAGTTAGGATGCTTGGGCCAGCCTGCAAACGTGTAGGCGCTACGTACATTGTCCCCAAGAGATTGCTGCTGCTCGGCAAGTGCAACCCTAATTGGGCCCTAACGGTGAGGTTTGAGCCATGCTCCAGGCTTGGCTGTCTATCGGTTACATCGTCCTGCTCGCGATTCTCGTGCTCGCCTTTATCTTATGGCGCAGGGGGACTTCCGTTCTGGCCATCGCTGCACTCGTGGTGGGTATACCCCTCTGGTTTGGATGGGAATATGCACGCCCAACATGGACGACTGGCGTCATCACAGGAACGGAAGTGCGCCGCAGTGATCCCGACGCCCGCGGCAATACCACCGACATCGAATACATCTATATGCGCAACCGGTCCGACAGGGGACTCGAGTTGGTCAATGACGATTCCTGGTGGTGGTTGAAGCGCAACAGCGAGCGTGTCTTCAACGATGCCAAGACCGCGCAGGATCGCAATACGGAAATGACCCTCATGTGGAATCGGTGGCGCTCCACGCTGTTTACTTTGTACCCCAATGTGATCGCCGTCGGCTCTGCCGGCTACTGGCCGTTGTGGTCGGTGCGAACCATCATCTTCTACGGCCTCTCCGTCGTCCTCTGGGTCGGTTATTTCTACGCGTTTTTCAGGCTGCGCGGATCGAGTGCGCCGTTGCTTCAGTCGCAATCCTGAACACGAATCGGGGCCGGGGCCAGGGAGTTGTCACAGTCTGTGGTGCGACATATCTGATTCACAGGGGCGCAATGAGTTTAAGTTTAGTAAGCGACGGGTCAGCAGTGGGCTTGCAAGTCATTGCGCACTTCTTGGTCATTGCTTCAAACGCCCAGATTGTTGGAAGCGCGCGAAGACATCAGGTTCAGCTCAAATTCTTGTTTGAAAGCTGTGCGTGCCCTCGAAAGAGGAAGGTTAGAATCAAGCCGGCGAAAAACCCGCCAATATGTGCCATGTAAGCTACGCCGCCCACATTGGCGGTTTCGTCGGTGTGAGCAATCGATCCCACACCACTGAACAGCTGTAAAACGATCCAAAGCCCAAGCACGACTAGAGCTGGCATCGCAACGATCTGCCTGCCAAGCAGCACATTAACGCGGGTTTGCGGAAACAAAAGAATATACGACCCCAGCACTCCGGCGATCGCGCCGGAAGCCCCCACGTGGGGAACGGTGCTCGCTGGACTTAGTGCAAACTGTGCGAACGTGGCTGCGACTCCCACCAGCAGATAAAAGATCAAAAACTGAACATGGCCAAACCGGTCTTCGACATTATCGCCAAAAATCCAAAGGAACAGCATATTGCTGAAGAGATGCAGCCATCCGCCGTGCATAAACATAGCCGTGAAGATTGTCACCGAGTTCCCGACTGGATCAGCCGAGAACCGTGCCGGGATAAATGCCCACTTCTGAATGAACTGGTCGCCGGCGCTTAACTCAACCAGGAAAAATAGAACATTGATGATGATGAGAATGTAGGTGACTACGGGAAGGGTACGTCGCTGGCTGTCATCGTCACTGACAGGAAACATTCTCGTAGTCCTCTGGTGCTAGTCGGCCCACTAACGCGAGATGCGGGTAATCTTGGAGCCTTCGAGCGTCAAGTTGTACATGAGTCCCTTCGGATCAAGAATGAACCCAACGACTGGACTCGTGATCTGATCAGTGTCGATCGATCCGCCAAGCCCGAGAGTGACGATTGCCACCGATCCGTCCACTCCTACCTTCCACCCCGCCTTACGATCAAAATCGGCAAGCGCGTCATCGGTCATAAACATGATGATAACGGAGCGCTCTTGGACACCGAGTTGAAAGCCGAACGAGGCCGATATCAGGTTGTAATAGCCAGCAGGTCTCTGGTGGACAAGCAGCAGTCCCTCGCCATATTCGCCACCAAATCCCATTCCGGCTTTAACAACGGACGGAAACACCAAAATTCCTGCGGCCTTATTAGCGAGCTCGCGAGCCCCTCCGATTTGCTCGACAAAACTGTGAAACGTCGCATCGACTTCCGCATTGATTACGGCGGCCGATGCGGCCTCACTTCTTTGAGCTGCCCCAAGGATCACTAGCAACACAACAACAAGGAGAGACAGCGATCGAAGCTTTTCATAGCGGAACCGCATCAAAGGCCAGACGCTACGGATGGTCTGCCCCGACATTGCCTCGGCGAGGCGGCAGCAGGTATGTGACGCCCGCTGCCGCTTTCCTCAAACTAGAAGTCGATCCAAACTCCGCCACGATAGTAGCCGCGTTTTGGTCCAGGTTCTCGCCACTTATACTTCTTAGTATCGACGACGTAATCGTCCTCGTAGACGTGGACTCTCGCATCCGGCGGATAAGTATGTCTCTCTTTGACCTTCCAGCAGTCGCCATCATCGTTACAAACGACAGCTGCAGAGGCAGTCGCGCTCAACGCGAACATGCCGAGGACACCCAAAACGGCGCTTCCTAGGTACTTCATAAGGTGTGTCTCCTTAAGGGTATTGAAGCAGCTCAAACGACGTTTTGCTTACTTGGTTTCATTCCGTGCGCTTGTCAGATGATCCGCAACACCGGTGCCCTAGCCGTTCCTCGCAGGGTCCTCGAAGCCCCACAATGACAATCGATCATGAGCGCCAGTTGACCACACTGGTACGTCTCCGTCGCTAAGACTTCGACAAACGGCGTTTTTTCGCCCGCACATGCGTTCGATAGCGGCGTATGACCTTCCCAGCTGAGCCACCGCGAGCCAGGGTCATCCCTGCTTACTCCCATGTTCCAAAAGAAGAAGCCCAGCTGGGCCACCGGGCTTCCATCTCAACATCATCCGATGCGGCGCTTGGCTGAGGAGGGTGAGTGCGCCGCTTGCTTGTTATCGTTCAACGACGCTTTGAGAACTGAATTCCGTTTGCCTTTTCTATTTCCACAGGAGCGTGTCAAACTGACAATGGTTTTCACACTCTAGGCGGCGTGGTTCTAGTCGTGGTCACGACTTCTCGCCTCGTTCTTCCAGCCAGCCCACCCAAACCAATCAAGCCAAGAAGACCTATCCACCCCCAGTCACCACGATGGTCGCGGTCTACGTCTTGAGAGACGCTTGGGGCAGCAGCGGGTGGCGGGGTTTGGTCAGGCGCAGGTTGTTGAGCTTTCAAGCTGCCTGCGCTCCACATAAGAAGAGCGGCTGAACAAATGATTATCAAGGGCTTTGTTCTCATCATGGTGTCTCCGATTCTATGCAGCAGCAGCAAGAACGTGAGGACATCAGTGACTGTTCCTGCGTGCCTATCACGCCTTTCTTTGGAACTTATCACTCCGAACCACGGCCTGGTGGGTGGAGTGTTCATTACCGTAGCTGAGTGCGGATGGGGGCCACGATGCAGATGGGATCCTCGCGCCAACACCTCCTCTGGCTGCCATCGCATGGGGGAAGGACAACGCATGAACAAGACGTTCATTGGCCGGTCTCCTAGAACAGGTGACCCTTGTAGGTCGTCTTGTCGGCGATCACCATCGCGTCGCCAATGATAAGTAGTCCCTTTCCGGGACCTTGCTTCACCGTCACCTTTTCATATCCCTTGACGCCCAGGTTCATGCCGTCGGTCAGTGGCTTCTTCTCGAGCAGAAGTTTCGCCACCGTATTCATGGCCATGCCCGCATCCCGCGGATCCCAGAAGCCGATTGCCGTGATGGCGCCGGATTCAAGGTATTGAGCGGACGGCTTGGGAAGAGCGGTGCCCAGTGCCGCCCATGCACTGGGCGAGCCGCTCATTGAGGGCGGCGCCATACGCCGCATTGTCGAAGGCTTCGATGTCGGCCTGAGTGTTCTTCTGATTATCTGCTTCGTGGGTGACGACGACGATGCCCCGGTCCATCGCACGCTTGAGCGCGCCCTCAATCACGGCGGGGTCCATGGGAACCACGGCCAAAGCGTTCACGCCGCGGGCAATCAAGTCATCGACGATCTTCAGCTGCTGGGCGGCATCGGCGGTGGCGGGTCCGATTTCCGACGCAACTACGTCCGGGTTCGCGTCCTGGAACGCCTTGACACCGACCTCCATCCGATTGAACCACGGAATGCCACTGATCTTGACCACCGTGACAATGACTGGCTTGCCCTGTGCGACCACATAGCCGCTGACGCCAACAACCAATGCGCCGACAGCCGACGCAGCAAAGAGTAATTTTATCATTTTTCCTTCCTCCTCCCACCTCAAAGTTCCCTCAGCAGATAAACCCGTGCGCGCGACCGCGACGCGCTGCATCAGCAGATGCTGTAAGCGGTCGAAGCCAGGGATCCACGCTCGATGCTCTTGGCCACAATAGAAGCGGTTGTGTGAAGCAGTACCTGATCAGTCTGAGTGCACCCAAACCGCCTGTGGCGAAACATGGTGTCCTCCAATGCTCACATTATGGGCCAAGCAGCCGGCAGACGATCAGGACGAGCCGCCTGGGCCCTCTTCTTCTTATTATGTGTTTTCCGGGTTACAGCCGAGGAATGGCTTTAGTGCTAATTGAGGCTTGCGGGGTGGCCGCTTTGATTCTGGACAGAAGGCGGAGACCACGGTAACCCGCACTACTGATATGAAGCCCCAACGCTGCCCAGTGTTGGGGCTTCAGCCTGCTGGCTCTACCCCGAAGAGTGTAGGCGATGGCTTGAATCGAGTGTTACTACTGAGGCGTTCGAGCCGAGGTGGCGCATGGACGGGCAGGCCATAAGGGATGAACTTGCACGGACTGAGCGGCAGCTCGCCGAAATAGCGGCCCGCATTGACAAGCAGAGGACCGTCTTAGGTCACTTGGAAGCAGAGGGCGAGAATACCGCCCATGCATCCTTCCTACTCGAACAGTCTCTGGCTGGCAAAAATTGAATGAGGCGCACCGGGAGCGACTCAAGCGTGAGTTGGCGCAGAAGTGACAACTCCCTGTCACTAGGGCGTGACGACCGACCTAACCACGGGATTTGCCCCCAGGTCGCGCCAGCTCGAACCGTATGTCAGCAAATGTGAGCATAGGGCCTGCTGGCTCTATATAGCGCGAGGGAGCCACCAGGCTTACCTATTGCAAACTGGAGGCAGCAAATGACTGGAGCAGAACTTCGAGCACTCCGCGAGGAACTCGGCCTGTCTGCGTCGTCGATGGGTCAGGCCCTCGGCTACTCGGGCCCGAAACGTAATATTGGCGCCACCGTCAGGCGGCTCGAGCGCGGCGAACGCCGAATACGGCCAGCAGTGGCGCGGCTGGCTTTTATGTACTCGTATTTCGGGTTTCCTGAGGAGTGGAAGCTCTGACGGCGTAAGGGTTGCCCCTGATTTCTTGAGTTCTTAGGCGGCCCAGCGACAGCCATTCGTCCCGTTCCCAATCTGAGGTTTTTCTGAGGTCGGACGGCGCCCATAGGGCCTGCTGTCCCTACAGGGCATACGGCTGCGACACGCAGCTCAGAGCTGCTGGGGCGACATCTCGGGCGTGTTACCGCCAGATTACCTCCTACACCGCGGATAGAAGGCGGCGAGCTCACTGCCGCGCAGTAGGATGACATTGTTGGTCGACCCGCCATGGCGCCTAATCCAAGAGCGCACCAGTGGCGGGTAAACTGC
>JBKOUI010000065.1:0-13572 GCA_046723315.1 Pseudomonadota bacterium | reverse complement strand
GCATCAAATCGCTCAAGGTGCGTCACAACAATGTGCTCGGCTATTTCGTCGAGGTGACCGCGCTCAACGGCGCTCTCCTGACCAAGCCTCCACATGTCGAGACCTTCATCCACCGGCAGACGCTTGCCAATGTCGTGCGCTTCTCCACGCCAGAGCTGTCAGAGCTCGAGGCTAAGATCACGCAGGCTGCCGACCGGGCCCTTGCCCTTGAGCTTGAGCTGTTCGCCGAGCTCATGGAGGAGGTGCTAGCCGAGCAGCAGACGCTCGCCGCGGCAAGCGCGGCGCTCGCCGAGCTCGATCACTATGCGGGTCTCGCCGAGCTTGCGATAGAACAGAACTATGTGCGGCCTAGAATCGACGGCACGCTCGTGTTCGATATCGAGGATGGCCGCCACCCTATGGTCGAGCAGACCTTGCGGCGCTCCGAGGGCGCAAGTTTTGTCGGCAACAATTGCAAGCTCGGCGATGAAAGGACGGGTGACACGCGCATCCTCGTCGTCACCGGCCCCAACATGGGCGGCAAGTCGACCTTTCTCCGCCAGAATGCGCTCATCGTCGTGCTGGCGCAATCAGGCTCCTTCGTTCCGGCGAAGAGCGCGCATATCGGCATCGTCGATCGCCTGTTCAGCCGCGTCGGCGCCGCCGACGACCTCGCCCGCGGCCGCTCGACCTTTATGGTCGAGATGGTCGAGACCGCCTCGATCCTCAATCAGGCAACGGAGCGCTCTTTCGTCGTGCTCGACGAGATCGGACGCGGCACGGCGACCTTCGACGGACTCTCCATCGCCTGGGCCGCGCTCGAATATCTGCATGAGGTGAACCGCTCGCGCGTCCTGTTCGCGACCCACTATCACGAGCTCACTGCGCTCGCCGACAAGCTGCCACGGGCCGCCAACGCGACGGTCGAGGTGAAGGAGTGGCGCGACGAGATCGTGTTCCTCTATCGCGTCGTGGCTGGCGCCGCCGACCGCTCCTATGGAATCCACGTCGCCAAACTCGCTGGCCTTCCACCCCCCGTGCTTGCTCGCGCCAATGAGGTACTGAGCGCACTTGAAAAGGCCGATGCGCGGCCCAAACCTGCCGATCTTGCCGACGATCTGCCGCTGTTCAGGGCTGCCAGAGGGGTAACCGAGTCCCGGCAAAGCCGAACGTCGCGGCTCGAAGAGGCGATCGCCGATTTGGCCCCCGATGCCATGACCCCGAAAGAGGCGCTCGAGGCCCTCTACCGCCTTAAGGCTTTGCTTGCCAGCGAGGAATAAAGCGCCCATGTGCTAGTCTTTCGCCTCACGCCCATGGACCAGCCAGCACCGATAAAAGCTCCGTATTTCGACCTCGACCTCCTGCGCCACGAGGCGTCCAAGCTTGCCCATTCTTATTCGGGCCAAGACTCGACGCTGCGTATGGCGCTGGTCGAGCGCCTGCGCCAGCTCGTTGCCGGTGCGCGGACCGCGGCCAGACGCCAGCTCGAGCGGGACGGCGACGGCAGGGCTTGCGCCGAAGGCTTATCGTCTTTCCAGGACGCCCTCATCCGCCTCGCCTACGACTTCACCACCACGCATATCTACCGAGCCGACAATCCTTCGATCGCCGAGCGGATGGCCGTCGTGGCCCAAGGCGGCTACGGCCGCGGGCTTCTTGCCCCAGGCTCCGACATCGATCTTCTCTTCCTGCTTCCCTACAAGCAAACGGCCTGGGGCGAGAGCGTGGCCGAGTACATGCTCTATCTCTTGTGGGATCTCGGATTCAAAGTTGGCCACGCCACGCGCAACATCGACCAGTGCGTGCGACTCAGCCTCTCCGACATGACCATCCGCACCGCGCTGCTCGACGCGCGCCTGCTGCTCGGCGACGAGGCGCTCTATACAGATTTTCAGCACCGCTTCCGCAAGGAGGTACTGGAGGGGAATGCGCGTCCCTTCGTCGAAGCAAAGCTCGCCGAGCAGAATGCCCGTCACGCCCGCGCTGGAGCCTCGCGCTATCTCGTCGAGCCCAACGTCAAAGACGGCAAAGGCGGCTTGCGCGACCTGCACACCCTGCACTGGCTCGCCAAACATCTTTATCCCGACAAGGCCGAGGCCGAATTTGTCGAGGCCGGCGTGTTCACGCCGCACGAATATCGGAGCTTCCGCCGCTGCGAGAGCTTCCTCTGGTCGGTGCGCTGCCATCTGCATTTCCTGACCGACCGGCCGGAGGAGCGGCTGAGCTTCGAGGTGCAGGAGCTCATGGCGGAGCGGCTCGGCTATCGCGGCCATGCAGGTTTAAGCGCAGTCGAACGCTTCATGCGGCATTACTTCCTCGTGGCCAAGGAGGTGGGCGAGCTGACCGGGACGGTCTGCTCGGCGCTCGAGCTCAAACAGCTCAAGTCGCTGCCCGTGCTCGACACGCTGCTTGCGCCATTCAGTTGGCGGCGCCGCGCCAAGCTCAGGCGCACCTCGGATTTCCGTATCGAGAACGGCCGCATCTACGCCGTGAGCAAAGAGGCCTTCTTCAAGGATCCGGTGAACTTCATCAAGTTGTTCGTCATTGCCGACGAGCATCAGGCCTCCTTCTCGCCAGAGGTGCTGCGCGAGGTGCGCGCCAATGTCCGGCGGATCGACGACAAGCTGCGCAACGACCCGGTGGCCAATCGCCTGTTCATGCGGCTCCTGATGGATTCGCGCGACCCCGAGGGCGTGTTGCGCAAGATGAACGAGGCCGGCGTGCTCGGCCGCTTCATTCCGGATTTCGGACGCGTGGTCTCGATGATGCAATTCAACATGTATCATCACTTCACAGTCGACGAGCACCTGATCCGGACCATAGGCTTTCTCTCTGGCATCGAGCGGGGGAAGTTCGCCAACGAGCATCCGGTATCGACGGAGATCGTGCGTACCATCGACAACCGCCGCGCACTCTACGTCGCAGCCTTTCTGCACGATATCGCCAAGGGCCGCGAGGAGGATCATTCCATTGCCGGCGCGCGTATTGCCCGGGAGCTTGGCCCCCGCTTTGGGCTTAATGCGGCGGAGACCGAGACCGCTGCGTGGCTCGTCGAGCAGCATCTTTCCATGAGCCTGTTCGCCCAGAGCCGCGACCTGAACGATCCGAAGACGCTTCGCGATTTTGCCGCACTGGTGCAGAGCCGGGAACGCCTCAAGCTATTGCTTCTGCTTACAGTCGCCGACATCCGCGCCGTAGGGCCAGGCGTGTGGACAGGATGGAAGGGCCAGCTCTTGCGTACGCTTTATTTCGAGACCGAGCCTTTGCTTGGCGGCGGACATCTCACCTTGAGCCGCAGCGAGCGCGTGGCGAGCGCCCAGGATGCCCTGCGCGAGCAACTCGCAGCCTGGCCGAAGGACGATCTCGAGCGCTTCATCGACCGGCATTATCCATCTTATTGGCTTAGAACCGACCTTAACGTCATCGCCGAGCACGCCAGGCTGATCCGCGACGCCGAGGCGCAGAAGAAGCCGATCGTCACCCATATCGCAACCGACGCCTTCCGTGGCGTTACCGAGGTCACCCTGCTTGCCCCCAACCACCCGCGCCTGCTCGCCATGGTCGCAGGCGCTTGCACTGGCGCTGGTGCCAACATTGTCGATGCCCAGATCTCGACCACCCGCGACGGCATGGCGCTCGACACCATTCACCTC
Source organism: Pseudomonadota bacterium (assembly GCA_046723315.1). Lineage (GTDB taxonomy): Bacteria > Pseudomonadota > Alphaproteobacteria > Rhizobiales > Methyloligellaceae > Methyloceanibacter. The sequence continues at coordinate 9,940 of JBKOUI010000065.1, read as the reverse complement.
GAGCGCGAATTCGATCACGCCGAGGACGAGGAGCGCCGCGCCAAGAAAATCGCCCAGACGATCGAGCGGCTGCTGAGGGGTGATGTGCGCCTGTCGGAAGTCGTCATGAACAAGCGCAAGCCCAAGCCTAGGCTTTCGGCCTTCAAGGTCGAGCCGCAGGTCATCATCGACAATACGCTATCGGACGCGCTTACCGTGCTCGAGATCAACGGGCTCGACCGGCCTGGCCTGCTCTATGACGTGACGCGCGAAATCTCGGACCTCAATCTCGACATCGCCTCGGCCCATATCGCAACCTTCGGCGAGAAGGCCGTCGACGTGTTCTACGTGACCGATCTCACCGGCAAGAAGATCACGAGCACAAGTCGTGAGGGCGCCATCCGCGAGCGCCTGATGAAGGCGCTTCAAGCGCGCCAAGAGCCGGCGTTGCTGCTTGCCTAATGAAGCTCTATCGCGGCTTCGCCACGGTCGGCTCTATCACCATTCTGAGCCGCGTACTCGGCTTCGTCCGAGATGTTTTGATCGCTGCGGTGCTCGGCACTTCCTACGTAGCCGACGCCTTCTTCGTGGCGTTCCGCGTGCCAAACATGTTTCGCCGCTTGTTCGCCGAAGGCGCCTTCGATGCGGCCTTCATTCCGCTCTTTGCCAAGCGCCTTCACGGCGATGGACCCAAGTTGGCGCAAGTCTTTGCTGGCCAGGCGCTTGCCGGTCTCACTCTTATGCTTGTCGTCTTCACGGTACTGGCCGAGATCGTCATGCCCTGGCTCATGCTCCTTCTGGCGCCCGGTTTTGCGCGGGATCCTGCAAAATTCGATCTTGCCGTCATGCTCGCGCGTATTTCACTGCCTTATCTCGTCTGCATGTCGCTGGTCGCGCTCTACACTGGGGTGCTGAACGCGCTCGGCCGCTTCGCCATCGCCGCGCTCGCGCCGACCCTGCTCAATGTCGTGCTGATCATCGTGCTCTTGGTGCTGGTCGCGTTTGGCGGCAGCCAGACGACGGCAGGCATCGCTCTTGCCTGGGCCATCGTCGCTTCGGGGGTGTTGCAAGTGATCGTGGTAGCCATAGCCGCCACCAGAATCGGCATGCGCGTGCCGATCGAGCGCCCGCGCCTCACGCCTGAGATGCAGCGACTAATGACCCTTGCAGCACCCGGCGTGATTGCCGGCGGCATGGCGCAGCTCACCATGGTGATCTCGACCATCATCGCCACGCTGCAAGACCGCGTCGTGTCCTGGATCTATTACGCCGAGCGCATCTTTCAGCTTCCTTTGGGGGTCATCGGTGTCGCTATCGGCGTCGTATTGCTGCCCGATCTTAGCCACAAGCTCCGCTCAGGCGATCACGACGCCGTGCTTGCGAGCGAGAATCGTGCACTCGAATTCGCGCTCCTGCTCACCGTACCGGCGGCGATTGCCCTTGCCGTCGCCTCCGGCCCGATCATGCGTGTCCTATTCGAGCGCGGCGCCTTCACCGCAGCGGACACGGAGGCGAGCGCCGCGATGTTGTCGGCACTGGCTCTTGGGCTCCCGGCCTATGTAGTGATCAAGGTGCTGCATCCGAGCTACTTCGCGCGTGAGGACACCAAGACGCCGATGATCTATGCCGGCATCGCCATGATCTCGACGGCCGTGCTGAGCTTCATCCTGTTCTTGGCGATCGGCCCTACCGGCATTGCCATCGCCACCATGCTCTCGGGCTGGATCAATGTCGGCCTCTTGGTTTTGACTCTTAGGCGACGCGACGGCTTCAAGCTCGACCACACCTTCCGCCGCCGCTTTGCTGGCATCTGCGCCGCGAGTGCGGTGATGGGTGTCATCGTGTTTGCCCTGGTTGAGCTGTTTGCTCCGTGGTTTGGCCCGACAAGCGGACTCCTTGCCCAAGGGGCAGCACTCATCACGCTCGTCGGCACCGGACTGGTGGTCTACCTGGCAGCTGTGGAGCTGTTCGGAGCCGCCAAAATTTCTAATATCCTCAAAGAGATAGGGGCGTAATCCCGGGGCCATTGGCGAAGCTTCCATCCTCGTTTATGCTGCACTGCAGCAAGAGGATTGCAATATGCAAGGCCGGCCACGCAGAAGCGTGTTGTACATGCCCGGCTCGAACGAGCGGGCGCTCGAAAAAGCCAAGACCATCGCTGCCGATGCCCTCATCTTCGACCTCGAAGATGCTGTGGCGCCGGATGCTAAGCCACTCGCCCGCGATCAGGTCTGTGCCGCGGTCAAGAATGGCGGCTATGGCGGCCGCGAGATCGTCATCAGAGTAAATGCGCTCGAGACGCCGTGGGGCACCGAGGACTTGCTTGCCGCGTGGGATGCAGAGCCCGACGCGATCCTCGTGCCCAAGGTGGTGCAACCAGGCGACATCATCAGCGTCGCCAAGATCCTGCAAGGCGTGCATGCGCCGGAGAAGATCAGGCTATGGGCGATGATGGAGACGCCGATGGCGATCTTGAACGCGCGCGCCATCGCCGCCACGGCGGTCTACGATGATAATCGGTTGTGCTGCCTCGTCATGGGTACCAACGATCTGATCAAGGAGTCGCGTGCCCGCGCGCTGCATGACCGCTTCGCCGTCGTGCCCTGGCTCGCCATGACGCTGGTCGCCGCGCGCGCCTACCGCCTCGACATTATCGACGGTGTCTATAACGACTTCAAAGACGAGCTCGGCTTGCGCGAGGAATGCGAGCGCGGCCGCACCCTCGGCATGGACGGCAAGACCCTGATCCATCCAAGCCAGGTCTCGCCCTGCAATGAGATCTTCTCGCCGACGCGCGAGGAGGTCGAGTGGTCGCGCAAGATCATCGAGGCGTTCAGCCGGCCCGAGAACAAGCAGAAGGGCGTCATCGTGGTGGAAGGCCGCATGGTCGAACGGCTGCATCTCGGCATGGCTGAGCGCACCATCTCGATCGCCGAACAGATTAAGACGCTCGAGCAGGAGATGAAGATCGCCTCGCTGCCCCAGCCGGAAATCATCCGCACCTAGCCGCTTGTTCGCAGTGGGGTTCGAGGCGACGTGCCTTCTATCTCGACGGGGGTTACAGCGATGTGATCTGAGCAGGCGTGCCTCGCGGATGCTGAGTGCTATTTGGCTTCAATCGAAGCCCTGAGAAGATAATTATCTCCGCGGCACTGCGTGGCGTGCTAATTCTATTCCCATATCGCTTGAACGATCTGCCTGTCCGCGAGGCAGGAGCCGAGACGTCGGGGGGCGTAGGCATAATGACGGTGGGGAGAGCCTTGGCCGCGTTGCCGCGGAACCGCGAAGCGTGCCGGCGTTACTCAATTGCTATCATGACAACGATTGCCTTAGGGCTTTCGTTCGCGGCAAGTCCGGCGTTCGCCCAAACCACCAATTGGACCGGCGGAACATCATCCGATTGGTTCACTGCTAGCAACTGGTCGCTTAACGCCGTCCCAAACAACACAAACTTTGTAAATATCAACATCGTGTCTCCGAATGTCGCCGTGATCGCCACGCCCGGCGCGCAAGCGAGCACTATGGCGGTCGGCAATAGCGGCACCGGGACGCTGAACATCCAGGACGGTGGCCAGCTCTTGAGTGGCCCGAGCTATCTTGGATTGAGTGCCGGCGTGACGGGCACGGCGACCGTCAGCGGCGCCAACTCGAGCTGGACCAGCACTGGCCTATTCATGGTCGGCAATCTCGGCACCGCCGTGCTCAACATTCAGGACGGCGGAAAGGTCAGCAACACCATCGGCTATATCGGCTTCGAAGCCGGCAGCCATGGCTCGGTGACGGTCAGCGGCGCTGGCGCGACCTGGACCAATTCAGGTCAACTCTATGTCGGCGACAAAGGCAGCGGCTCGCTTACCATCAAAATGGAGGCGCGGTCTCGGGGAACGTGATCATTGCCAATCAGGCTGGCTCAAGCGGCGCGCTGAATATCGGCGATGCCTCTGGTCGGGCGCCTGCCGCACCGGGAACGCTGACGCGCGGTGGAGTGAGGTTCGTGCGGGAACGGGCCAGATCGTATTCAATCACACCGCTACGGATTACGTCTTCGCACCCGCGATCTCGGGCTCAGGCAGCGTGCTCGTCGAAGCCGGCACCACTATTCTAAACAGCAACAATCTCTATGACGGAGTGACCTTGGTCAGAGGCGGCAGGCTTGTGGTGAACGGGTCGCTTCTGTCGGAAGCGATCGTCGAGCAGGGCGGCACCATCGGCGGTACAGGCTCACTCAGGCGGCTCGTCGTCAATGGAGGCGTTTATGCGCCGGGCAATTCAATAGGCACGCAGACGGTGAACGGCGACTTCATCTTGAACACGGGTGCCACTTTTGAGGTCGAAGCCGATGCGTCGGGTAACGCAGACATGGTGATCGTCAACAACGGCACGGTGCACTTGAGCGGTGCGGTGCTGCGTGTGCTTGCTGCGGATGGCGATTACAAACCGAAGACTGACTATGTCATCATTGAGAATAACGGCGGTGCGGCGGTGAGCGGTCAGTTCGCCTCGATCACCACCAACCTCGTCTTTCTCAAGCCGAGCGTCGTCTATAATGGAGGCACTGGCAACGACGTCGTGCTCAGCCTGGTTCGGTCTAGCGCTCAATTTGCTGACGTGGCTGACTCAGTGAACGAGTCTGGCGTCGCAACCGGGCTCGGCGACGACACCACGCAGAGTATGCTTCACGATGCCATCCTGATTTTGACCGAGGAACAGGCAAGTGATGCTTTCAACGCGTTGTCCGGCGAAATCTATGCCACAGTGCCCGGCATACTCGCCGGCGATGCGCGTTATGTGCGAGAGGCCGTACTGGGACGTCTGGTACAAGCGAGTTACACCAGCGCCGCCGGTCAGGTCGCGGCACTTGGTGCTGGCGGCCCGCAAGTGGCTTCGCTGAACACCAATACATTGCTCGATGAGCAGGCGATGGCGCTCGGCTATGAGGGCAAGCATTTGGCCCCGCCGCCGAGCTATGGCGCGACCTTCTGGACGCACGCATACGGCGTCTGGGGGGATTTCGAAGGCGACAGCGCCATCTATCCCGCCGACCGCGACCTCGGCGGTTTCATCTCCGGTGTTGATACAGGCATTGGCGGCAGCTGGCGGGCCGGGATAGCCGCCGGGGGTGCTTGGTCGAACCTCTCGGTCGATGACCTGCGCAGCTCAGCCGAAGTCGAGAGCTTCAATCTTGCCAGTTACATCGGAGGTCTGACTGGTCCCCTGGCGCTGCGTGGTGGCGGCAGCTGGACCTGGTCGGAGATCGACACCGACCGCGCCATCGTGTTTCCCGGCTTTTTCGAGCGGCAGAGCGCCTCCTACGATGCCGACACCGGACAGATCTTCGGCGAGGTCGCTTACCCGCTGGCGCGTGGCGGTATTGCGGTCGAGCCCTTTGCCGGCCCCGCTTACGTCTCGATCGAGTCAGACAGCTTCCGCGAGAACGGCGATGACTTCGCTTCACTCACCGGCAAGAGCGGCGACGAAGATGTCGGCTACTCGACCCTCGGCTTGCGCGCCGCCACGGTCACCCATCTGTCAAATATGACGATTATCCCGAGGGTTTCCGCCGCATGGCAGCATGCTTTCGACGACGTGACGCCTGACGCTTCCCTGACCCTCGCCATCGTCGGCAGCAACTTCACCGTCGTTGGCGTGCCACTGGCGCAAGACAGTTTCCTCCTTGAAGCGGGGCTCGATTTCGCACTCAGCCCCACCGCTTCGCTCGGCGTCTCCTACACCGGACAATTCGCCGACCACGTCACCGACAACGGCGTCAAAGGCCGCCTCACCTGGCTGTTCTGAGCTCGCTTCGCAAGAGTGATGTTCGTGCTCTTTGCTCACCCAAGCGAACGCGCGAATCCAGAAAGAAGATGTGGGCCGCTCGTGTTGCCATGGATCCCCGTTTTCGCCGGAACAAGCGGTTATGGGCAAGCATGCTTGCCTAACCGCTGGGCCCAAGCCATAACCGGCGCTTCGTCAACAGGGGCGATTCATGAAGACCAAGACCCGCGTCTTCTCCGGCGTGCAGCCGACCGGCAACCTGCATCTCGGTAACTATCTCGGCGCTATCACCAAATTCGTGGCGCTTCAGGCCGAGCACGACTGCCTCTATTGCGTGGTCGACCTACACGCCATCACCGTGTTCCAGGACCCGGACGAGCTCACGCACAACACGCGCGAGGTGACGGCGGCGTTCATTGCCTCGGGCATCGATCCAGAGCGCCACATCGTGTTCAATCAGAGCCAGGTCTCGGGCCACGCCGAGCTCGCCTGGATTTTCAACTGCGTGGCGCGCATCGGCTGGCTCAACCGCATGACGCAGTTCAAGGAGAAGGCCGGCAAGGATCGCGAGAGTGCAAGTGCCGGGCTCTATGTCTATCCCAACCTGATGGCCGCCGACATTCTGCTGTACCACGCGACCCACGTGCCGGTGGGCGAGGACCAGAAGCAGCATCTCGAGCTTGCCCGCGACATCGCTCAAAAATTCAACAACGACTTCGCCAAGACCATCGCCCGCGCTGGCTATCCGGACGGCTTCTTTCCTTTGCCTGAGCCTTTGATCACTGGCCCTGCCACGCGGGTGATGAATTTGCGCGACGGCACCAAGAAGATGTCGAAGTCGGACGAGTCTGACATGACGCGCATCAACCTGACCGACGATGCCGGCGCCATCGCCAAGAAGATCAGGAAGGCAAAGACCGACCCCGAGCCGCTGCCGTCAGAGACGAAGGGGCTGGAGAGCAGGCCGGAGGCCGACAACCTGGTCGGCATCTATGCCGGGCTCGCCGACGTCACGAAGGAGACCGTGCTACGCGACTTCGGCGGCTCGCCCTTCTCGAAGTTCAAGGACGCACTCGCCGAGCTTGCCGCGAGCAAGCTGACGCCGATCGGCGATGAGATGCGACGGCTGATGTCTGATCCCCTCGAGATCGACCGCATCCTAGCCGATGGTGCGCGACGCGCTCACGATATCGCCGACCCGATCCTTGCCAAGACCAAGGACATCGTCGGCTTCGTCCGCGGCTGATAACGATGAGCAGGTAAGGAGGGCGCCATGCTCGGTATTGAGGCCACTTGCTGGCAATGGGCTTCAATAGTGTTCGGCTTTCTGTCGGCCGCGCTCTGGTTCAGCGCCGCACTTGTTAGAACTCCCACGAAACTCACACGCTTCCTGGACAGTCCAATCAACGGCGGCGCGGGAATTGAGAGCGAACTTTCGGAGCTTGCTAAGGGCGTAACGCGACAAAGCCGACTAAACGCGTGGGCAGCAATCCTTGCCGCTCTAGCGCTAATCTGTCAGGCTGGGGCAAACTGGCCCACCACATACTGAGCGGTTCACGTGCTTTTGCGCGCACTCGTCGGCTTCATTGGGCGGTCCTTTCCTCCACCAACGAGGCAATCTTCGACAAGGGAACTACCTTCGTTCGGTGGTCACGTGAATCGCGGAGAACGCAAAAGAACATTTCGCCGTGCAGGGAAATCGTATGGCGCTCGATGAAGCCGTCTATTTTTTTGAGCATCGACCACAATTCGGACTCATGGCGCCGCAGGAACGACCCCCGGTCTCTGGTCACATAGGGGTTCGGTTCGTGGAGCCAGTTATGTGCTTGTTGGTAGAATCGGATGACCTCGTCATGAGTTAGGCGCCTTTCAGGTGTGCCTTCGATTGTCGCCTTCACCCCATACTCCAATCGTTCGGTTTCGGTTGATTCTCTGATGACACTTGGTGAAGGATCAATTGAGATTCTTGCCTTTGAGACTCCTCAGAATTGACTCCGCGCTCCACTGACCCTTCGCATCGCGCGGTACATGTTTAAGGCCGTGCTCAACCGCTATTAGACAGCCGAAAGCGATCCCCTCGATAACCTTGCGCCCGTGGAAAGCGCAAACCTCGGCGATCGAAAATGGGTCAACGTCAATGTGTCTTGCAGAAGCGATAAAGTCCAACCGACTCCTGACGACGCACATCAAATCTCGATATTGGTCAATGGGCCTCACGTACGGAGGGCTAGGCCGATACGCCGGTGCCGATCGGGCAGGACACGCCGGTCCCGCCTAGCCCGCAATAGCCGTGGGGGTTCTTGGCGAGATATTGCTGGTGATAGTCCTCGGCGAAATAGAACTCCGGGGCCGGCAGGATCTCCGTAGTGATCGAGCCAAGCCCTTTCGCTTTGAGCGCTTTGTCGTAGGCCGCCTTCGAGGCTTCGGCGGAGCGTTTCTGCGCATCAGAGAAGTAGTAAATGCCCGAGCGATATTGCGTGCCGACGTCGTTCCCCTGTCGCATGCCTTGCGTCGGGTTGTGGGCCTCCCAGAACACCTTCAGAAGCTCATCATAGCTGACACGCTTCGGGTCATAGACTACGAACACCGCCTCGTTATGCCCGGTGAGCCCAGAGCACACCTCCTCGTAAGTCGGGTTCGGCGTAAGCCCTCCGGCATAGCCGACCGCGGTCACATAGACTCCCTGCGTCTCCCAGAACTTCCGCTCGGCGCCCCAAAAGCAACCGAGTCCGAACAGAGCCATCTCTGATCCCTGCGGGTAAGGCCCCTTGAGGGCCGCACCGTTCACGAAATGGGTCTTGGCTGTGGGGATGGCAGTTGGCCGGCCAGGCAGCGCCTGATCGGCAGAGGGCATTGAGAGAGGCTTGCGCTTCAGCGTGAACATGGAGGTCTCCGTTGGATTAAAGAGCTTCCCCCCTGACGAGCTCCCTTAATTGATGAACACTTCTACCGGCTTGCGCTTCTGCCCGAGCCAATAGAGCAGCACCCCCAAAATGCCGAACACGACCCAAGTCGGGGCATGCAGGATAGTGGTGATAACCGGGTCCCATAGATAAGGGCCGACAGTGCTCGTGACCCAGGCTTTGGCGGCATCGAGGCTCTGGGCGTTCAGCGCCTTCCACTGTTCGCCCATCGGTGTAACCACCCAAGCGCCGCCACCCGCGAGACTCTTGGTGGCGTCGATCACAGCGGCGATCATGGCAAGCAGGAGAAACCAGACGCCTAAAAGGCGTATGAGAGTAAGCATGACCTTCTATAGCGGGTGATTGGTTCCCCGCTTACATAGTCCATTGTCGGCCCGCATTCAAATCAGCCTTGCTTGAGGCGGTCGTGAACGGGCAGATCCGTCCAGAGGTTTGCTTGAACCTCGGGGTCGCTCCGCTATAGTCGCCGCACTTTTTCCAAGGAGAGGTGGCCGAGTGGTCGAAGGCGCACGCCTGGAACGCGTGTAGGCGGGCAACCGTCTCGTGGGTTCGAATCCCACCCTCTCCGCCACATATCCAACTTTTATGCGCACAGCCTCGAAAAGGGTGCGCGGCGCGAAATGCCGGGGTTCGTCGGAGATCGCTTCTGCGCTACATTGTCCGGGACCATAGCGGACGGCGGAGGAATGGCGAATGCATAAGGCAACGCTTGGAGCTGCCGCCGGCGTGGCTCTCCTGGTCACCGCATCACTAACCTGGGAGGTGAATGCGACCACTTTGACCGGAGTGGGAACGCCCCTCGCTTCGCCTGTTCAGACCGTGGCCTGCTGGTGCGGATGGTTGGGCGCTCAACGTCAGCGCTCAAAGGATCCTACCGATGCTCTTGTAGCCGAGCGAGTGCCCTTAGAGCGCCACCACGCATGCCGTGTTCAGGGCATCAGACCCAGTTCTATTGCCAGTCCAAACCTTTGCCACTGGCAACCATCGTCTATGACGTGCATCTGACAGAATGATGCGAAAGGCTGCGCGGCGCCCACTGCGGACGCCCGCTGCATTCGGTCAAGCCGTGGCGAACGGAGCCGTCCACGTGCTCATAGATCGGTCATTTTGTCCCAGCGCTACTAGACCTCAGCGTCTGCGTAGGCCTGCAAGATACCCTTTTGAGCACCGATTTTTTCGGTCGCGCAAAAAGGAGAGGAAACTATGAAAAAGGTCGTTGCAGTAATCCTATCGCTCGGACTGGCAGTGGCTTTCGCTGGCCC
>JBKOUI010000304.1:0-7578 GCA_046723315.1 Pseudomonadota bacterium | reverse complement strand
CCTTTGCTGCTGCCTCGACTTCGCTCCGTCCGGCCTTCGCGACGCCATAGGCGATATTGGCGGCGATGGTGTCGGCAAACAGCGCGGTCTCTTGCGGCACGAGCGCGAAGCGGGAGCGAAGCTCGCCAAGCTCGGCCTCGTTGGTTGGCACGCCGTCGACCTCGACCGCGCCGCGGTCAGGGTCATAGAAGCGGAGCAGAAGGGCGAAGATCGTGGTCTTGCCAGCGCCTGACGGCCCGACCAGAGCCACCCGCTCTCCCGGCGTCACGTGGAAATTCACCTGCGACAGCGCGCTCGTCTCTGGCCTGAGCGGATAGGAGAACGAGACGTCGCGGAAGCCGATCTCGCCGCGCGGCGGCACCGGCAGCGGTTTCGGGTGACGCGGAGATTTGATCTCCGACCGCACCTCGAGCAGCTCGCCGAGACGCTCTGCGGCGCCTGCGGCTTGGCTGAGTTCGCCCCACACCTCGCTGAGCTCGCCCATCGAGGCAGCGGCGAGGAGAGCATAGAGCACGAATTGCGATAGCCTGCCGCCGGTCATGATGCCCGACAGCACGTCCTGGGCGCCGTACCACAGCACCCCAACCACACTGGCAAAGGTGAGAAAAATCGCAATCGCCGTGAGCCCGGCCCGTGCCTTGGCGCGCGCATTCGCCGCCTCGAAGGAGCGCTCGACCGCTTCGCCGAACCGCGCGCTGGCCGCCTTCTCGTGTGTAAAGGCTTGCAGCACGCGCACTTGAGCCAAGCTCTCGCTCGCATAGGCCGAGGCTTGCGCAAGCGTGTCCTGCGCCTGACGCGACAGCGCCCTGACCGAGCGCCCATAGGCAACAAGCGGAATGACGATGACAGGAATGGCAATGAACACGGCAAGCGAAAGCTTGAGGCTGGTCACCACCATCATCACGGTGGCGCCGATGAGCAGGAGCAAATTGCGCAGCGCCTGCGAGATCACCGTGCTCGCCGCCGCTTTGACTTGCGTGGTGTCGGCGGTGAGCCGCGACATTACTTCGCCCGAATGCGACACCTCGTAGAAGGCTGGGCTCAGTCCCGTGAGATGCTTGAACACGTCGCGGCGGATATCGGCGACCACGCGCTCGCCGAGCCAGTTCACGCAGTAGAAGCGCGCGGCGCTCGCCAAAGCGAGGATCAGCCCGATGACGACCAACGTCGCAAAATATTTGTCGATCAGATCAGGCTCGATGCCGGAGAAGCCGAGATCGATCATGCGCCGCACGGCCATCGGCAAAGCGAGCGTCGCGCCCGCCGAGACGAGGAGCGCGGCAAATGCCGCGGCGAGCATGGCTTTGTGGCGAAGCAGGTAGGGCTTCAGTGCAAGCAGGGGCTTGAGCGAGGCGCGCCTCGCCCCCTCCCGGTCCGCATCTTGAGTGACGGTCGGTTCTCGCCGGTCTTCAGGGTCGGGTTTTGCCTTTACGAGTTGCACAAACGAGAACGCCCAGCTTCTAAGTTTCGGGGGGACTTTAAGAGCGTAAGACCATTACGAAAAGGGTTAGATGCCGGCACGCTACTACGGCGCAGCTTGTGCCGCTTCCGAAGTTCCGTTATAGGCTCCCCCCAAACGAAATCCCAGAATTTGCAAGGCGGACGCCATGAAGAAGGACATCCATCCCGATTATCACCGCATCAAGGTGGTGATGACCGACGGTACCGAGTTCGTCACCTACTCGACCTACGGATCGGAAGGCGACACTCTGAAGCTCGACATCGATTCAAAGACGCACCCGGCCTGGACCGGCGGGGGTCAGCATCTGATCGATCGCGGCGGACGCTTGACCCGCTTCAAGCGGAAATACGAAGGCTTCATCAAATAGGCTGAGGCCTACTCTGCCTCGGAACCGAACGCGGCGCGAAGCCGCGACAGCTGCCTCTTGAGCGGATGCTCGGCCTCGCCCGAAGGCGGAAGCTGCTTATATCCCAGCATGCGATCGAGACGGATCACGCGCGCCTGAAGCTTGACGCTCTGCTCGATCAGCTCGCGTAGTCGCGGCGGCAACGCGCCGAGATCGCGCGCAGGCTGATCGCTGCTGCTGGCGGGAAGCTTGATCTTGCGCTGCTCCTCGATTGCCTGCTCTGGCGTGAGCTCGCCCTCGCTCACCGCGCGCCTAATCAAAAGCCACGAGGCAAGCTGCATCAGCCGCGTGGTGAGCCGCATGCTCTCGGTCGCGTAAGCGAGCGAATGGGGCGGACGCAGCTTGCGCGCCTCTTTGCGACCGTCGCCGTCGAGATAAGTGGCTGCCGCCTCGACCAGCGCCATGCCTTCGCGAAACACTGATTTGAATTGTTCCGAGCGCGCGAATTTCGCGCCGAACGACACCGTCACGCCATCGTCACGGTCGCCGCTTTTTGACCTCCCCGCCATCGGCCAACTCCCGTCAACGCCCTAGCCGGCGGCATAGTATGCCATGCGGAAGCCCCGTCGTCGCCTTCCGGCAACAAAGGTTAAACGCCGTGAATCGGGCCAAAAAAAGAGCCGCCAGGCGGCGGCTCAGGAAGTTAACAGGGAGGCGTCAAACAGAGTGGACAGGCCACTCAGATCCAGAGGACTGGATGAGCAGGACCCTAACGCGAGAGTCCTAAGATCGAGTTAATCCTAAGTGCGGGTTTACCTAAAGGAACAGTATCGTTAACGCTTGAAGGCGGCCTCGGCCGCGCTCTTCGAGGACTGCTTGGCCGCGTGCATTGCCTCGACACGCGCAATCTCGGCTTTGAGATCGTCGATCAACGCTTTGAGCTCGCCGACCGAGAGTTTGCTCAGATCTTGCCCAAGCTCGTATGCCTTCGGCTTCTTCGGTGGCGGTGCGAGATCGTCTGTGTCCATACGTGTATCTTACCATCGTGTGATGTCGTGCTAATCCCTTAAACGCCCTCGCACAGGAGGAAGTCTAATGTCGCCGAAGACGATGACCGTAATCGAGGCGAAGGGCGCTGGCGGGCCTGAAGTTCTGGTGGCCGCGGAGCGTCCGGTGCCGGCGCCTGGTCCCGGTGAAATTCTCGTCAAGGTCGAGGCCGCCGGCATCAATCGACCTGACGTGTTCCAGCGCCAGGGCCACTACCCTCCCCCCAAAGGCGCGCCCGACGTACTTGGGATGGAAGTCGCCGGTAAGGTGGTGGCTGTCGGGCCGAGCACCATGCGCTTCAAAGAAGGGGATGCAGTCTGCGCGCTGATCGGTGGCGGCGGTTACGCCGAGTACGCAGTGGCGCCGGAGAGCGCGACCTTGCCCATCCCGCAAGACTTATCGATGGTCGAGGCTGCCGCTTTGCCCGAGACCCTATTCACCGTCTGGCACAATGTGTTCGAGCGCGCCGCGCTCAAGCCGGGCGAATGGCTGCTGGTCCATGGCGGGGCGAGCGGCATCGGCACGACCGCAATTCCCATTGCCACCGCGCTCGGCGCCAAGGTGATGGCGACGGTAGGCAGCGCCGAGAAGGCGCATGTCTGCCGCGAGCTCGGCGCCGTTCGCGCCATCAACCACCGCGAGGAGGACTTCGTCGAGGTCGTGCGCGAGACGACTGGCGGCAATGGCGTCGACGTGATCCTCGACATGGTTGGCGGGGACTATATCGAGCGCGACCTCAAGGCCGCGGCACTCGAAGGCCGCATCGTGCAGATCGCCTTCCTCAAAGGCGCGAAGGTCGAGCTAGACCTGATGCGGCTGATGCTCCGGCGCTTGACGCTCACCGGCTCAACGCTCCGCGTGCAAAGTACGGAGGCCAAGGCGCGCATGGCGAAGGCTATTGAGGAGCGCGTCTGGCCGCTGATCGTGGAGGGCAAATTCAGGCCGATGATCGATTCCACCTTTCCACTCAAGGATGCGGCGGACGCCCATCGCCGCATCGATGACCCGGCGCATATCGGCAAGATCGTGCTGGTGATGGAGTAGTTCACTTCGAGACTTGAAAAGCTGCGGAGACGATTGCCTTAGCCGGCGGCAGCCCCTATATAGGTCTCTATTCCCCTTCTTTTGATTTCGGTTTTTCTCTTTCGCCGAAGGGGCGGAAGAGCACCGTTATCCCCTTGAGGAACGCCAATGGACCGTAGCCCCCTCATGCCCAAAGCGACCGCCGTATGGCTGGTCGACAACACCTCGCTCACCTTCGAGCAGATCGCCGAATTCTGCGGCTTGCACGTGCTCGAGGTGAAGGGCATCGCCGATGGCGATGTGGCCCATGGCATCAAAGGCATGGACCCGATCTCCTCGGGCCAGCTGTCGCGCGAGGAAATCGCCGCGGCCGAGTTGGATCCCGCACACCGGCTGAAGCTTTCCGAGCCGAAGGTTGAGGTGCCTGAGGTCAAGACCAAGCGTGGACCGCGTTACACGCCGGTGTCGCGGCGCCAGGACCGTCCTAACGCAATCCTGTGGCTTCTAAAGAACCATCCTGAACTCAAGGACTCGCAGATCATGCGGCTCGTCGGCACCACCAAGCCGACCATCCTCGCCATCCGCGAGCGTAGTCACTGGAACTCGCCGAACCTTCAGGCGCAGGACCCGGTAACGCTCGGGCTTTGCTCGCAGACCGACCTCGACGCCGAGGTGAAGAAGGCTGCGGCCAGGCTCGAGCGCGAGCGGAAAGAGGCCGGCATCGTCGAGCAGCCCAAGGCGGGAACCTTGCTTCCTGCCGAGGAGGCGCTTGCTGCCGCGGCGCCTCGACCCGAGCCCGAGCGGCCGATGGCCACGGCGCTTGCGGAGGAGGCGCGTGCCGCCATGTCCTCGCACCACGAGGAAGAGGAAGAGCTGCCCGACGTCGATTCCGTGTTTGCCAAGCTGAAAGAGTTGAAGCGCACCGACGTGCCCTCTGAGTAGAGTCGCATTTTCTTCTGCAACAGCAATTGATCAGAGCCTCTCGCCTTCGTTAGGGTGCGATGAGGAAACGCGCCTTGGGGGTGGCGATGGCCAACCCTTACGACATCGGTCTCGGCAAGAACCCGGCGAACTACCAGCCGCTGACGCCGCTCATCTTCTTGGAGCGGGCGGCGACCGTGCATCCTGGACACACGGCCATCATCCACGGCAAGGAGCGCATCGCCTACGCCGACTTCTATGCGCGCACGCGCAAGCTCGCCTCCTCCCTTGCCTCGCGCGGATTTGGCGAGGGCGACACCATCTCGGTGATGCTGGCAAATTCGCCTGCCATGCTCGAGGTCCATTACGGCGTGCCCATGACCGGCGCCGTGCTTCACTCCATCAACACCCGCCTCGACGCCGGAGCCGTCGCTTTCATGCTCGACCACGCCGACACCAAGGTGCTGATCGCCGACACCGAGTTCGGGCCGGTGCTGAAGGACGCGCTCGACCAAGCGGACGTGAAGCCTCTGCTCGTCGATTACCGCGACATGCAATGCGGCGTCGAAGGCACGCGGCTCGGCAATCTCGATTATGAGGAGCTGATCGCCGATGGCGACCCCGAGTTTCGCTGGTCGATGCCGTCAGACGAATGGAACGCGATCTCGCTCAACTACACGAGCGGCACCACCGGCAATCCGAAGGGCGTCGTCTACCATCACCGCGGCGCGGCGCTGATGTGTTACGCCAATACCGTCGCCACCGGCATGGGCCAGCACCCGGTCTATCTCTGGACGCTGCCGATGTTCCATTGCAACGGCTGGTGCTTTCCCTGGTCGATTAGCCTTATCTCCGGCACGCATGTCTGCTTGCGCGCGGTTCGCGCCAAGCAGATGTATGACGCCCTCGCCGATCATGGAGTGACGCATCTCTCAGGCGCGCCCTTCGTGATGGCGGCTCTACTCGGTGCGAGCGACGAGGAAAGACGGGAATTTTCGCAACGCGTCGCTTTCAGTCACGCCGCGGCGCCCCCGCCTGGCGCCGTGCTCGCCAAGATGGACGAGGCTGGCTTCGAGCTCACCCATCTCTACGGCCTGACGGAAACTTACGGTCCCGCCACGCTCAACGAGTGGCACGCCGCCTGGGACGAGCTCCCGCAAGAGGAAAGACTCGCCAAGCGCATCCGCCAAGGCGTGCGCTACCACGCGCTCGAGGACCTCACCGTGATGAACCCCGAGACCATGGAGAAAGTCACGCCGGACGGCGAGACCCTTGGCGAGGTCATGTTCCGCGGCAATATCGTGATGAAGGGCTACCTTAAGAATCCGAAGGCCACCGACGAGGCCTTCGCCGGCGGCTGGTTCCATTCCGGCGACCTCGGCGTGCTGCATCCCGACAGCTATATCCAACTCAAGGACCGCTCCAAGGACATCATCATCTCGGGCGGCGAGAACATCTCCTCGATCGAGGTCGAGGACGTGCTCTACAAGCACCCGGCCGTCGCGGCCGCCGCCGTGGTGGCCAAGCCCGACGCCAAATGGGGCGAGACGCCTTGCGCCTTCGTCGAGACGCGGCCGGGGGCGCAAGTGAGCGCCGAAGAGATCATGGCGTGGTGCAAGGAAAAGCTTGCCCGCTATAAATGCCCGCGGCACGTCGTGTTCGTCGAGCTGCCCAAGACCTCGACGGGCAAGATCCAGAAGTTCAAGCTACGCGAGATGGCCAAGGGCGTGTAACGGGGGGACAAGGAATGCCGCTACTTCGTTTCGATCTGATCGCCGGGCGCACTGACAGCGAGCTCAAGGAGCTGCTCGATGCGGCGCATCGCGCCATCGTGGAGGCGTTCGGTGTGCCCGAGCGCGACCGCTATCAGATCGTGCACGAGCATCGCGCCTCGCGCATGATCATCGAGGATACCGGGCTTGGCATTCCCCGAACCGACAAGGTCGTCTTTCTTCAGGTGACCAGCCGCAAGCGCAAGAAGAAGCAGAAAGAGGACTTCTACCGCCTGCTGTGCGAGGAGCTAGAGACGTCGTGCGGCACCAGCCCGTCCGACGTCGTGGTGTCGTTCGTCGAGAACGGCGACGAGGATTGGTCCTTCGGCTTAGGCCGCGCGCAATTCCTCACCGGAGATCTCTAGCCTCAGGGACTAATGGCCATGCCCGTGGCCGTGTCCGCCGTGGCCGTGTCCACCATGACCGTGCCCATGGCCACCATGTCCATGCCCATGACCGTGTCCGCCATGTCCATGCCCACCATGTCCGCGCCCATGACCTCCGTGGCCATGCCCGCGCCCGCCGTGGCCGTGCCCATGACCACCGTGGCCGTGATGGTCGCTCCAATACCTGTAATGCCCGTGATGATGGCGGTAGTAGGGGAAGCCATAGCCGTACCAACCGTAGCCGTAGCCATAACGCCGACAGCGGCCCCAGCGGTCGAGATAGCGGCCAGGCCCGCAGTACCAATCGGCTTTGACCAAATCGCCGCGCGGAGCGGCGTCGGTCAGCGGCACTGCCGTCGATCCCGGGGTAACTGCCGAAGCCGGCGCGAGACTCGCGATCAGCGCAAGACCGGCAATGGCTGAGACGGCTAATGCTTGCGTGAGGCTCATTTCTGAATCTCCCAAATGAAAATAGCGCCTCGACGGCTCAGCAGACCGAGGTGCGCTTCGGCTTGTTGACAAAGCTGGCGCCGCAACGGGTGGGATGCTTCGGAAGTTCCGTCCTTCACTCACACGTGACCGGAATAGGCTGCGCCGTGCGCACAAGTTGCACGCACGGGG
>JBKOUI010000348.1:0-4180 GCA_046723315.1 Pseudomonadota bacterium | reverse complement strand
AGGGCATTATGGCCAGCGGTCATGCGAACCGCGCTAACAGGCCGAACACATGGCTGCACCGACCAGCGATGCGACGTGACGTTTTGACCTTGCCAACCAGGAGCCGTCCACACATGGCACTTAGGACTCTTTCAGCCGCCTAGCCAGAAGGTCTGCTTTCAGGAGTAAAGCGGGCGCCTTTTCACAACCCGACATATCCGCGGTGACCCATAGCGGGCATGATCCGGCCGCTGGCGCTCGAAAATCGGCCTCCGGCAAACATGACTCGACGAAGCTAGCAGGGACCAATCGGACCAGCGGTTCCAAAGACTTGCAAGTTCGCAACAGAGAGTGTCAAAATCTAAATTATTCCCCAAAAAACGCGGAGGTGTGCCGTGGCGTTGAAATCATCGACATCCGAAGCTGAGTTCGTCGCCCCTGCAGCTGGTGAGCAACCGGGTAATGGTCCTCTTCCTGGCGGCGAAGTCGTGGGCGTGGACAAGATCCGAGATCTACTGTTTGGCAACCAGATGCAAGACTATGATCGCCGGTTCTCCAAGCTCGAGGAGCGATTTCTCCAACGCCTAAAAGATATCGAGTCCGAGACGGCGCGCAATCTTAGCGCCTTCGAATCGAATGCGAAGAAGCAGGTGGAGTCGCTCGTGAGCCAGCTGCGCGAGGAGAAGGACTTGCGCGCCGATGCTGACAAGGAGATCGAGCGTACGCTGCGCGAGCAAAATCAGACGCTTGAAAAGAGACTTCGCGCGATGTCAGACCAATTGAGCCAGCTCGAGCGCGATACGGCCGACAGGCTAACTCAGGAAGCGCAGTCATTGCGCGAGGAGATCAAGCGCAAGAACGCGGATCTTCAACATGCAATCGAGAAAATGTTCGCGGAGCTCAGTAATGTCAAAACCGATCGCAATCTGCTGGCTGGGCTGTTCGTCGAAGTCGCCAAGTGTCTGAACCAGGACGCTGCGGGCGTCGGCAAGAGCGGCATCGAACCATCGCGTGGCCGCACGGCCAGCTAGCCCGTGAGGTGAGCATCTCCCCGGATATTCTTGAGGGACTGCTTCGCTCCTCCTCGGGCGATGACGCCATCGATCGGAAAGCGCTGGCGAAATTACTCGTCGAAATCGCGGAGAGCGTGAAGCCCGCGCTCCGCGCTGAGCGAAACGGAATACTTCCCCGCGATTTACAGCTCGAGCAGCTGCGAACATTGCTGCTCGGCCGCGAAATTGAGATTTTATCGCGCCTCACCGGCGTTGTGGAGGATCCTGAGAACTTGGCCACGGCGGTCGGACGCGTTTTGCCGACCGCCATTGCCCAGGCGACAAGCGATGAGCGGATGGGCCATGTGTTGGCGCCCGTCATGGAAAAGGCGGCGGAGAGCTCGATCCGCAACGACCCTGGAACCCTGATTAATATCCTTTATCCGACGATCGTGCCGGCGATTCGCAAATCGATTGGCGAGACCATTGACGAGACTTTCCAGCGGCTTAATCAGGCACTGAAATACAGCCTTACCTGGCGCGGGCTCAAATGGCGCTGGGAAGCCTGGCGCTCCGGACTGTCGTTCGCCGAGGTCGTGCTAAAGCACACGCTCGTCTATCAAGTCGAACACGTGTTCCTTATCCATCGTCATACGGGATTGTTGATCGCCCATGTGGCCGCCGAGAATGCGATCAGCCAAGATCCGCAGCTGGTCTCTTCGATGCTGGTCGCGATCCAGGATTTTGTCCGCGATTCCTTTAGCGGCGCCGAGCAAGGGCTCGACTCATTGCGGCTGGGGGAGCTGCGGCTATGGTCCGAACCCGGACCCTTTGCCACGCTGGTAGCGGTTATCCGCGGCGATCCGCCAGAGGGTCTGCACGACACATTGCGCAACGCGCTGTCACGCATTCACGCTGAGCGACATCATGCGCTTGAGAGCTTCAACGGCGACAGCGCAGGGTTCGGTGACGTCGAGGCACAGCTGCGGGAGCTGGTGGCGCTTGGCGAGCAGGAGGCGCCCCGCTTCACCCGGGGACGTGTAATCCTGCTCGGCTGGCTGCTGCTGCTGCTGTTGTTGGCAGCGGTTTGGGGCGCGTGGTGGTGGTACAACCAGCAGCTCTGGGAGGGCTACCTGGAGCGGCTGCGGGCCCAGCCGGGAATTGTGATCACCGAAGCCGGCGAGCGTGACGGCAAGTTCGTGGTATCAGGCTTGCGTGATCCGTTGGCGGTCGACCCGCAGTCGCTGTTGCCTGACGCAGGGGTGGATCCCACCCAGGTTATGGCGAGCTGGCTCCCGTATCAGGCGCTTGATCCACAATCGGTGTTGAAGCGGCTGAAGGCAACGCTCGATTTGCCGACGACCGTGACGTTGGAGATCGCAGCCAACCGCATCGTGGCGCGAGGTTCGGCCCCGCGGGCGTGGCTCGAGCGAGCGGGAGCTGTTGCGCAGTCGTTGCCAGCCGGGTCACCCAGATTCGACTTCGCTGGAGTTAGCAATGCCGATGAGGCGGATGAGCAGCGACAGCATTTGGCAAGGCAGGTGCGGGAGGCCGAGGAACAGCAATGGCAGGCCTACGTGGCACGGCTGAGGACTGAACCCGGCATCGTCATTACCCAGTCGGAAGCGCGCGACGGCAAGTTCATCCTGTCAGGCTTGCGCGATCCGCTCGCCGTCGACCCGGTCAAGCTACTAGGCGAGGCGGGCATAGATCCGGCGCGGGTCGAATCTCATTTCGACTCTTATGAGGGATTTGAACCGCAATTCGTGCTCAAGCGTCTGCAGGCTTCCCTCAATCCACCGCCCAGCGTGACGTTCGCAGTCGATGGCGATCGCATTGTGGCACAAGGATCGGCCCCTTCGCCGTGGATCTCGCGCGCTCGCAGGGTCGGCAGCTCACTACCGACAGGGGCATCAGTTTTGGACCTGTCGGCAGTGCGCGACATCAGCGAGGGAGCACTCGGCAAATTGCGTGATGCCATCCAGGCACGAAGCATCAGTTTTGACAGCGGCAAGTCGCTGCCAGCCGCCGGCCAGGAGCAGGTTCTCGATGAGATCGCGAGCGAACTGAATGAGCTCGTGAAGTTGTCTTCCACCTTGCATGCCGTCACCAGGATGACGCTGACCGGGCATGCCGACAGCCAGGGTCAGGGCACCTCCAACCTGTCGCTGAGCACGGCGCGCGCTGAGGCGGTACGCGCGCTACTGAAGAAGCGGGGCGTCGATCCCGATCTGCTTCAAGTCCGCGGCGCGGGTCAGCTCGAGCCGCTTCAGGACGACACCTCAGCCGCCGCCGCCGCCGCCCGCTCGGCCAACCGCCGCGTCTCGTTCTCGATCGGATTCGAGGAAGAGCCATGACGGCGGTGTTGCAGAAGAAGATCTGCATGCTCGGGGGCTTCTCGGTTGGCAAGACCAGTCTCGTCAAACGCTATGTCCACAGCGTGTTCTCTGAAAGCTATCTCACCACCGTCGGAGTTAAGATTGACAAGAAGGTCGTGACACTCCCCGATCGAACCGTGAACCTCATCCTTTGGGATCTCGCCGGCGAGGACGATATCAACTCCTTCCGTATGACCAATGTGCGCGGCGCTGCCGGATACGTGCTGGTTGCTGACGGGACACGTCCTTCGACCCTCGATGTCGCACTTTCGCTACATGAGCGTGTCGAAGCCGATTTCGGTTCCCTGCCGTTCGTGCTGTTGCTGAACAAGAGCGACCTCAAGGAGCAATGGGCGATCGGCAACGCCGTCATGGAGGGGCTGCAACAGAGAGGATGGTGGGTAGAGGCCAGCAGCGCGCGAACTGGCGAAGGCGTGGAGGATGCCTTTAAAGATCTTGCGGTTCGCACCACGAGTTGAATCATGGAAAGCCTGCCCGCCAGCCTGGCCGAGCGGCTCCGAGAGCTGACCTATGACGAGCGGGCGGTTGCCTATCTGCAGATTGATGCCGCGCTCACTCTAGTCGGCGCCGGCGGACATCTTGACAATTACGGGCTAGCGGCCATCCGCCTCGGTGAGCCAGCAGTCGAACAGGCCTTCTTTCTCGAAGGGCTCTTGCCGCTGGAGGAAACGCCCAATTTCATTCACTCGGTTGAGCTCGATTGCGGCCGCGCCGCTGACGTTCACTTTCATCTCGACGGCGATACTGTGTGGGTGCTGCTGTTCGACGTCACAGCCTACCGCGACGCGACCCGCCGTTTGCAGCAGAAGG
>JBKOUI010000273.1:0-6992 GCA_046723315.1 Pseudomonadota bacterium | reverse complement strand
GCTTTGCTGGTGCTCGCGATCAGTGTGGTGTCGTTTCCGCTGTTGCTTGATCGTGATGTTGGCCTCTATGCCGCAGTGTCGACGTCGATTCGTGCTCTCGCGACCAATCCTGGCCCGATGGCGCTTTGGGGCTTGATCGTGGCGGGTGGACTTGTCATCGGCATGCTCCCTGCTTTTCTTGGATTGATCCTCATCCTGCCTGTGCTGGGCCACGCCACTTGGCATCTCTATCGGAAAGTCGTGCGGTAGAGCGGGATTAGACCTTGCGGGGCTTGCCCGGTACCCCGACAGCACATTCGAGCGCAGCGCGATCCCATTTTCCGAGCGACGCCGCCGCCTCATAAGTGCTGGTCAGAAACTCCATCAAGGCGCGCTCGGGATCGTCGGCACGAGCGACCGCGTCATAAGGCAAGATGTATTCGCTGAGATCGTCGCTATAGAACGCCTCGGCCGGACTGACAGACGCCGAGGCAAAGCCCTCCGACTCGGGATAGGCATAAGAATAAAAGGCCGGATAAGGCACCATGTCATTGCCAGGCCAGAAGCCTGCGCTGCTGACTTCGTGCGAATAGGCCTCCCGCGTAACCGCGTCGGGCAGATAGGGCACGCCACCGGGATGGAGCGGAGCCCGCCTGCCGGAGAAGCGGGTGACCGCAAGGTCGAAGCTTCCCCAGAAGAAATGGACCGGGCTGCACTTGCCGATGAAGGACGTGCGGAACTTGTAGAGCACGCGCTCAACCTCCGCCAGGATGCGCCAATGCCGTTCGGCAAAGTCACGGTCGTAGGAGGCGTGGGTAGTATCCTCGGCGAAGCGGATCGGCTCGGGAAGTTCATTCGGCATGTCGTTGATGCGAACCTCGATGCCGAGCTTCGCCAAAGACTGCATGACCTCGGCATAGAAATCGGCGACAGATCGGGGATAGAGCCCGATTTGCTTGACCGAACCGTCGTCGGTCCTTGCCACCAGCACGTGATTCACAAAATCGAATTCAAGCTCGAAGCTGCGATCGCCATAAGGAATGGACGACGTGGCCAAACCACGTGGCGAGACATAGAGAACCACGTGCCAGGAATGATTGAGCCAAGGCGTCTGCGCGAGGCGAATCTTGCCGACGATCTGGGTCCAAAGATGCAAGGTCGCGTAGGTGTCCTTCCAGGCCGCGTAGGGCAGTTCCAGCCACGTTGAGTTCACCTGCGCCATTGCTGTTGCCATCTGAGACTTCGGTTTATGGGCCGTCAGGCGTCCGCTCCGGGCACAACGAATAGGGCGCGCGACGTGGCAAACGCTGGAACCTTCCTTGAAATCACGCGCTAGAGTTGCCAGCGATTGAAGCCTTCGGCATTCTCCCGGCCTTCGCAACAGGAAAAGGCACTCATGGCTAGCTTGGCTACCGGCAATGCGGCGATCGGCCAATCCGGAGGCCCGACTGCCGTGATCAATCAGTCACTCGCCGGCGTAGTTGAAGGACTGAAGGCTGGGCTCGCTGCCTCGGGCACGGTGCAACGCATCTTCGGCACGCGCCATGGCGTACGCGGATTGGTGAGGCCTGGCTCCGACGGACTGCTCGACCTCACATCAATCGACAAGGCGAAGCTCGAAACGGTTGCGCGCGCTCCATCGGCCGCGCTCGGATCGACCCGCGACAAGCCCGACGAGACTTATTGTGAGAAGATCCTCGACGGCTGCCGCCGGAACGACATTCGCTATTTCTTCTATATCGGCGGCAACGACTCGGCCGATACGTGCCGCATCGTCAGCGAGAAGGCGGCGGGAGCCGGTTACGAGCTTCGCTGCTTCCACGTGCCGAAGACGATCGACAACGATCTTCTCGAGAACGACCATACGCCAGGCTTCCCCTCCGCTGCTCGCTATGTCGCGCTCGCGCTAATGGGGGATGCGCTCGACAATGCGAGCCTCGGCGGCATCAAGATCAATGTCATCATGGGGCGCAACGCTGGCTTCCTTACCGCCGCGGCATCGCTCGCCCGCGGAGAGGCGACCAATGGAGCCGCGCCGCAAGACCGTCCCGCGCCGCATCTCATCTATCTGCCCGAGGTGCCGTTCTCGACCGACGCTTTCCTGGCTGATGTCGAGGCTGTCTACGCGAAGCTGGGGCGCTGCCAGATCGCGGTGAGCGAAGGCATCCGCGACGAAAAGGGCGAGGAGATCGCACCTAAGCTAATGCGCTCGGGCGAGGTCGACGCGCACGGCAATGTGCAGCTCTCTGGCTCAGGCGCGCTCGGCGACGGGCTCGCCGACCTGGTCAAGACGGGTCTGACGCCCAAAGGGGGCAAGGCTCCGCGCGTGCGCGCCGATACTTTCGGCTATATCCAACGCTGCTGGCCGGAGCCCTCGCCGGTCGATACCGCCGAGGCCCGAGCTGTCGGCAGGTATGCCGCCGAGCTTGCCGCTAAGGGCGATGCGAGCGCCTCGGTGATCATCGTCCGCACCTCGAACGCGCCTGACGCCTATCGTAGCGAGTGCGCCCGCGCCGAGCTTTCCCAAGTGGCGCGCCGCACGCGCCATGTGCCGCCCGAGTTCATCGCCGGCCCCAATGACGTGACCGCGGCATTCGACGCCTACTGCCGCCCGCTCGTCGGCGCGCTGCCCAAATTCGAGCGGCTTTGAGGAGCCCCTGCTCTAGGCCGATTGCAGCTCCCTGAGCAAGGCTTTGGCATTGCGCAGATCTGGTGTGATGAAGTCGTCGAAGTCTACGCAGAGTCGGCTAAGCACATCGAAACCCTGGCCGCGTGATCCTCTGGCCACATAGAGGCGCGCGAGGCTGGTCGACGTTCTCAGTTCCCAAGCCTTGCTCCACTGCGTTCTGGCAATCTCTCGGGCGCGAAGATAGCTCGCCTCGGCGGCATCATCTGCACCTTCCTGCCGTGCGAGATCGCCCCGCAGGCGATGGAGCTCTGCTTCGTAGCAGCGGTCGCCGCTCGCATCGACAATGAGCAGCGCCTCATCGAGCGCGCTTTGTGCGTCACGGTATTTACCGGTCCGGATCAGAGCATCTGCCAGGAGGCCAAGATAATAGGGAAGCGCCAGTCCAGCGCCTGTATCACGATAGGAGTCGAGCCCTGCCTCGAGCTCCTCCACAGCGTGTTCGAGTCTGCCCTGGAGAATCTTACCCGCTGAGCTGTAGATCGCGGCGGTCGCGCTGAACAATGGGAAGCCCTGCTCGGCTGAAATCTGCTTCTGCTCGTCGCTGAAGACGAGCGTCTCCGCGGGCAGCCGCATCATTTGATAGAGCCAGCTCGTATGGTGATAGGCGTAGGCAATGCTGAAAGGATGTTCAATGGCGAGCGCAAGCTCTCTCGCCTCCCGATTTACCCTAAGCGCTTGTTCGGGTTGGCCTAGCTGCCATAGCGCCAGCGCCAGATAGCAGCGATGAGTGACGCCTGCATCCTCGCCGACGCGTCCAGCCCAAAGCCGGTTTCGCTGTCGATCATCGAACTCAGCCAAGGCCCTGTCGTATTGGGCGCGAGCACCAACGAAGTCTCCCCGATAGTACAATGTGACGCCGAGCAGGAACGTCGCCTCCATCCAGATGCCCGCATCGTTGGCGTGCTCGGCGAATGACATCGCTTCAGAGGCGAGTGCTAATGAACGATCCATCTCGCCGCGGACGACACGCCAGGCGAAATTGCCAAAGATCATTCCGAATTGCTGTTGAGGGTCGCCGGCGGTCGAGGCGATTTCGCGGGCACGCTGGAAGATCGGCCCCACTTCAGGGGCCGCATAACCCATGACGGCGATATAGGCGGTGCCCAGGCCGTTCAGGATCGCGAGTTCCGTTTGATCGCGCCACGCTCCTTGCGGAGTCTCTTCCAGCAGAACAAGCGCCGCTTCCAAGTTCTGCACAGTCTGGGCGGACGCTCCACGCGACAGCGCTTGGAGGCCGGCGAGACGCAGATATTCCACGGCCTTTTTGCGGTTGCCGCTCCGTGAGAAATGGTGCGCTAGCTCGGCGACATGATCTTCGAGCGAAGCGGAATAAAGCAGCTCGATCGCATGACCGACACTTTCGTGCAGTTGACGCCTACGCTCGACCAGGACCGAATTGTAGGCCACCTCCTGAGTGAGAGCGTGCTTGAAGATGTATTCGACATCGCTGATCGAAGGCTGCTCGTAGACAAATTCGCCATTCTGAAGATTGGCGATTAGCCGCTCTAGGTCGCGTTCGGATCGGCCGGCGACGGCGCGGGCAAGGCTCAGCACAAATTCGCGGCCGAGCACTGCGAGAGTTTGCAGCAAGTTCTTCTCGTCATTGTGGAGCCTATCGATACGGGCCGCGAGGATGGCCTGCACCGTCGGAGGGATTCTCAGGGAGCCGAGTGGCTTGACCAGTCTTGCCGCTCCCGCCTCGCGATCAAGCGCGCCTTCGTCGAACAGGCTCTGGACTGTCTCCTCCATGAAGAATGGCGTGCCATCGGTGGTCTCGATAATCAGCTGCTTCAGGGGCTCAAGATGGACTCCGCTTCCGAGCATTTCGCCCAACATTTCGGCAGCGCTCTCGCGGGAGAGCGGCTCGAGCCGGAGCCAATGGCAATTAGCGCTGTCGGTCCATTTCAGGGAATATTCCGGACGGTAATTGACGAGGAGCAGAATTCGCGAGCGATCAATCGTTGCCGCCAGCCGGTCGAGAAGCGCTTCACTCTCGCCGTCCAGCCAATGCAAATCTTCGACAATCAGCACGAGCGGCCGTTTTGTGGCCTGGGACGCGAATAGTCGGGTGACGGCTTCGATGGTGCGGCTTCGGCGAAGTTGGGGATCCATGGCCCCGAGCGCGAGCTTGTCCTCTTCAATCTCGAGCAGAGCACCGAGATACGGCAAGTCGGCCTGATCCGAGCCGAGCTCCTCGAGCTTGGCGGCGATCTTATGCCCTCGCACTACGAAATTGTCCTCAGGACCGGTGCCAAGAAAGTTATAGAGTAGCTCGACCACGGTGAGATAGGGCGAGGCCTTGCCGTGCGAGACCGATAGGGCCTGAGCGACAACCCAGTCGCTGGTGAGGCCGTTCTTGAACTCGAAGAATAGTCGCGACTTGCCGACTCCGGGCTCCGCCTCGACGGCAACGATCTGGCCACTGCCAGAATTCGCTCTTTCCGCCGCCTGCCTGAAGGTGGCCTTCTCCGCCTCCCGGCCGACGAATTTAGAGAGGCCACGCCCCGCCGATCTTTCGAGCCGACTGCGGAGGGGTCCCAGTCCGCTGACCTGGTACAGGTTGAGCGCTTCGCTAACTCCCTTCACGCGCGCTCGCGTGAGCGGAAGCAGCGCAAAATATCCGTCAACGAGCCTCCGCGTAGCGTCGCTGATGATGGTAGTCCCGGGCCCAGCAAGCGCTTGCAGACGAGATGCCAGATTCACCGTGTGGCCGATCGGTGTGTATTCGGTATGCGAGCTGCCGGTCTTTATCGATCTGACCACGACCTCGCCGGTATTCACCCCGGCTCTCGCCGTAGCGTCGTACCTCCTCGTGCAGCCGGAGAGCAGCGTAGAGGGAACGTTGAGCGTGGTCCTCATGCGCAACCGGCGCGCCGAAGAGCGCGAAGATGCCGTCGCCAGTGGATTGGACGACATAGCCATCGTAGCGGTTTACCGCCTCGATCATTAACCGGAGCGCGGGATCTATGATCGCTCGCGCCTCCTCCGGGTCGAGATCCTCTTCGAGGATTGTAGAATCGACAATGTCGACAAAAAGTGCAGTAACAACCTTTCTCTCGCCGTCCGGGGCAGCGTGAGATTCGACCGACTCGGAAAAAGCAATTCCACGTTCGGGGTGCTTGGAGCGTCCGCTCGACGCCTCGACGGTCAGTGGACTACCGCAGGAGCTGCAAAACCGCGAGTCGGCGAGGATCTCCGCGCCGCACTTTGCGCAACTCTTTCGCAAAGAGGTTCCGCAGGAGCGGCAGAAATTGGCGCCCACGGGATTTTCCGTCTGGCAACTGAAGCACTTCATGGCGGAACCCACCCGAAGATGCCCCGTTCGAGCGTCTCATCACTATAACGCAAAGCGATGACAGCCTCACCACCCTGCGGGTGCGAGACCATTGGCTATGCTGGCAATTTCCGCGGGCGGAATTATGCCTCAACTAGCTCGCGCACGTAGGTGGGGAGGGCGAAGGCGGCGACATGAACGTCGGGCCGCCAGTGACGCGTCGGAAAGTTGCCCGCTTCCTCGTAGCGCTTGGCGATCTTGCGCCGCTTATGATGCCTCAGCTTGGCGTTGTCGGTCGCCCAGCCATAGGACATCGGGCCGCCGAAATAGGTGGGCGTGGTGGCGAGATAGGCGAAGGCATCGTCGAACAGCTCGCGGAAATAGCCCACGCTTTGCTTGAGCTCCGAGGCTTGCAGGAAGGGCAGCCCGTTCTGGGTGATGAGCAGGCCGCCCGGGGCAAGGCAGCGCCGGCAGCCTTCATAGAACTCGCGGGTAAACAACACCGCGCCAGGCCCTATCGGGTCGGTGGAATCGACCATGATCACGTCGAAGCGCTCGTCGGTCTCGGCCACGAATTTGGTGCCGTCGGCGATGACAATCCGGCTACGCGGGTCGTCATAGGCTCCCGCAGAGATTTCGGGGAAATATTGGCGGCAGAGGTCGATCACGCCGCGGTCGATCTCGCACAGCGTGATCTGCTCGAGCTCGGGATGCCTCAGGCACTCCCTGAGCACCCCACCGTCGCCGCCGCCCACGATCAGCGCCTTCTTCGCCCGCCCATGCGCGAATAGCGGCACGTGCGACATCATCTCGTGGTAGACGAACTCGTCCTTGGTGGTGAGCTGCACGATCGAGTCGAGCATCATCACCCGGCCGAAGTCGGAGTTCTCGAAAATGATCAGGCGCTGATGCTCGGTCTCGCTGTCGAAAAGGACGCGGTCCGCGCTCAGGCGGACGCGGAAACCCCGGTGGAGCGTCTCTTCGACCCAGCGTTCCATCGATTCATTTCCTTGCCGCGCAACTGCTCCTTGACCACCACCTTGCGAGGCT
>JBKOUI010000372.1:0-2723 GCA_046723315.1 Pseudomonadota bacterium | reverse complement strand
TCCGGACGAGACCGCCTCGAACCGTCTCGATGCGGTTTACGAGGCCAGCGGAAAGGAGTGGATGGCGCGCCTTGAAGACGTCGACATCAATCTCAGCGTCAACGGCCGCGTCATGGAAGTCTTGAGCGAGCATCTCTGCGAGGGCTGGCTCGAAGGATACCTGCTCACCGGCCGCCACGGGCTTTTTTCTTGCTACGAGGCATTCGTCCATATCATCGACTCGATGTTCAATCAGCATGCGAAATGGCTGAAGACGACCAAAACAATCCCGTGGCGCAAGCCGATCGCGTCGCTGAATTACCTGCTCACATCGCATGTCTGGCGACAGGATCACAACGGCTTCTCCCACCAGGATCCGGGCTTCATCGATCACGTTGCGAGCAAAAAGTCCGACGTCGTGCGCATCTATCTGCCGCCCGACGCGAACTGCCTGCTCTCGGTAGCCGATCACTGTCTTCGCAGCCGGAACTACGTCAACTTGATCATTGCCGGTAAACAACCGGAGTGGCAGTGGCTCGATATCGAATCCGCCGTTCGCCACTGCACGGTCGGGGCCGGCATTTGGCAATGGGCGAGTAACGATGCGGGCGACCCCGATGTGGTCATGGCTTGCGCAGGCGATGTCCCCACGCTCGAAACCCTCGCAGCCGTGACGCTCTTGCGAGAATACATTCCGGACATTCGTATCCGCATAGTGAACGTGGTGGACCTAATGGCCTTGCAGTCTCAGACGGAGCACCCGCATGGGCTGGAGGACCAGGATTTCGACGCGCTGTTCACGCGCGACAAGCCGGTGATCTTCGCTTTCCACGGCTATCCGCGAATGATTCACTGGCTGACCTATCGCCGGCACAACCATGACAATTTTCACGTGCGTGGGTACAAGGAGGAAGGCACCACGACAACCCCATTTGATATGGTCGTATTGAATAACCTCGACCGCTACCAGCTTGCGCTCGACGCTATCAGCCGGATTCCGAGACTCCGTGAACAAAAGCAGACGGCAACAGACCGTTACTGGAGCACGATGGAGCGTCACAAGCTTTACGTCAGCGAACACGGTGAGGATATGCCCGAGGTGCAAAACTGGCGCTGGACCTCATAAGCCGTATGACAAGCGCTGGACCACGTTCATCAGTACTTGCCCTGAACAGCGGGTCGTCGTCGCTCAAGTTCGGACTTTACCGGGTCGAGTCTTTCGTCCCGAAGGTGCTTCTGTCGGGCGAGGCTGAGTCGATCGGCGACCGTCAGGGCAAGTTCTGGGCGAAAGATGCGAGCGACAAGCCGTTGGTTTGCGAATCGACGAATTTCAGAACCCAGCAGGACGCGGTCGCACGCATCGGGACGTTTCTCGCAGACTGCAAAGAGGCCCAACCGGCCGCGGTCGGGCATCGCGTGGTGCACGGTGGGCCAAATCTTCGCCGCCATTGCCTGGTCGACGAAGCGGTGCTGCGGCAGCTCGAAGCGGCAACCGTCTTCGCGCCACTGCACAATCCTCCGGCGTTGTCGGTCATTCGCTTCGCGCAGGAGCACTTCCCGCAGCTGCCACAAGTGGCCTGCTTCGATACGGCGTTTCACGCTGGAATGCCAGATGTCGCGCGCACCCTGCCGCTCCCCCTGGAACTGCGATCGGATGGCATCCACCGCTATGGATTTCACGGCCTTTCTTGCGAGTCGGTCGTACGCCAACTTGGGGACGATCTGCCGGATCGACTGATAATTTTGCATCTCGGAAATGGCGCCAGTCTCACCGCCGTTAAAGGCGGTCAATCCATTGATACCAGCATGGGTCTGACCCCGACCGGTGGGGTGATCATGGGAACGCGCTGCGGCGATCTCGATCCGGGTGTGCTGGTCTATTTGGTGCGCGAAAAGAACTTCGACGCCGCGCGTCTGGAAGCGTTGGTCGATCAGCACTCCGGCCTCCTCGGAATTTCCGGAATCGATAGCGACATGCGTCGTCTGCATGAAGTCGCTCCGTCCAACGCCGACGCACGGCTGGCAATCCAAATGTTCTGTTACTCAATTCGAAAACAGGTGGCAGCCATGATCGCCGCCCTCGATGGGGTCGACCTGCTGGTCTTCACCGGCGGAATCGGAGAAAATGACGCAGAGGTGCGGGCCGCGGTCTGCGGCGGTCTCTCGTGGCTTGGTATCAGCCTCGACACAACACGAAATCGATCTTTGGAAGACCCCATCAGCAATCCAGCGCCGCGTTGTTCGGTCCGCGTGCTTCCCTCGGAAGAAGACGCGCAGATCGCCACCCATACCTGGGACCTCGCCTCGGTTATTTCGTGATTCGACTTCTCAACCTGTCACTTCTCAAAAAATGTGATCCGCGTATCTGGATCGTCGTATCGCTGGAACTAATTGGAATCTTTCAGGGTGGTGCGATTGGCAGGCCGGATGGTTTTTTTGCTAAAGCAAAAACTCGGCTCGGTATGAGCACCGTCAAGGCGTTAGATCACAATTCAAAAACTTGATTCGCCCCGGCATTTCAACTTGAGTGTCGACAAGACGTGCGGCGAACTCCTTCATGGTGTTTTCTTCGCCGTGTACAAGGAACGTACGTTTTGCGCTGGTCTGCTTTTGCCAAGCCAGCAGCTCCGCCTGGTCGGCATGCGCGGAGAAACCATTGATGGTGTAGATGCGAGCCCGAACCGGAATATTCTCGTCGAAAATGTTCACCTGGTTGGCGCCGTCGATAATTTGGCGCGCAAGAG
>JBKOUI010000038.1:0-1835 GCA_046723315.1 Pseudomonadota bacterium | reverse complement strand
GCCGATTTCAATGCAAATGCTAGCCGACGAGGTGATCGAATAGGCACAACTATTTGCTCCATCTGCTCAGGTCCGTTGTTGGCACAAACGCGAAGTGCCAACGCGCAGCAGCAATGTGGATACCGAGCCGAAGCGGACCTGATGTAAACTGGCCAATCCAGCCGTTCATAACCCACTGCGACATTCGAGCACGCCTTGACGCCCTGCACACGGGATAGAATTAGGCTGAGGCATCACCTCAAGAGTTGGGCTTACTCTGAGACTTTGGAGGATCACAATGAAAATGGTTCAAGTTCCATCGTTTCCGGCTTGATGGCCTGGGCCGGCCCCGCGTCAGCCCAAAGCATGGAGCACACGATCCTTGGGCCGCAGGACGTAAAATGGACGAAGGCGCCGACATCTCTTCCGCCGGGGGCTGAAGCGAGCGTACTCTACGGCGACGCCGGGAAAGAAGGCTTGTTCGTGCTTCGACTCAAGCTCCCTAAGGGCTATGCCATCCCCCCGCACACCCACCCGAAACCTGAAATCGTGACCGTTATCTCTGGCACTTTACACTCGGCATGGGCAAAGTTGCGGATAAGAGCAACGCCAAGCCGCTACCAGCTGGAAGCTTCTTCGCGTTCGAGCCAGGCATGGCGCACTATGCCTTCACGGATGAAGAAACCGTTGTTCAGATCAACAGCACTGGGCCATGGGGTGTCAATTACGTAAATCCCAAAGATGACCCCCGACAGAAAACACAGTAATTGAAACTCCAGATCGGCAGGGGCGTAAAGCAACGCCTCCGCTGGTTTGTTTGAGCGGACGTTCTCGGGCAAAAGCGCATGTTTGCGCGACGTGTGCCGCGCACCGAGTAGGTGGTCTGCTAATTGGGGCGAAGCAGGCCTAATGTCGCCGGCATGATTACGGCAGAAGATGACCCAATCCGGAAGTCCGGCGCCCGATTTTGCTGTGACGCACCAACCGCTAGGTACGCGCATTGCCCAAGATCAAGGGACGGCGCTGCCCATGTCACGGCCGCCGATCGGGTGGCCGGAATTGCCCTCGCGTGACGTTAGTCGCTAGCGGTGGTCGTCTTCCTCTTTGTCGTCGTCGGCGGCGGCCCACATACCTCCAAGATGAGGTCCTTGGCTTGCTCGCGGGTGAGGCCTACCCGCATCAATTCCGCGATTGCCTCGTCGTTATCTTCCGTCAATCTATGTGCTTTCAGGTCAAGAGCCGGATCGGCGGAGGGACCGCTCCCTCGGCCTGTTTTATGCTCCTGAGGGTGGGGCAACCGATCGGGCGTCATTTCGGTGTAGCGAACCGTGTGCTGGATGTTCTTGTGCCCGAGATAAGCCTGCAGAGACCGGATATCGTGGCCCTTGTTAGCCAGCAGATAGCCGCAGGTATGCCGAAGCATCTGCGGATGGACCGCGAACGGTAGCTCGGCTCGCTGTCCGATGCGTGCGAAAAGGGCGTGGAATGCCTTGGGCGTCATAGGGCCATCACGTTCCGTGAGGAACACGAATGTCCCCCTCTGCAAGCGCCTCAAAGCCCGTAATTCGTCACCCTGCAGTGGGTGTGTGCCGGGGCTGCCTTGCTTGCGCCTGCGCACACGCAAGGTGCCGGCATTGAAATCGACCTGAGACCATTGCAGGTCGCAGAGTTCGGACGGCCTTAGGCCGTGCCGATAGGCAATCAGGATCATCGTGGAGTCGCGGTGGCCATACCGGCTACCGGAGCGCGCCGCGTCCATCAGCTTGTCGATTTCGCGCTGCGTCAGATACTCGCGTGTCCTAAATGTGGGATTTACAGTGGCTGGAGTCGCCTGCTCAGCGGCAAGATTTGCCATG
>JBKOUI010000337.1:0-7480 GCA_046723315.1 Pseudomonadota bacterium | reverse complement strand
TTGCCGGTCTTGAAGAAGGGCACGTATTTGTCCTCCACAAAGACCGTATCTCCGGTGCGCGGATTGCGTCCCTGCCGCGCCGCCCGGTGCTTCACGGTGAAAGCCCCGAAACCGCGAAGCTCGACCCGGTCTCCGCGCGCGAGAGCGCCCGTGATCTCATCGAGCACGATGTTGATGATCCGTTCAACGTCGCGATGGAAGAGATGCGGATTGGCGGTTGCCACCCGCTGAATCAACTCCGACTTGATCATGATACGCCCCACCAAGGCCGGCGCCGCAAAGGCACGAGCCCCTTGCCCCCCAACTAGTTAGCAGCAGGGTGCCAAACCGAAACAAGACCGTCAAGCTTGAGGGTAGACGAGATTTGCCCTACCGCCCCGGCTATTTTCTCGGCCGAAACGCCAAAAGCACCGGCTAGCGATTGGGACAGCCACCCGAACAGACCCGAACTTTCGCTCTCGGGCTTCCAATCCACGACCTTGAGCCCCTTGGGAACCTGGCGCTCCCTGCTGAGCCAATCGACGGCGGCCTGCTCATCGCCGATCTGGTCGACCAGCTTGAGATCAACCGCCTGGCGGCCTGAATAAATGCGACCATCGGTAAGCCCGGGAACGGAGTCCGGCGCCACGCCACGGCGTTTCTCGACCAGGCCGAAGAACCAAAGCTTCGCGTCCTGCACCATTTCGGCGGTCATCTGACGCGTTTTCTCGTCGGTCGGCTCAAACGGGCTCGGCACCGCCTTCAACGGTCCGCTCTTCACCTCCTCAACCTTGATTCCGAGCGTGCGCAGGAGGTCCGTCACGTCGGCCCACTGGAACAGCACGCCGACCGACCCGGTGATGGTGTTGCCGT
The DNA here is from genome assembly GCA_046723315.1 of Pseudomonadota bacterium. GTDB lineage: Bacteria > Pseudomonadota > Alphaproteobacteria > Rhizobiales > Methyloligellaceae > Methyloceanibacter. The sequence goes on along the minus strand of JBKOUI010000337.1, from coordinate 6,628 downwards.
AGACGAAGATGCGGTCGGTGGCGAGTGCCACGATATAGGCCGCGGAAGTTGCGATCGTCCCGCACACCGCAACCACCGGCTTCTTCTTCGCGAGCTGACGAATCGAATCGTACATCGCCTCGCCGCCGGTCGTGGTGCCGCCAGGACTATTGATGTCGACGATCACCGCCTTGACCTGATCCGACTTGCCGATCTTTTCGATCAGCTCGTTCATCTTACGGTCGTTGGTGATGACGCCAGACACCGTGACGCGAGCAATATGCGGCAGGATGCCGGCCGAGCTTGCGAAGTTCTTGTCACCGAACAGCAGCACACCGGCAAAAAGGAGCCCGAGCACGACCGCCAGAATGCGCCATGTGGTCAGCCGCCGTTTTAGGCGGCGGCGTTCGACCACGGTTTCGGCGTCGAGAACCATTGACCCTCGCTCGAAGACCTAAGCGCCTCGCACCAGCTTACGAACGGCTGGCAGCCTCGCTCACTCGTCGGCCGACTCGTCCTGGTCGGCGTCATCCTTCACGCCGCGCTTGCGCTTAGGCTTCGGGCTCTCCTCGCCTTCCTCGCCCTTCGCTCTATTAAGCGCGGCACCCAGGATGTCGCCAAGCGAAGCGCCGGAGTCGGTCGAGCCATATTGCGCAACCGCCTCCTTCTCCTCGGCGATCTCGAGCGCCTTGATCGACACCCCGACCTTGCGCGCCTTGGCATCGACCTGGGTCACCACGGCATCGAACTTCTCGCCGACGCCGAACCGGTCAGGCCGCTGCTCGGAGCGGTCACGCGACAGATCGGACCGCCTGATGAAGGTCGTGAGGTCGTGATCGAGCAGCTTGGCTTCGATGCCGTTATCCTTCACTGCCGTCACCTCGCAGGTGACCCGCATACCCTTTTTCAGCTTGGCCGAAGGGGCGCCAGAGGCGAACGGATCGGGAGTGAGCTGCTTGATGCCGAGGCTGATGCGCTCTTTCTCGGAGTCGGCCTCGAGCACCACAGCCTTGGTGGTGTCGCCCTTTTTGTAATCCTTGAGCGCTTCCTCGCCGGGCTTGCTCCAGTCGAGATCCGAGAGATGCACCATGCCGTCAATGCCGCCATCGAGCCCGACGAACAAGCCGAACTCAGTAATGTTGCGGATCTGGCCTTCGATGGTCGAGCCGGGAGGATGGTTGGCGGCGAACGCGACCCACGGGTTCTCCTGGGTCTGCTTCAACCCGAGCGAGATGCGACGCTTGTCGGGATCGACCTCGAGCACTTGAACCTCGACCTCCTGGCTCGTCGAGATGATCTTGCCGGGATGGATGTTTTTCTTGGTCCAGCTCATCTCCGAGACGTGGATCAACCCTTCCACCCCTGGCTCAAGCTCCACGAAGGCGCCGTAGTCGGTGATGTTTGTGACCGTGCCCTTGAAGCGCGAGCCCACCGGATATTTGGCGGCGATGCCCTCCCACGGGTCAGCTTCGAGTTGCTTGATGCCGAGGCTGATACGCTGCGTCTCGGGGTTGATGCGGATGATCTGCACCTTCACCGTGTCGCCCACATTCACGATCTCGGACGGATGGTTGACGCGCCTCCATGCCATATCGGTGACATGGAGGAGGCCATCGATGCCGCCGAGATCGATGAAGGCGCCGTAATCGGTGATGTTCTTGACCACGCCATCGATGATCTGGCCCTCTTCGAGGCGGGCCACGATCTCGCTCCGCTTCTCGGCGCGCGTCTCCTCGAGCACCGAGCGGCGGGAGACGACGATATTGCCGCGGCGCCGATCCATCTTCAGGATCTGGAAGGGTTGCGGCTGATTCATCAGCGGGCCGACGTCGCGGATCGGGCGGATGTCAACTTGGCTTCCGGGAAGGAAAGCCACGGCGCCCTCGAGGTCGACGGTAAAGCCACCCTTGACGCGGTTGAAGATCACGCCTTCGACGCGCTCGCCTGCTTTGTATTTCTCTTCGAGCCTGGTCCAGCTCTCCTCGCGGCGCGCTTTCTCACGCGACAGCACCGCCTCGCCGGCGGCATTCTCGACGCGCTCGAGATACACATCGACCTCGTCGCCGACGTGAAGGTCGGGCGCGCGACCCGACATACCGAATTCTTTTAGGGGAACGCGACCTTCGGTCTTAAGACCTACGTCGATGACCGCGACGTCCTTCTCGATGCCGACGATGGTGCCCTTGACGACACTGCCCTCCTGCAGGGCTGTTCCCGTGAGCGACTCCTCAAGAAGGGCCGCGAACTCGTCGCGGCTCGGATGGCTCACGCTTGCTTGGGGTTCAGTCATCTAGGCTCCTACTCGCCGTCCCATCATAAACTTCACTCCTGGTCCTCGTTGTCCAAAACGAGCAAGGGTCGCGGAAGAAGGTGGCGGCTGCCCGTTCCCGGCTGCCATCCTCCGCTTTCTGGCCGCGGAAAACATCGAAAAATGGCGCGCCAATGCAAAATGGGCAGGAGCCTCAAACGGCCTGCCCGGCATGGCCCATCGCAGCATCGATCAAATTGATAGCTGCCTTGAACGCGGCGTCTATATCCAAATTCGTGGTATCGAGCAAGACTGCGTCTTCTGCACGTTTGAGCGGCGCCGCGGCGCGTCCTTTGTCGCGTTCATCGCGGCGTTTGATGTCGGCGAGCACCTCGCCTTCGGAAACGGGGATGCCCGCGCGTTTCAGCTCGCAATAGCGGCGTCTCGCCCTCTCTTCCGCGCTCGCAGTGACAAACAGTTTCACGTCGGCATCAGGACAAATGACCGTACCGATATCGCGCCCATCCAGCACGGCGCCCGGCTTTCGCCCTGCGAAGCCGCGCTGATAGTCAAGCAGTGCCTTCCGTACGCTGGGATGACTGGCGACAATCGAAGCCGCCTCGCCGAGCTTGCCGTCGATCAACGCGGGATCATCCAGCGTCTTGGGATCGAGCGCCTCGGCCGCTTCGAACGCCGCACTTGCATCGGATGGACTTGCCCCCATCGCCAGGGTGTCGCGTGCCACGGCACGGTAGAGCTTGCCTGTGTCGAGATGAGAAAGGCCGTAATGGGTCGCGATACGCTTGCCGAGCGTGCCCTTGCCAGAGGCGGCGGGTCCGTCGATGGCGATGATCATGCCAGAGCGCTCATCTGAACTCGGCTCCGAGTCTCGTCATCACCTCCACGAAATTCGGGAAGCTGGTCGCGATCATACTCACGTCATCGACCGCAACTGGGTCTCGCGCGCCAAGACCGAGCGTGAGAAACGCCATGGCAATGCGATGGTCCATGTGGGTGGCGACGAGGCCGCCGCCTTTCACGCTCCCTCGCCCCATGACGATGAGATCGTCGCCTTCCACGCGCGCCTCGACCCCGCAGGCGGCAAGCCCTGCCGCCATCGCCGCGAGCCGATCACTTTCCTTCACCTTAAGCTCAGAGAGGCCTCTCATGCGCGTCTCACCCTCGGCATAGGCCGCAAGGCAGGCAAGCGCCGGATATTCGTCGATCATCGATGGCGCGCGCTCAGGGGTAACCTCGACACCTTTGAGAGCACTCGTTCTCACTCTAACGTCGCCGACCGGCTCGCCGCCCTCAAGCCGATGGTCGAGCTCCTCGACGTCCGCGCCCATCTCGCGCAAGGTCTCGATGAAGCCGGAGCGCGTCGGATTCATCAACACACCCTCGACCACAATTTCGGAACCCGGACAGATCAATGCTGCGGCAATCATGAAGGCCGCCGAGCTCGGATCGCCCGGCACCATGATGTCGGCACCCTGCAACTCGGCATCGCCGCAGATCGTAACGGTGCGTGCACCATCGTCGCGCTCTTCGGCGGTGAGCTCGGCGCCGAAAAATCCGAGCATCCGCTCGGTGTGATCTCGCGTCGGCAACGGCTCGCGAATTGTGGTGCGTCCCGGCGCGTGCATGCCGGCAATGAGAATGGCCGACTTCACTTGCGCCGATGGCATTGGCAGATCGTAAGTGATGGGAAGCAAGTCGCGCGTGCCACGCACGGTGAGTGGCAGGGTTGCGCGGGCGCCTTCCGTCTGTAGGCCCATGGTGGTCAGCGGCGCAAGCACTCGCCCCATCGGCCGGCGGCAGAGAGAAGCATCGCCGGTAAACTCGGCTGCGATATCGTGTCCCGCGATCGCGCCGAGCATGAGGCGTGTGCCCGTGCCGGAATTGCCGAAGTCGAGAGGAGCTTGTGGCGCGCGCAGGCCGCCCACGCCTTGGCCTTTGACTTCAACCGCGCCGTTCGACCTCGCGACCTCGGCGCCAAGCGCCGCTACGGCATTCCCGGTGGCCGCAACATCGGCAGCCTCAAGCAATCCAGTGATCCGAGTGACGCCGGTAGCCAGCGCGCCGAGGATGAGCGCGCGATGCGAAATCGACTTGTCGCCCGGTACGTTCGTCCGCCCGGAAAGGCTTGCGGACGGGACGGCTGTCAAAGGCTGTTTCATGGGGTCCAGTTTTCATTTTTCGGGCGGTCGATAGCTTTTGACAGCACGAGGAGAGCGTGGCAATGGGGAGCCCAACACAAGACCAACATCGAGGAATGTCAATGTCGAAACCCGCACGGGGAACCAAGCGCGTTTGCCCGAGCTGTGGGGCGCGGTTTTACGACTTGAATCGTACGCCGATCGTCTGTCCCGTATGCCAATCCGTCTATCAAGTGACGCCGCCGCCCACGCGCCGCGGCGAACGCGCCCAGCCAGTCGAGACAAGGAAGGTCGTCGAGGAGCGGGAGGCCGACGCGCCCGTGCTCGCGGGACCCGAGATCATCAGTCTTGAAGATGCCGAGGAGGGAACCACCGACGTTCCCGCTGAGGAGGACGAGGAGATCGTCGATCTCGGCGAAGACGGAGCCGAGATCCCCGCAGGAGATGACGAGAATGCCTTCCTGGAAGAAGAGGAGGAGGGCGAGGCCGACGTGTCAGGCATCGTCGGCGGCGACAAGAACGAGGAAAGCTAACTCTCCGAAGCTAGCAATCGGAAGCCGGAAATCGGAAGGACTTCCGGCCATGCTTCGGTAGCGTGCATTTTGCTTGAACCTCGGAGATCGCAAGCCTAATTCAAGTGTCAGAAATCGAGCCGAGCCAATCTAGGCTCTGGTTCCCGATTTTCGACGAAGGGGCCATAGCTCAGTTGGGAGAGCGCGTGAATGGCATTCACGAGGTCGGCGGTTCGATCCCGCCTGGCTCCACCAAATTCCTCTGATCGCACACGACTCCGACGGTACGATTATCTTGAGCTGCCGCCGGTGAAGGTGCCGGCAGTGGCCTCAGGAGCATTGGCCACGGGCGCCTTTGCCATTGGTCAGCTTGCGGTCGCCGCTCTCGCTCTCGGCGTCCTTGCCATTGGAGCGGTCGCCATCGGCCGCATGGTCGTGCGCAGCGCCGAAATGCGAAGGCTTCATCTCGGCGAGGTCGAAATCGAGGACCTGACGGTCAGGCGTTTGCGCGTGATCGAGAGTGAGCCGACCCCAGACGGTGACTTCGCTTAGGCCGCGTCAAGCGCCGACCACCGCCACGGTGATATTCGCAGAGCGCGCCTGCTGACGCGCGCCGTAAGGGCTCAGCCGAAGGATTCATAGGAAGGATTCCTCGAGGGCTGTTGCGTGGCAAGAATTTAACAATGTGGCACCTATCCGGAAGACTTGTCTTTTCTCTCAGTGACAAAAAGCAGCGTGACAAGCTGCATAGTCACGCAAGAGGGAGACACCAAAATGACTCAACCACGACGCTTTAGCGCGCTGACCGCTTTTGTGCTTATCGCTGCGACTAGCAGTGGCACACTGGCTCAGGACACGGGGTCGAAAGCAAGAGACCCGATCATACTCGACAGCTCGGGCGGGTTCGTAATCGGTGGCAAAACCCAAATCAACCCCAATAACCCCAATCGGTCGCTGTCCTGCGACTACGGGTATATGGAGTATTTCTTGCCGGTAAACCCGCGCAGGACGAGCCTCGTCATGTGGCACAGCTCGAGTACGCAGGTGTGGCAGAACCGCTGGGATGGTGGCGAAGGTTTTAAGGACATGTTCCTGCGCCGCCGTTACCCCGTGTACCTGTGGGACGGCCCGCGGGTTGGCCGCGCCAACTGGGGCTGCGCATCGTACACCTACACGCCAAACAACAGCAGCGACCAGGGCAATTTTACCGCGTGGAATCTTGGCCCCGCGGCACCCGCCGGGCTAACCCCGACAGCATTTGAATGGTGGTCGCCCTCGCAGTTCCCGACCGACAACGAGCAAGCTTGGCTGGACGCGACCCGCTCACGCTATCTTGAGTTCGACCTCGGATCCAACATCGCACTTCAGACGGACGCGGCAGCCGTCGCCGCCGACTCCGGCAGGCTCGGCGACCAGATCGTGTACCTCACCAACTCCGCGGGTGGGCTTCGCGCCATGGTGACGACCAGCAAGGCCACGAAGAACAACATCGCGGGCATCGTCGCCTACGAAAGCATCGGATACGTGTTCCCGATTGGGAATCCAGAGAGTCCACCGAACCTGTGCAACTTATCCGGCAATGCCTGCGCCTTCGGACCTGTCGGCATTCCTCAGGAGGACTTCAACAAGCTGGCAAAGCTCAAGAAGATCCAGTTCGTCTGGGGCGACAATAGACCAGAGACGTATACGTACGTTCAGCAGTCCCGTCTGTGCGCGAAGTTGATCAACGA
>JBKOUI010000068.1:0-17328 GCA_046723315.1 Pseudomonadota bacterium | reverse complement strand
CGCGAAGGAGGGCGTGCGGGAAAGCCTTAGGCAACCCCGCCGCCCTCCGGCGTGATCCTTGCCTTTTAGCCGGCGTAGTTGAGATCGAGATCGGCGATGCCTGCGGCGAGATTGATGCCGATATCGCCGCTCACGCTGATCGGGTTCAGCCCAATCTTATTGCCGCCGACCAGCGCATTGGCCCCAGCATCGACACCGGCGACCACATCAGCCGAGGCGCCGATATAGTTCCCGGCAAGCGCGCCAGGCCCGCTGGCGAGCGCCGGAGAGAGAACATCCCAGACAAGCATGCCTCCCTTTTCCCAGCCGAGATCGACACCGACCTTGTTGATCCGGCCGAGATAATGTTCAGGCATTCCACCGCCTGCCGGCATGTAGGCGCAATCCACCTGACGACTCGAGCCGACGATGAAGCTCATCCCTGCATCAACGTGGCATTTGAGCTGGCCGGTTGGCGGCGTCTGCGCCATTGCGGCCTCACCGGCCCCGGTTATCCGAATTGCCGCCAAGGCGCCGACCGCCACAAGTGAAGCGAGTTTCAAGCGGATAGCTTTCGTCGAATTCATGATTCCTCTCCCCTCAAAGTCCCGGGCGAATTTGGCGAGTATTGTGGCCGAAAAAGGTCTAGCGGCTTATCGCGCATGTGCGCGACGTTGTGGCGAAGCGCTCAGCGCGGCCGCGGGTTGCGCCAGAGTCTCGCTTACGACTACGCGGCCGACACTAATCCCGCGCCAGTTGAGCACTTCGCCATCCAGCTGTGCGGCAAGAACATGCCGCGACTCCGGGACGAGTGCGGCCAGAACTTCGCTTAGCGCACGCTCAGCCGCGCGTTTGGCGCCGTCGTCTATCTTCACGGCAATCCCGAGTCGAAGCGCAGGTAAAGCAGCACAATGCACGCCTTCGGCGCCACCTTTCACGAAGATGGCAGGCGCAAGCGCTGCCATCACTATCGTGTCCAACCGCCCCTCCCCCGCGACGAGAACTGGCGAAGCGAAGCAGGCAGAAACGAGTCGCTGCGTGGCGCTTGCGCGCTCTGGCGCAAGTCCCACGCCTGCGCCAAGACGTGCAAAGCCGCGCGCCAATGCGCCAAGCGGAAGCGCCCAAGTCGGGACCGAGCAGCCATCGACGCCCATGCGGGTGCGGTCGAGCTCTACACCGCAAGTCTCTGAAATGATGCGCGCAATCATGACCTGCAATGGATGCTCGGGCCGCTCATAGCCGCGCGGCTCCAAGCCAAGCCTGACCGTAGCGGCGAGCATGCCGGCGTGCTTGCCAGAGCAATTATTGTGGATCGGTTGCGGGCGCCGCCCTGCGCGCACAAGCGCACGCGCAGTCTCTTCACTCACCGGCCAGTGCGCCCCACAGGCCAGATAGCTCTCGTCGAGCCCTGCCTTGGCAAGCAAGCTCCGCACTGCTGCGAGATGGACGGCATCGCCGCTGTGAGAGGAACAAGCCACCGCAAGCTCATCGTCATCAAGTCCAAATGCATCGGCCGCCCCACTCTCGATCAGCGGAATGGCCTGCATCGCCTTGACGGCCGAGCGCGGATAGGTCGGGTGCTCCACGTCACCAAGCGCGAGCAGCAAATTCCCGTCCATGTCGGAGATGGCGATCGCGCCGGAATGGCGGCTCTCGACGTTCGGCCCCCGCGTCGCTTCGACGAGGATCGGATTGGCAAACGCGGTTTCGCTCATGCTGCGGCGATGACGAGGGGTGCGCGGCGCGCACCCCATCTGCCCGGCGCGGCCTCGAACGAGCCCGGGCATGACGCGCCACAGGACGCGCAGGAGCCGTTCGCATCAAGGCCCCATGCCGTGATCGTGTACCAATCACGCCCGATCAGGCGTGAGCCGCACGCATGGCAATAGGTGCTTTGCCCGGTTTCATCGTGGATATTGCCGGTGTAGACATAACGTAGCCCCATCCCTCTCGCAATCTCGCGGGCCCGCCTCAATGTTGCAGGCGGGGTGGGTGGCGTGTTTTGCATCTTCCAGTCCGGATGAAACGCCGTGAAGTGAAGCGGTGCGTCGGACCCAAGTTTTTCCATGACCCATTCGCTCAGGGCGCTCACCTCTTGAGAGGAGTCGTTTTCTCCAGGAATGAGCAGGGTGGTGATCTCGAGCCAAGTCCTGGTCTCATGCTTCACGTAGCAGAGCGTATCGAGCACGGAATCGAGCGAGCCGGTGCAGAGCTTGCGGTAGAAATTCTCGGTGAAGCCCTTGAGGTCGATGTTGGCGGCATCCATGGCGGTAAAGAATTCCGGGCGCGCAGCCTCGCCGATATATCCCGCCGTCACCGCCACGGTTTTCACCCCAAGCTCGCGGCACGCGGCGGCGACGTCGACCGCATATTCGAGGAAGATCACCGGGTCGTTATAGGTGAAGGCCACCGAGCGGGCGCCGCTTCTCACAGCGGCTTGCGCGATTGCCTCGGGCGAAGCCTGCTGCTGAAGCCGGTCGTCGGCGCGGGCTTTGGAGATGTCCCAGTTCTGGCAGAACTTGCAGGTGAGATTGCAGCCCGCGGTGCCGAAAGAGAGAACCGACGTGCCCGGCAGGAAGTGGTTGAGGGGCTTCTTCTCAATGGGATCGAGGCAAAAGCCCGACGACCTGCCATAGGTGGTCAGCACCATCCCATGGCCTTCGCGGGCTCGCACGAAGCAAAGCCCCCTCTGCCCTTCATGCAATTTGCATTCTCGTGGGCATAGGTCGCATTGGATGCGCCCATCGGCGAGCGCATGCCAATACCGGCCGGGCACTGAAGTGCTGAAATCCACGTTCTCCATGCTAAGAACATGGGCTGGTTGGTGCCGGAGTCAATATTGTCATGTTCGCACCGAAACCACGCCTGAATGTCAGGCCGCCGGCCGTGGCCGGGAGCTTCTATCCGCGTGCAAAGAATGAGCTTAGGGCGACCGTCGATGCCCTGCTGTCACAGCCGAGACTTTCGGCCCGACGGGGCCTCCTTGGCGTCATCGCTCCTCACGCCGGCTATGTCTATTCAGGACCGGTCGCCGCGAGCGCCTTCGCTGAGGTCGCAGCCGCGGGGCATGGCTACACACGGGTGCTGCTGGTCGGACCGCCGCACTATCTTCCAGTGAGCGGGATCGCGGCATCCTCGGCAAAGGCGTTCGCTACGCCCCTCGGCGATGTCCCACTCGATACCGATATGGTGGCCTCGCTTCTCGATGACCGTCTTGTCAGCATCGACGACAAGGCACACGCGCCGGAGCATTCGCTCGAGGTCGAGCTGCCGTTTCTGCAGATGATGCTCGGCGATTTCACGCTCATCCCTCTTCTTGTCGGCGAGGCCTCGCCGCAACAAATCGCGGTCATTATCGGTACTATAATGGACCGGCACACTCTGCTCGTAGTGAGTACCGATCTTTCCCATTATCTCGACGATGCAGCAGCCAAAGCGCGCGACGCGGCAACAGCCGCCGCCATCGAGCGGCTCGACTACGCAACGCTTGGCCCGTACGATGCTTGCGGCTTTTCCGCGCTTAATGGCGCGCTCTGCACCGGACACGCGAGTGGGTGGACTATCAAGCGCCTCGACCTGCGCAATTCCGGAGAAACCAGCGGGGATCGCAGCCGCGTCGTTGGCTATGGGGCCTGGGCGATCTGCGCCGCCGAGCCAGGGTCCGGCTAATGAGCACGAGCCCTTAGCTGCGCGCCCGCTCAAGCGATCGGGGCTGAGCTTTATCCCCGGCAAGCTCCACCGGTACGCCTTCAGCATGTTTCGACGCCCTGATGACCAGCGACGTCTTTACACTCGCCACGTTGGGCGCCGCCGTCAGCTCGTGGATGATGAAATCCTGGAAGGCGCTCAAGTCGGGCGCCACGCATTTCAGGAGGAAATCGATCTCGCCCGAAAGCATGTAGCAATCGCGTACAATGGAAGAAGCGCGGGCACGCTCCTCGAAGGCAATGAGGTCTGCCTCCGCCTGGCTATGCAGCCTGATCATGGCGAAGGCCGCGACGTCGAAGCCGAGAGCCCTGTCGTTTAGGATTGCGGTGAAGCCCTTGATGATGCCGGCTTCCTCCAGCGCGCGCACCCGCCGCAAGCATGGCGGTGCCGAGATGCCTACCTTGCGCGCGAGATCGACATTGGTGATGCGCCCGTCGGCCTGGAGCTCGCGCAGGATTCGCCAGTCGGTCGCATCGAGGCGTGCTGAACGCATTTTTGGCTGCTCCCTGGACGATGACAGGATCGCGGGCTAGAAGGCGAACGCCGGGGCTTCTCTAGTCGGGGCGTCGCGCGCGCAATTTTAAGTCCGTTAGTCAAAAGAATCGAAAAGAAATTGAGCGTGACACGTTCCGGAAAATTTAGCGAGCACGGGGCTGCACCCTCCGAGCCTCCCATCTCGCAAAGGCCCGCAGCGGGCGCCGAGGCGCTGATTGCCGCAAGCCGTAAGGCCAGGGCCGAGAAGACCTGGATCGTCACCGATGGCTCGGTCGGCATGGAGGCGCAGGGCATCGCGGTGGCCGAGGCGGTCGGGCTGCCCTTCAGTCTCAAGCGTGTGCGGATCAAGGGCGCCATGCGGCTCCTGCCGGCGCGACTGCAGATCTACGTGCCGCCCTCTCGCCTCCTCCGCGCGGTCCACTCCAATGAGCCGCTCCAGCCTCCCTGGCCGCGGCTCGTCATATCCATCGGCCGGCGCAGCGTCCCCATCGCACTTGCGGTCAAACGCGTGAGCGGCGCCTTCGGCCTCCACATCCAGAATCCGAAAGTGCCGGCGCAGCTGTTCGATCTCGTGGCCGCGCCGGTGCACGACGATTTTCAGGGATCCAACGTCGTTACCACATTCGGCGCCGTGCACAGCGTCACTCACGCGCGCCTCGCCGAAGCAGCGAAGCGCTTCGCGCCGCGCGTCGATCCCATGCCCCATCCCCGCATTGCGGTGTTACTCGGCGGAGAGAGTGCGGCCTTCAGTTTTCCGCCCGACATTGCGACAAGGCTTGGCGCCGAGCTTGCCGCGCTCGCCCGTGAGCATGGCGGCTCGTTGCTGGTCACGCCGTCGCGCCGCACACGCCCCGATTCGCTGGCCGCGCTGTCGGCCCCCATCAAAGACGTGCCGCACATCGTGTGGGACGGCATCGACGAAAATCCTTACTTCGCCTTCCTCGCTCTTGCCGACGCTATTGTGGCGACCGAGGACTCCGTCAACATGGTCACCGAGGCAGCCGGCACCGGCAAGCCGGTCTACGTACAGGCTCTCAAGGGCAAGTCGCGCAGGCTCGCCCGCTTCCATGCTTTGATGCAGGAGCGCGGCGCGACTCGCCCCTTCGAAGGCAAGCTCGAGAGCTGGAGCTACACGCCGATCAACGACACCGAGGTGGTCGCTTCTGCCATTCGTAAAGCGATCCAGCTTGAGTCCCGTTCGATCTGAACGGGCTACCTACGCGCAGGCTCAAGTTTTGCCTCACGCTGCACTTGATCCAACATCCGCTCGCTAAACCAGGTGGGATACAGCGCTTCCGGCCGCGTCAGCGAATCGAGCTCGTCTATCTCCGCCGGCGAAAGCTCCAGGTCTGCAGCTGCCAGACGAGTGCCGCGCGCCATGCCGACCAGTTAGAAAAGCCGACATAACGGACTTTGCCGGCGCGCACGAGATCGTCGATCGCTCGGAGCATCTCATCGAGGGGCGTAAAGGGATCTTCCTTATGCAAGATGTAGAGGTCGATGTAATCCGTACCGAGCCGCCTCAGACTTCCCTCGCAGCCGGAAACAATGTGCCCGCGCGAAAGGCCGGCATGGGTAATGGCGTCGCCTCCGCGAAAGCCGACCTTCGTGGCGATCACCACGTCCGGTCGCCGCTTGCCGAGAAGCTCTCCTAGAATCAGTTCCGATTGTCCCGAGGCATACATGTCGGCGGTATCGAGGAAATTGATTCCCGCTTCGAGCGAGCGCCCGAGAATGTTTTGCGCGTCCTCTTTTTTGACCTTAAAGACTGTTCGGATACTGGGGGTCCACGCCGAAGGTCATCGTGCCGAGCGCGAGCCGCGACACGATCAATCCCGTGTTACCAAGCCTTGTGTATTTCATTGACGCTCCTTGAAACCCGTTGCGTATCGGTTGTCGACACCCTACTTGTTAAGACCGCATTTCGCAGGCAGATCAGCGCAAAAATGTGAAGGACTTAATGGCTTCCCGTTACGCCAAGGTGATCATCATCGGCTCAGGCCCTGCCGGCTACACGGCAGGCATCTATGCCGCGCGCGCCATACTCAAGCCGCTGCTCATCGATGGCATCCAGCCCGGTGGCCAGATGACTGTCACCACCGACGTGGAGAATTACCCAGGCTTCCCCGACGTGATTCAAGGCCCCTGGCTCATGGACCAGATGCGGGTGCAAGCCGAGCATGTTGGCACCGAGATCATCCGCGACCACATCGTCGAGGTCGACCTCAAGCGGCGCCCGTTCTGGCTCAGAGGCGACAGCCACACCGAGTACACCGCCGACGCCCTGATCATCGCCACCGGGGCACAAGCCCGCTGGCTCGGGCTTCCCTCCGAGGAGCGCTTCAGGGGATATGGCGTCTCGGCCTGCGCCACCTGCGACGGCTTTTTCTATCGCGGCAAGAAAGTGATCGTGGTCGGTGGTGGCAATACTGCAGTCGAGGAAGCGATCTTTCTCGCCAATATCGCCGACCACGTGCTGCTCGTGCATCGCCGCGGTGTGCTCCGCGCCGAGAAGATTCTTCAGGAGCGACTCTTCGCAAACAAGAAGATCGACGTGATGTGGAACACCGAGCTTCATCGCGTGCTCGGCCATGACGATCCGCGCACCGTGACCGGCGCCGAGCTCAATAGTACTCTCACCGGCGAGATGATTACGCTGCCAATCGATGGCATCTTTATTGCTATTGGTCACACACCACAGAGCGAGCTGTTTAAGGGTCAGCTCGACATGAAGCCGTCGGGCTACATCATCACCGCGCCACGCTCGACTGAGACGTCCGTGCCTGGCGTGTTCGCGGCGGGCGACGTCGCTGACGACGTCTATCGCCAGGCAGTGACCGCAGCGGGGCTCGGCTGCATGGCGGCACTCGATGCCGAGAAATACCTCGCCGGTCTCGATACTCTCGCCGAGGCGGCGGAATAGCCGCGCTCTTTCTCCCCCGCAGGGCGCCCAAAATGCTTTACGCTAGGGCTAATTGGAGCGAATTGGCGGCTAGAGCCGGCTGATAGGGAGGGACGCCATGGCCGAGAAGTCTTCCTTTGAGATCCCGCCGCAACTGCGGGAGATGGCGGAGAAGAACGTCGAGCAAGCACGCGCCGCCTATGGGCAATTCATGGATTTCCTCACCCAGGCCATGAATGCCTGGCAGCAATCCCCGCCGGGCGCTCAGACGGTGGGATTCAAGGCAGTGCAAGACAAGGCTATCGCCTTCGCCAAGGAGAACGCCGAGCGCTCCTTTGCCTTGGCGAGCGACCTCGCCCGCGCCAACGATGTGCAGGAGGTGCTGACCCTTCAGAGCCGCTACGCGCAAACCCAGATGCAGACCTTTGGGCTGCAGGCTCAGCAACTCGCCTGGCTGATGACCGATGCCATGCGCGATTTACAGAAAAAGGGCTGATCCAGAGTGCCCGCCTGAAAAGCGCCCAATCCCCGCTTCTGCCTGAAGTTGCAAGGCCCGGGAATGACGCAGTGGAACTTCCCCGCGGGCCAAACTAGGATGGCGCATCTTTGGCGGTTCGGCGCTCCTTGCGACGCCGAAATTCGGGGCGCGGTATCGATGGTGTACAGACAGTTCGGCAAGGCGGCCGTCGCCGCGGCACTCGTGCTGATGGCAGGCGCCGCCATGGCCGCGCCATGCGGCAATAACGGTGGCGCGTTCGAATCCTGGAAGACGGTTTTCGCCAACGAGGCTCAAGCCAGAGGTGTAGGACCCAAGGCCATCTCGGCGTTGATGACGACGAACTACTCGGTTGGCACAATCAGGGCGGACCGTGGACAACATAGTTTCAAGTTGTCGCTCGGAGACTTCATGGCCAAGCGTGGCGCCTCTGCCATCGCGGCCAAAGGCAGATCGCTGAAAGCTGCCAACGCCGCCCTGTTCAATTCGATCGAGAAACGTTTCGGCGTGCCGCCCGGGCCGCTGATCACCATCTGGGGGATGGAGACCGGCTTTGGCAGCTTCATGGGCAATCAGCCGACGATTTCGGCGGTCGCCACCCTCGCTTATGACTGCCGCCGGCCCGAATATTTCACAGATCAGCTCTATGCGGCGTTGCAGCTAGTGGATCGCGGCGTGCTTAGCTCCGGCACGCGCGGCGCCATGCACGGCGAGGTCGGGCAGACTCAGTTCTTGCCCAAGTCCATCCTTCTTTATGGGGTCGATGGCGACGGCAACGGCGTGGTCAACCTCAACACCAAAGCCGATGCGCTGGCCTCGACCGCCAATTTTCTGAAGGGCCACGGTTGGATCAGAGGCGCGGGCTATCAACCCGGCGAGCCCAATTTCGCGGCGATTCAGGGTTGGAACGCCGCGGGTGTCTATCAGCAGACCATCGCTATCGTTGGCAGACAGATCGATGGAAAGTGAAGGTTGAGTCAGTCCGACCTCATCAAGCGCTACCGCATCAAGGACGGCACAGGCTTCAAGCTTGCAAATTTCGATCCCGGCGATCACTGCGGATTGGACAAGACGTCAGCAAGGGCGCTGCTCGTCCAAAGCGCCGAGCGGCTCGGCGAGCTGCAGGAGCGACTCTACGCCGAACATCAATGGGCCGTCCTCATCGTTCTCCAAGGGCTCGATGCGGCAGGAAAGGACGGCGTCATCGAGCACGTGATGTCGGGCGTCAATCCGCAGGGCTGCGAGGTGCACCCGTTCAAGGCACCGAGCCAGCTTGAGCTCGACCACGATTTCCTCTGGCGCGCGGCCGTCGTGCTGCCAAGGCGCGGCCATATCGGCATTTTCAACCGCTCCTATTACGAAGAGGTCCTCGTGACGCGCGTGCACAAGGACTTGCTCGAGCATCAAGGATTGCCGCCCAAGCTCGTTACCAAGAACATCTGGAAGGAGCGCTACGAGGACATCAACGCGTTCGAGCGCCATCTCACACGCAACGGCACCGCGACCCTCAAATTCTTTCTCAACGTCTCCAGAAAAGAGCAGCAGAAGCGTCTGCTTCAACGTATCGACGACCCTGCCAAGCAATGGAAGTTCAACGCCGGCGACATCGGCGAGCGCAAGCTCTGGGACCAATACATGACGGCTTACGAGGATATGATCGGCGCGACAGCGACCGAGCATACGCCGTGGTACGTCGTGCCGGCGGACCACAAATGGTTCACCCGCCTCATCATTGCCTCTGCCATCATCGAACGGGTCGAGGCGATCGATCCCAAATTCCCAACGCTTGGCGAGGAGCAGTTGCGCGCCATCGCGAGCTTGCGGGCGAGCCTCGCCCAAGAGTGACGATCACAGCGTATCGGAATCTGGCGACCTGTCCCGACGCCTCACTGCCGCTTCAGCCGCAGATGCTCTTACCGGGCCTCGACCTGGCGCCTTCTTGGCCTTCTTGGGAGCAGGGATCTTCTCGAGCGGCGGCACTGGCCGCGCGCGATATGGCATGGCGAACCCGTTTGCGGTTGCAACCGTGCACGTAATGGAATTGCGGTGTTCCCTCATGGCTCATCTCCGTCTTTTGGTTGTTGTCTTCGATTTCGCGGTGCACAACGTCCGGGTCGCGAGCCAGTTCCCGCGGTAATTCGGTTCTCCACTCCCATTTCGCGGGTTCGCCAGCGATGGGATAAGCTGCGCCCCCCAAACGGCAGGGAATCGGCCTATGGATCTCTCAAGCATCGCTGTCGGTGAAAATCCGCCGCACGAAGTCAACGTGGTCATCGAGATCCCGCAGGGCGGCGCGCCAGTCAAATATGAGGTCGACAAGAAATCGGGCGCGATGTTCGTCGACCGCTTCCTGCACACCGCCATGTTCTATCCCGCAAACTACGGGTTCATTCCGCACACCCTGTCAGAGGACGGCGACCCGGTCGATTGCATGGTGATTGCACCCACTCCGGTCGCGCCTGGCGCTGTCGTACGCGCGCGGCCGATAGGCGCCTTGCTGATGGAAGACGAGAAGGGCATCGACGAGAAGATCATCGCCGTGCCGATCGACGAGCTTCATCCTTTCTATAAGCGCGTCGGCACTTATCGCGATTTGCCCGAGATTCTCGTCGAGCAGATCGGCCACTTCTTCCAGCACTACAAGGATCTCGAGCAAGGCAAATGGGTGAAGCTGCTGCGCTGGGCCGAGCCTACCGAAGCAGCCGACTTCATCCGCGCCGGAATCGAGCGGGCGCAAGCATGACCAATCATGGCGACAAAGCTCCACGGCGCCGAAGAGAGGCGACTGACACCGACGGCGGCGAGATGTCGTCGAAGACACTGGCGCAAGGGCTCGGCAAGATCGCCGCCGTCGTCATCCTCATCGTTCTCGCTCTCCTGATTGAGCATTATTGTAGCTATAAGCCGCTGCCCTTTGGGCCTGGCGTGAAGATCGTCTCGATCGACGGCGATACGCTTCGGGCGGGCGACGGGTCCGAGTACCGCATCTTCGGCATAGACGCACCAGAACTGCATCAGACCTGCAAGGAGGGGAATGGCAAGTCCTGGGCGTGCGGGCGCGCGGCCAAGGCGCGGCTCACCACCTTGCTCAAGGGCGGCAACGTGAATTGCACGGTGCGGGACAAGGACCGGTTCGGCCGCAACGTAGCAGTGTGCAGCGCCGAGGGCGTACCCGATCTCGGTGACGCCATGGTGAGGCAGGGTTACGCCATTGACCTCGGCGGCGCCGCCGGTAATCCCTATCACGAGGCTGAGGTTGAAGCGCAGAGCGGCAAACGCGGCATCTGGCGCGGCAGCTTCGAGAGGCCGTCAGATTGGCGCCTATCCCATCCGCGCGAGAACGACGGAAGCGATTAGCCGCGTGGCCTATGCCGCTTCCGGCTCCGCCCGCCCCGGCTGTCCCGGTTGCTCGGTCTCGCTACTCCCGACGATTTCGGCCATGGTTCTAATGAAGACCTCGGCGCCTTCGATTTCCGCCGCGAGCTGCTCCCAGGCTTGGGCCGTCTCAAGATAAGATGCCCGCGCCTCGGCTGTGGTCGCGGTACGCGCCAAGTCGCGGCAGCGGTCGGCGTGTTCACGGCATTCATGAGGATCTGCGCGCATGAGCAGTGCCCTGCAAACCTTTCTACCGAATTAATCTTCTCGCCCCTCAAGAGTTCCAAGGCCCGGTGTGGACAACTTGGCGCTGGTTCGGCCTTTGACGCGAGCGGTGCTGAGGGCCAAATATTGGTGCGGCATCAGCAGGATCGGTCATGCCGGGGAAACGCGTGCAATTCGACGACGAGACGTGGCAGGCGATCGACGCGGTCGCGAGTGAGCAGGACAAGACATTCCAGGAGCTGGCCGACGAAGCCTTCAAGGACCTTCTGAAAAAGCACCGCCAACCGGTTGGTCTCAAGGCGGCGCTCAAAGAAAGCGTCGGCGCACGCGGCAAATCTCACCGCGGCAAGTCCTGAGCGACGGCGGGCTCCCTGACCTAGCGGCAGACGCAGATGAACTCGAAGTTCATCTCGCGGCAAAGATAGCGCACGTCATCCTCGCTATCCGCCTCGATCAGCACCCTTACCGGTCCATCCAACGCGCAGAAGACCACACGAGAAGGCGTCTGCCGCGTGACAGGGGCGACACCAACTGTGACATGCGCATGCATTCGCTCGGTCGCTGTCCTCGCCATCGATGGCCTCGCTTCGCCGCTCCGAACGCGGGTGGTTGAGCCAAGTTCCTGTTATGTTCTTTCGCTGATTCTCGGCCTTCTTACAAGCACCAGAATGGGGTACGAGGCCGGTAGGGTTAGACTGTCATGCAGGTGGGATCGGCGCATAGGAAAACTTGATGTCGGACTTCGACATTGCCGTCTCGGTCGCCCTCGGCATCGGGCTTGCCGCCGCGACCGGTCTCCGTGTGTTCCTACCGCTGCTCGTGGTGAGCATCGCCGCCTATACCGGCCATCTACCGCTCGCCGACAGCTTTGCCTGGCTCGGGACTCCGCCAGCGCTGATCCTGCTCGGCGTCGCGGCTCTCGCTGAGATTCTCGCCTACTATATTCCCGGCGTCGATAACCTGCTCGACGCGCTTGCCACGCCCGCGGCGCTCGTGGCCGGGACGGTGGTCTCGGCCGCCGTCATCACGGATCTGCCGCCGACGGTAAAGTGGGCGACCGCGGTCATTGCCGGCGGCGGCATCGCCGGCGTGATGCAAAGCGTGACCGCGCTGCTCAGGGCGAAATCGACGGCGTTCACTGCGGGAGTCGGGAATCCCGTCCTTGCCACCGGTGAGCTCGGCGGTTCGCTTGGCGTGTCACTGCTCGCGCTTGCGGCGCCGCTTATCGCCTTGCTGCTGGTCGTGGTGTTCGTATGGCTCGCGCTGAGGCTGCTTCTCCGCCTCACGCGACGCTCTCCGCCCGCTCCTGAGGGCTGAAGGCCTCAGCCCCCTGACCAAGCTCGCGCAGGTGGTCCCGCAGACTGATGTCATCAAGGGAACGGAACGGGAGCTGAATGAAAGCCCTGAGCTGACGCTCGAGCCCCGCAAGCATTGCGCCGAGCTCTTTACGCCTCTCCCAGTCCTCGCATTTCAACTTTACCGGGTCGGGATAGCGCCAATCGGCTGTGACGGGCCGGCCGGGCCAATGCGGCACGGCCTCGCCCGTATCCGGATCGCACAGCGTGAAAACGAAATCGAGCGGAGGAGCGTCGGCTCGGGCGAAATCCTGCCAGGGTTTCGGACGGAGACCATCCGTGGGATAGCGCGCGAGCTTAAGAATCTCCGGCACTAACGGGTCGAGCTCTCTGGCCGGATGCATCCCGGCGCTGAAGCCTTTGAAATTCTTCCCACCGACGCGGTTCATAACAGCCTCAGCTAAAATGCTTCGTGTGGTGTTGCGGTTGGAGAGAAAGAGGACGTTGTAGCGGCCTTGTGCCATGGGCGACTCCGTTCTCTGGAGGGTTATCGCCTCTTTCAATCAATCTCTGGCTGCGCCGGTTCCCGGCTATCGGGCTTAACCGACGGCGGCTTTTGGCTGAGCGTTGAGGATCGCGGCCAACTCGTCGAGAGCCTGGATGGTGTCATACAAGGCCGAAGACACTTCGTCGTGCGCCGGTGGCGGCGCCTCGGCGGCGAAGGAATAACCCTCAAGAATTTCCAGCGCCCGCTCCATCGCAGCGACCGATTCTTCGTTCTTCTTGATGAGGTCCTCTGTCGAGCGCTCGTGCCAGTCGAGCACGCGCGCCAGCATATTATCGCCTTCCCCTTTGCGCCTCGCCCGAGCGCGCAGCCGCACCACACGTTTGATTGCCCGCTCCTGGTCGACGATGTTCGATTTGCGCGTCGTGATGTCTTCTCGGATGGCCTGCTGAATCAGGGCATCGACATCCATCGAGGTGACGTCCTGCTCGGCATGGATGATGAGACCGAGCTTCTGCGCGATCAGTTCGATGGCGCTAACATCGAGATTGTTCGGTTTGGCCGTCTCGATCTCGCCGGTCGTGTCATATTTTTCCCGGCGCCTTGGGTCCGACAAGACTTCATGCGCTGTGGCGAGCGCGCTGAACTGCTCGACCGATCCTCCGCTGTCTGGATGTGAGGTCTTGGCTTTACGACGGTACGCCTTGCGGACTTCGGCCCGCGTGGCCCCCCGCTTGATCCCCAACAACTGATACAGGTCGAGCATACTTAAGCCCCCGGCTTCCCTCGGCGAGGGGGACAGAACTGCCGCTAACTCTCAATGGCAGTTGTGGCCAAAATTTAGCAGCAAGCCCAAAAGACGATGGCACCCGCAACTCGTGCGGGCGCCATCGTAAACAGCGCGTTAAGCCTCACGCAGCTTTGGCGTAATACGACTTGAGCTGGTTCATAACCTTCTGCTTGTCGAACTCGGCGCCCATCGAGAGCATTGCATCGGCGAAACGGCTCACGATTTCGCCGATCTGCTCCGGGCTAAGCTGGTTCAAGATGCCGATACGCACCTGCACCGGCTCTGACAAAGTGGGCCAGATGCCGAAGCCTTGGGCGCGGGCGCCTTGCACCAGCTCCTTCTCCTTGCCCTTGAGCTTGCCGGGCAGGTTGAGCACGACGAGGCTCGGCATGTTGGAAGTCACGTCACAGCCCATGGCCTCGACTGCCTGGCGGAGCGCTTTCTCGTGATAGGTGTAGTCTGACGCCTTCCGCCGTCGGCCGTAGCCTAGAATGATGCGCAACGCCTCGTGGAACGCCGCCACCGCATAGCAGGAATGAGTCTGGTGGTAGGCGGGCGTTGCCGTGTCCTTGCCGTCGATGATGCCCCAGTGTCGCGCGTCGAGGATCGGGTGGTTCACATAGGTGCGGCAGCCGCGCTTTTTCACCATCTCGATCGCCTTGTCGGTGAAGCTGACCGGCGCATAGGTGAGCGGGAGCGAGAGCACGCCTTTCTGCGGACACGAGGCCCAGGCAACCACGCCTGAATAGTCATCGATGCTGAAGTCGGCAACCCCGAGGCTGGACACTGCGTCGACGATACCCATGACATTGTGCTTGAGGCAGGCGTCGTTGAAGCCTTTGAGGTCGTTGATGCGGCCCGAGCCGGTCTCCCAATGAGCCATGAAGGCCCACATCGGCTTATGCTGGGCAAGTGCCTTGTCGACCATCTCGCCGGTGACCGACTGGCCGTGCGGCGTTTCGATCGTGACAACGCTCTTCGGCTTCGGATTGAGCGAGTCGGCTGCTAGTTCCTCGGCGGTCGCGGCCTTCATCCGAATGGTCAGGCTGTCGATACCCGAGAAGGTACCGTTGGGGAAGGTCACCACCTTGTCACCGGGCAGGATCAGCGAGAGAACGCAATCGAGGCCTGAAAAGCCCGTGCCCGCCACGCCATAGGTATAGACGTTCTTCGTGCCCCAAAGCTCACGCAGCATTTCCTTGGCCTCGAGCATGCCCCGCAGTACGTCCTTCTGCATGTGGTCAGCCACGCCGGTCTTGGCGAAGCGCTCAAGCACGCGCGGGTCGGTGTTCCCAGGCCCAGGGCCTGCGGCAAGGGTCTCTGGGATGTCGAGCTGCGGGGGAATTTTCGTCATGGGAACACCTCTGGCGGTCTAATGGTCGTCACGAGAATAAGCGGCACAATCGTCTAGCGGGCCTCGAACGCCGGGGCAAGTCGCACATGGCCTAGGCAGCCTTGGCGCCATGGGTGGCGAGCACATGGTCGGCCACCTTGCCGGTGAGCTCGGCAAGATGATCGAACTTGGCATTGAAGGTGCCTACGCCGGCAGTGGCTGATCTGAGGTCAATGATGAGGTTTTGGATCTCAGATTCTGGCAGATGCACCTCGACCAAATCCCAGCCGGGCCAGCCGGGCCGCGCGTCGAACCCGAGAATCTGACCTCGCCGTGACGACACGATGGAGTTGATCTTCGCCGTGGCATCCGACGGCACCGCAATTTCGACCGCCATCACCGGCTCGAGCAGAACCGGCGAGCATTGCGGCATGCCCTCGCTCATGGCGATGCGTCCGGCCTGGCGGAATGCCATGTCGGACGAATCGACCGAGTGATAGGAGCCGTCGATCAAGCAGACCCCGACGTCGACTACGGGAAAACCGAGCGGGCCGTGGGTGAGAAAATCGCGTACCCCGATCTCTACGCTCGGAATGTAGTTCTTGGGCACTACGCCGCCGGTGATCTCGTCGGTGAACTCGAAGCCCGAGCCGCGCGGACGCGGCTTGATGGTGACCACCACGTCGCCGAACTGGCCATGACCGCCCGATTGCTTCTTATGACGGCCGCGTACCTCGACCGACTTGCGGATCGTCTCCTTATAGGGAATCTGGCGCGGCCTGGTCGAAGCGTCGATGCCGTATTTGCGGGTCAAGCGCTCGAGCGCGACGCGCAGATGCATCTCGCCCTGACCCCACAGCACCATCTCGCCCATGTCCTGACTATGGCTGAGCGAAATCGAAGGATCCTCCTCGATGATCTTGGCGATGGCCGCGGTGAGCTTTACCTCGTCCTTCTTCTCCTTGGCCGCGACGGCGAGGCCGAACACCGGCTGGGCGACTGCGCCACTCTCGATCTTGACCTTGCTGGCCTTGTCCTCTGACAACGTGTCGCCGGTCTTGACGCTGTCGAGCCGGCCAAAGGCGATAGTGTCGCCGGGTTTCGCCTCGCCGCGCTTCACGGGTTCCTGACCCATCATGGTGAAGATGCCCGAGATGCGTTCTTCGTCAGCCCCGCCATAGACGGTCGTGCCATCGGCAAAAACGCCGGTGAGAATGCGGGCGAGCGAGAGCTTGCCGCCGTGTGCGGTGTGGAAGGTCTTGGCCACGAATGCGCATGACAGCGTCTTGTCGACGCCAAGGCGCCTAGCTGTGGTGCCGACAAAAGGGACTTCGTGCCTCAACGCCTTGAGCAGACGGAAGATGCCGTGGCTGGTCTCGGCCGAGCCAAGCAGCACCGGGCAAATCTGTCCCTCGTGCAGCTCCTTCGAAAGATCGTCGAACACCTTATCGCGCGGCGGCGGAACGTCCTCGAGAAGCTGCTCCATCAGCTCGTCGTCATAGTCCGCGAGCTTCTCGAGCATGGAAAAACGCGCCTCTTTCTCGCGGGCCGCGAGATCGTCGGGGATCGCGATCACCTCACTCGGCGCATGCTCGCGGTAGACATAGGCGCGCTCGAGCGCCAAGTCGATGAAGCCGGTGACGATGTCGTTCTCCCAGATCGGGAGATGGCGGAGCACCAGCGGCTTAGTGGAGGCGGGCTGCAGCATCGGCACGATGTCGCGCACGCGGGCCTCGGCCTTATCGATCTTATTGATGAACAGAAAATGCGGAATGCCGCGATCTTCAAGCTGCTTGAGGATCAGCTGGAGCGCCGGCACTTTCTTCTCGTCGGGCTCGCATACCACGACGGCGGCGTCGCAGGCGGTGAGCGCGTGGGCGGCGTCGGCTTGGAATTCGATCGAGCCCGGACAATCGAGGAAGGTGAAACTGTCGCCGAGAAAATCGACGGTCGCCACGTTGAGCTCGACACTCATGCCGTGATGCCGGGCCTCCTCAGAAGAGTCACCGAGCGTGTTTCCGCCCGCGGTCGTTCCTTGGCGGGTGATGGCGCCGGTGCGTGCCAAAATGGCTTCGAGAAGGGTGGTCTTTCCGCTTAGATAGGGGCCAACCAGTGCGATGCAGCGGGCGCTGCGGGCTGGTTGGCCCTGCGCTTGGCCCATGATCTCCTCCCTTGGCGGTTATAACCCGCGGGGGAAGGCTCGTGACGCGCCTACCCGCGCAAGC
>JBKOUI010000362.1:0-8703 GCA_046723315.1 Pseudomonadota bacterium | reverse complement strand
CCACATCTGAGAGCGCCCAAGCTCCTGCGCAAGCCGGGGTGCCTGTGTCTCAGGCAACATCGAGTTCCGCCCAAGATGGCGGCATAGCCCCAGCATCCGCGGAATGGGTGAAGGTCACCCTCGCCGCGAAGGTGCACAGTGAAGCCGCTGTTTCATCGCCAGCTCTATTCTTCTACCCGGCGGGAACCGCCTTGCGGGTGGTCGACCGGCAAAACGGCTGGGTGCAAGTGACCGATCCGGCCTCTGGCGCGGGTGGATGGATTTTTGAGCAAAACCTCCTGCCGACGTCTGGCCCGGCCGTCACGCAAACTGCGCTGGCAACAAGCCCGACTGCCACCAAGACTTATTCAGAGCCCGCACCGACCAAGGTGCTGCCAAGCGCAAAGAAACGCGTGCGGGCGCCTAAGCCTGCCGTGCGCGGATCGGACGAAGTCGCGCTTGCGCAGTTCGACCGGCGATGGGAACGCCGGGCCGAGCGCCGGAATTTCGGGCTGTTCTTCTTTGGCCGCTTCGCGAGGAATGATGCGGAGTACCGTTAAGCCTCGCTGGCTTGCTACTGTCTGCCGCCAAACAACCGCCTAAAAAAGCCGCCGCGTCTTTGTGGCGGAGCATCGGATTCGGCCAATACGTCGCCCGGCCTGAAATAATAATACCCAGGCTTGGAGCGCCGCCCGGCCTGGGCATAGCGCGACCCAGAGCCTCTGCTGGCCACCACTTTTCCCTCTCCGCCCGGAGAAGTGCCGGCCAATACCACTTGCGTATTTTCCAGCCCTGTCTTCGCGACTAGCGCGTAGAGCGTTGCGGCATTTTGCGGAGCGATTCGCACGCAGCCATGCGACGCCGGCTTGCCGAGCCGCTTCACCTCGTAGCTACCGTGGATCGCGTGACCGTCCTTCATGTAGAAGATGGCATGCGGCATGGGCGCATTGTCCCATTCCTTGCTGTACCAGATCTCGTTCATGGAAAGGGCAGTGTAGTTCCCCGAGGGCGTCGAGTACCCAGCCATACCAGTTGAGACCGGCCAGTCATATTTTTGCTCTCCGTCCAAAAACACGGTCATCCGCTGTTTGGTCTTGTCGATATTGATGAGGATGATGGAGGGAGGCGGATTCATTGTCTTCGAGGCGGCCTGAGTGCCGGACTTTTCGCCGCACACATTAGTCCCGTCGTTCCACGTCATCCCGGCCTTATCGCATTCGCTTCGCGTGAGAGGCTGACCTGCCGGCTCTTGCGCGTTGGCCTGAGATTGAGTTTTGGCCCCTTCAGTGGCTGGCCCACAGACATTAGCGTTATCGTTCCATGCCATGCCTGCCTTATCACACTCAACCCGCGTCAAGGGTTGAGTCGAGACAGGCTCGGCATAAGCGTGGCCCGCAACGATACTGCCGACAATGAAGAAAAGCAGAGCCGAGCGTTTCACGATCTGGCCCCCATGAAGGCTGGCGATCAGTAACGCCGTAAACCTCCCGCTGTTCCAAATGTCAGACGTGTGACGCTAACGGGATGCTTTGCGTCGACGCGCAGTTGTGCCGCAACCGGTGGAGCAAGATTTGAACGCCAGGAGGCTGTCAGTTGTGGTAGACTTAATTTTCGGGGAGCACTCCTTGCAAAAGGAGAGTTCCATGGCGTCCAATCTCGTAGCGGAAGTCGCCGAAGTCCTCTCCCCCGCACTTGTGTCGCGCATCGCTTCGGCACTCGGACTCAATCAAACATCGACGCAAAAGGCGATCGTCGCGGCCATACCCGCGCTACTCGCTTCACTCATCTCGTATGTCTCCACGCCGCAAGGCGCGGCCAAACTGAACGAGGTGGTGAGGAAGCAAGAGCCTGGCGTGCTCTCGAGCCTAGCCAGCGCTCTTGGCGAGCCTGGGCAAAAGGCGTTGATCGACCAGGGCAGCAGCGTCCTGACGTCGCTCCTGGGCGGTAAGACCCTATCGGCTCTCTCCGGCGCGCTCGGGCAATATGCGGGCACTGGGGAAGGCAGCTCGAAAAATCTGCTGGGCATCCTTGGACCAGTGGTCCTTGGTGTCCTTGGAAGAGAGCAGCGCGGCAAAGGTCTCGATGCCGCAGGTCTCGCCAACCTGCTCACCTCGCAAAAGAACAACGTCGCCGCTGCGTTGCCGTCCGGCTTCTCGAAATATCTCAGCGAAACCGGGATCCTCGGCGAGGCAACCATTTCGAGAGTGAGGCCCATAGCGCGCGCGCCCGCCACATCCTCGTCGTCGATATGGCCTTGGTTGCTCGGCGCGCTTGTCCTGCTCGCGCTCGCGGCGTTGGCTTGGCACCTCTTGCAGGGACGCCACAAGCAAGTTGCCGAGACGACAAACCCACCAATTGCGGGACAGGCAACAGCCCCGGCTGAAGCGCCTTACGCCGGACTGTTCGCCAAGCTCAAGGGCATCAAGGCAGGCGACGTTGACGTGGGAGATCTTGCCACCGCCGCAGTCAATGACCTCTATACGTCGCTCCAGGGCGTCAAGGACGAAGCCACGGCGCAGAGCGCGATGCCAGGTTTGACGAAAGCATCGTCAGAGTTCGATCAGTTGACCGGCGTGCTCAATCAGCTGTCGCCCGAAAACCGCAAGACGCTGACGGACCTGTTCGCCTCGATCAAGCCTAATCTCGATCAGCTACTCGATAAGGCGCTCGCCATCCCGGGAGTGGGTTCCATCCTCAAGCCTACCGTGGATGCGATCCGAGCGAAGCTAGACGCATTGACGAAGGCCTAGAGCGAGGCTGCTGCGCTGGAGCGGGTGAACTTCGAAGGCAAGGTGCGGAACAGCACGATGACTTTATCGTAGGGGGTACGAACGATGGCGAATCTGTACGAGATGCTCGCACAAGCTCAGCAAGGAGAAGGTGTTGCCGAGGTCGGACGCGAGCTCGGACTTTCTCCGCAGCAGACTCAGGCGGCGGTTGCCGCGCTGCTCCCCGCTCTCTCCATGGGCTTGAAACGATCCACAGCCACACCTGAAGGCCTCGGCAATCTGTTCGCCTTGATGGGGGCGCAGCCAGGTCTGTACGCGATGTATGACGATCCTGAAGCCGCTTTCTGTGCTCAGGGACGCGCCGCTGGGAACCAAGCTCTCGCCGCAATGTTTGGCTCGCCCGACGCAAGCCGCGCCGTCGCCGATCAGGCACAACAACTCTCGGGAGTGACGTCATCAGTGCTCAAGAAGCTGCTTCCGGTGCTCGCTGGGATCATCATTTCAGGGCTGATGCGTAGCGGGTCAGGAAGGGCCGCGCCCCAAGCCCCCCAACCTGCGCCGGAAGCGAGCAGCGGCGGCGGATTGGGCGACATTTTGAGGGAGATTTTCAAGACAGGATCGCCAAGCTCCGCTAGTCCGGCGCCGAGCTCTAAGACATCGGCGCCGTCGAGCTCTCCGAGCTCCGGAGGCGATATCGGCGGGAGGATCGGTCCTGGGTCGGGCTATCAAATCCCGCGGGAGCAACCGACCCAGGCTCCGACGGACACGGGCGGCCAACCCATGCCTGGCGACGACATGCTCGGCCAGATCTTGCGCGAACTCGAAAAAGCGGTCCGCGAGGGCCGCGTCAAGCCGGTCGTAG
Source organism: Pseudomonadota bacterium (assembly GCA_046723315.1). Taxonomy (GTDB): domain Bacteria; phylum Pseudomonadota; class Alphaproteobacteria; order Rhizobiales; family Methyloligellaceae; genus Methyloceanibacter. The sequence continues at coordinate 5,133 of JBKOUI010000362.1, read as the reverse complement.
TCGGACCCTTCGAAATCGACGTCCCGGCACAGAGAGGTGGCTCTAGCCCGGGTCAAACTCAGGCTCCTGGCGGGGATATTTTCGGCCAAATCTTGCGCGAGATCTTGGCCGGCCGGCCAGGACAGATGCCGAAACAAGGGCAGCCGGCGGCGCTCATGGGTGGCGCCGGCGCGGCCGTGTTCGGAGAGCGACTCGAAGCCGGCCGATCCGTCAACCAGAGCCATCTAGACAGTTTTCAAAAAGTGCTGGACCGTTTCCCCGAGGCTCGCCACCACTGACGGTCCAAAGCAGCGAGTCAGGACAACGAACCTAAGAGGATGTGCTTCATGGTGAAGAACGGAGTGTTGGCTTTAGTCGTCGCCGGCCTGGTGGCCGGCATGGCCGTACCGTCAAGTGCGAGAGAATATAAGCACAGTGGTTGCGCTGACGCCGCCAAGGCGAAGTTTCCCGACGATCGCGCGGCGCGCAAGGAGTTCAAGCACTGGTGCAAAGACCAATGGAAAATCTATAAGGAGACCCATCCTTAACCGCGCGTGGTCCTCACTTTGTTAAGGCGAGGTAATCAAACGCGCACAATCGCCGCTCGCACATGCCTCCGCCTGAAGCAAAGAGGCTGATCGTCACCGCCGACGATTTCGGACTCTCGCTTCCGGTCAATGAGGCCGTGGAGGAGGCGCATTGTCACGGAATTCTCTCGGCGGCAAGCCTGATGGTCGGCGCCCCAGCTGCGGATGATGCAATCTTGCGGGTGCGCGGCATGCCTGCTCTTGGCGTGGGTTTGCATCTCACCCTGCTTGAGGGCCGCCCGGTCTTGCCGCCCGAGAAGGTGCCGGGTCTCGTCGGATCTGACGGACGATTCTCAATCGATCCCGTCAGGTTCGGCGCGGCGCTGTTCTTCTTGCCAGAATTACGGCGTCAAGCTCGCGCCGAGATCGGCGCGCAATTCGAGCGCTTCGGCGAGACCGGCCTGGTCATGGACCACATCAATAGTCACCAGCATTTCCATCTGCATCCGGTCGTCCTGCAAGCGATCACGGCGCTCGCGCCGCGCTATGGGCTGCCCCCAGTGCGCGTTCCACTCGAACCATTCAGGACCTCGTTCAAGGCGAGTGGCGACCGTCTGCTTGGGCGCCTGACGAGCTGGCTCTTTTATCTTGGACAGACACGCCGCCTGCGCAGAGGTCTTGCCGCTGCCGGTCTAAAATCGAACGATCATGTGTTCGGATTGTATGACAGCGGCGCCATGGTCGAGGATCGGCTTATAAAGCTCATGGCAGAGCTACCGCCGGGACTTTCCGAAATCTATTGCCACCCAGCGACGCGCCGGTGGGATGGTCCCGATAATTTCCCGCCATCATATAAATGCGCGGAGGAGTTCCGCGCGCTCGTGAGCCCCGCCGTGAAAGAGAGGCTGGACGCCTTGGGCCTCCGTCCTCTCTCGTTTCGGGCAGCGCTTGAAGGATAGAGCCGGCTAGAAGCCGTGAACCGATTGCGCCGGTAAGCCGGAGAGGACTCTGAATTGCGGTCCCTCAGCTTCGCCAAGCGCCAACATCGCCGTTCTTACAATGCTCGCGCAATTCAGACCGGCGAGCTCGTACATCTGATGCGGGTGGCCATGATCGATGAACACGTCAGGCAGAACCATGGTTCGGACCTTGAGGCCGCCATCGAGCAGTTGCGCATCGGCAAGCGCATGCAGCACGTGACTGCCGAACCCGCCGATCGCACCTTCTTCAACGGTGATCAGCACTTCATGCTCGCGCGCGAGATCGAGAATGAGATCGCGGTCGAGCGGCTTCATGAAACGGGCATCGGCGACCGTTGCAGGCAAGCCGAAGGTCGCAAGCTGATCCGCTGCCTTCAACGCTTCGGCCAAGCGGGCGCCGAGCGAAAGAATGGCGATCGAGGTTCCTTCGCGCAGGACCCGGCCCTTGCCGATCGGCAGCACCGAGCCTTCCGCAGGCAGCTCGACGCCGGTGCCTTCGCCGCGGGGATAGCGCACTGCCGAAGGGCAATCGTCGATGGCGACTTGGGTCGCCACCATGTGTCTCAATTCAGCCTCGTCGGCCGCTGCCATGACCACGAAGCCGGGGAGACATCCTAGATAGGCAAGATCGAAAGAGCCCGCGTGAGTCGGTCCATCGGCGCCGACGAGCCCTGCCCGATCGAGAGCGAACCGCACCGGCAGGCCCTGGATTGCCACGTCGTGCACGACCTGGTCGTAGGCGCGTTGTAGGAACGTCGAATAGATCGCGGCAAAGGGTTTCATGCCTTCGCAGGCGAGCCCCGCCGCGAAAGTGACGGCATGCTGCTCGGCGATGCCGACGTCGAAGGTTCGCGTCGGGAATTCCTTGGCGAAACGATCAAGCCCGGTGCCGTCCGGCATTGCCGCAGTGATAGCCACGATCTTTTCGTCCTTTTTCGCCTCGGCAATCAGGCTGTCCGCGAACACCCGCGTGTAAGACGGAGCCTTCGAAGGCGCCATAACCTGGGCGCCTGTCACCACATTGAACGGGCTCACGCCGTGATATTTGTCGCTTGAAGCTTCCGCCGGGGGATAGCCCTTGCCTTTCTGGGTGACCACGTGCACGAGGATCGGCCCTTCGGCCGCGTCACGCACGTTACGCAGCACGGGCAAGAGCTGATTAAGATCATGCCCGTCGATCGGGCCGACATAATAGAAGCCCAATTCCTCGAACCATGCCCCGCCTTGCCAGACGTGGCGGGAATATTTCTCAAGCCGCGCCAAGCGGCGCTCCCAACGCGTCGGTAGCCGTTTTGCAAATTTCTTGGCGAGTTTGCGCCAGGAGAAATAGGAGCGGCTCGAGGTGATGCGGGTGAGATAGGCTGAGAGCGCGCCAGTCGGCGGCGCAATCGACATGCAGTTGTCGTTGAGGATGACGATCAGCCTCGTATCGAGCGCGCCGGCATTATTGATCGCCTCATAGGCCATGCCCGCGCTCATGGCGCCGTCGCCGATAACGCAGATCACCCGGTTCGTGTCGCTCGTTAGATCGCGGGCCACGGCCATGCCGAGGCCGGCCGAGATCGAGGTGGAGGAGTGCGCGGCACCGAACGGGTCGTATTCGCTTTCCACTCGCCGGGTGAACCCCGAAAGTCCGCCAGGCTGGCGGAGCGTGCGGATCTGACCTCTACGGCCCGTCAAAATCTTGTGCGGATAAGCTTGATGGCTGACGTCCCAAATCAGCCGGTCGCGCGGCGTGTCGAATAGGTAGTGGAGCGCAACGGTAAGCTCGACCACGCCAAGCCCGGCGCCGAGATGGCCGCCGGTGACCGACACCGCGTTGATCGTTTCCTGCCTGAGCTCGGCAGCAAGCTGAGCGAGGTCCGCCTCAGGCAGCGCGCGCAAGTCCTCCGGCGTCTCTACCTTGTCCAGCAGCGGCGTTATCGCTCTCGCCGGCGCATTCATGTAATTCCCCGCCCCCTTCAATCTCACCTCAACCCCAAGGTGAGTATGCTCATCTTCAGCCGCCAGCCAAAAGCTTATCGCCCTGCTTCGTCAGTGCGGTCACTAACGCATTAGGGCCGCCTGACTTGAGGATCGATCCAAATTCGGCGCGACGGCTTGCGAGCTCGCTGATGGTCCCATTGAGATAGACGTCGATGATTTTCCATGCGCCCCCTGTATTGCGCATGAGGTAGTTGAGCTGAACCACCCCGCCATCGGACTGGACGATGCGGGTCTTCACAATCTTGTCCCCATTCGTTTGATCCGCCGTCTGCAATATCTCGAACTGCTCGCCGGCAAAGTCATCGAAGCGGCTGGCATAGGTCGCCGTCGTCATTCGCGTGAAGGCAGTGACGATGCTCTGCTGCTCGGCCGGAGAAAGCGAAGCCCAGTTTTGGCCGACGGCAATCCGCGACATCAGCGGAAGATCGTAGGCGTTGCCGAGAACCGGGGCGAGCTTGTTGTAACGACCCTTGATCCCAAGCTGCTTCGCCTGCTTCATCGTCTCAAGCAGCGCAGCGTAGAAGCTGTCCACTCTTGTCGCGGCAGGATCGCCGGCTGCGCCAAACCCGTTGATCGGCAGCAGGAAACAAAGCGCCAAGGCAAGGGTGACAACTGTGCCTCGGAAAAACATTGCTAGCGACTTACTCAATTCACACCACCCGCACCTTGAAACGTATTTGCCATGAACTCGTCGGTTGGCGTCCTCGGCGCCGGAGCATGCTGGAATGGATTAAGCGCCGCAGCCTGTGGCGCCGGACGCGTGGCCAAGCTCGCCCGTCCTGCTGAAGTCCAAACGCTCTGGTCGATCGCTTCCTGCAATTCCGCCTGCCGCTTCTGATCCACGACGCTCCGCAGCATGGTGTAAAAATCCAGTGAGCTATCTTCGAGCGTTCTCATGTCGTCGACATCGTCAAGCTTGGTGAACGGGCTTGCGATCGTGCCGGCAACGGTAATGTTGTTGGCCGCCGAAGCAATTTGTGTGGGTAGCAAGTTGCCCGCAGGAATGGAAGCCACCACCTCGACCCCGGTGCCGAACAAGTCGCGGACATTGGTCGGACCAATGATCGGTAGAACGAGATAAGGGCTCTTGCGGAAGCCCCAGACATAGAGCGTCTGCCCGAAATCACCTGACTGCTGGGGCATGCTATTTCGCCCAGCCACGTCGGAAAGTCCGCCCAAACCTACGGTTGAATTGACGGCAAAGCGCCCGACGGTGGTGGCGGCCGCGCCCAAGCGCAACTGCAATAGGTCATTGGCAAAGACCATTGGCTCGGCCAGATTCGATACGAAGTTCTCGACCGAATTGCGCACCGGCTGCGGGACGTTGTTCCGATAGAATCCGGCAACCGGATAAATCACCGAGCGATTGAAGCGCTGGTTCCGTTCCAACATCGAACGGTTCATCTTTTCATATGGATCGAAAGCATCGCTCGACTCAGTAGGCAGACTCGCCACGTCCGTTGGCGCGGCGACGGCGGTATCGGCTGGCTTTGCGGGGGTTACCGGTTCACGCGAGCCAACGAGGTCAGGTGAGGGAAGCGACGGCCCCGACGCAGCGCAAGCCGAGAGCGTTGCAGCAAGCGCAATCGCTACCGCTGTCTTCCAGAGACCGGTAAGCATGCTAAACCCTCATCGCCCGTCCCCGACGAGCGCGTGCGTAC
>JBKOUI010000132.1:0-5175 GCA_046723315.1 Pseudomonadota bacterium | reverse complement strand
CTCGAGCACCGTCTCGTAGCCGGCGGAAAGATGGGCGATGACGTCGTGCACGCCGGCAAACGTCGCTGCCTCGTAAATCGCTTCATCTGGCAGGTCGTGGCGCATGCGGCAGATATTTTCCTTGATGCTCCCCGGGAACAGCTCGACCTCCTGCGGGAGATAGCCGGTGCAGATGCCGAATTGCCTGCGGTCCCAGTTGCGCAGCTCGGTTCCGTCCAGTCGCACTTTGCCCGCCGTCGGATTGAGGCAACCGACGATGATGCGGGCGAGAGTGGATTTGCCCGAGCCGGCCGGGCCGACAATTGCGAGCGACTCACCGGGCTGCAATTCGAAGCTCACGCCGTTGAGCACGGCGTCCTTCGAGCCGGGCGGGAGATACAGCACGCGGTCAAGCGTAAGCTTGCCCGAAGGCTTGGGCAGAAGGAGATGCGGCTCTTCCTCGGCAAGGCTTTGCACCGCCGTGCGCACCCGCGCATAGGCCGAACGCGCCTGCACCACGCTGCGCCAGCCTTCGATCATGCCTTCCAGCGGCAGAAGCCCGCGGCCGGCAATGATCGAGGCGGCAATCATCATGCCGCCAGTGAGAACGCCGCTCAGCGCGAGATAGGCGCCGGTGCCGAGCATGATGATCTGGGTGAACAGGCGGGCGCATTTCGCCGTCCCGGTCAGCCAGATGTTGGCTTGCAGCGCATCGTTCTGGACGCTGAGCGAGCGCGCCTGCTCGCGTCCCCAATGCAGGATGCTCTCGTTCAGCATCCCCATGGCGTTGACGACTTGCGAGTTCCGCGCCAACGCCTCAGCCTCGGCGTCGGCATTCGCCGCGTGCATGCTTGCCTTGCCAAGATGGCCCGACGTCGCCCTCTGGTTGATCGCCGCGACCGTGATGAGAACGAGGCCGGCGCCAAGAGCGATGAAGCCGAGGTCGGGATGAATGAGGAAGACCGCGGCGAAATAGATCGGCGCGAGCGGCGCGTCGAGCAGCAGGAGCATCACCGGACTCGAAATGAAGGAACTGACCTGATGCAGGCTGCGCAGCGCCTGCAAATTCGCCGTGTCGCTTGCGCGCGCTGTGGTGATGATGCTCGCGAGCAGCGGGCCGCCGAGGACGGTTTCGAGCCTGGTGGCAAGCCGGCTCAAGACATGGCGGCGCATGATGTCGAGCAGCGAGAGCACGCCGATGAAGCTCAACGCAACGATCGTCAGCATGAGCAGCGTCTCGGAGCTGCGACTGGTCAACACGCGGTCGGAAAGCTGGAACAGATAGACCGGGATCGTCAGCATCAGGAGATTGATGAAGACGGAAAACACGATCACCGGCACCAGCGTGCGGCGGGCCACCGTGCGCCACTCCTTCAAGATCTCGCGTTTCAGATGCGGAGCACGCCGCGGATCGGGCGGACTGGTCGGCGCTGCGATGGGATCCTCGCCTGAGAGTGCGGTCATCGCCTTCTCACGCAGGTCGAAGAAGCTTCGACTCAACGAAGGCATGACGCCTGAAAGAGGCTGGCCACCAGCGCGTAGGGCGGCCCGGCGCTCATCCAATTTTCCATGAAACTCAGCGAGGCTATGCCTCAACTGGGATAAAGTTTGCCGCAGCCAGGACACGAGGCCACCGGCGATTGGCCTGCCGTCATCGGCGGCATCCCTAGACCACGCTCCCAGTGGCAACGCGGAGGCCCTCCCTTCTAAATCGACAGCCGGACCTCGTCTAACCGAGTTGTGTGAATCGTGAATGTCGATCGCAACGCCAATCGCATCCGATTCTTCGCCGGCCGCAGCTGTGCCGGTTGAGCCGGCGCTATCGCTCGGTGCTGTCTGAAGCGTCAGGTTGTAGTCGGTGTACTGTCCGCCGTTGAACAAGCTATCCGTGTGGCTCGCAGCGGAGACAGACACGCTCGGAAAGACGATCTGATCGCCGCTCGTCATGCCGCCGAGCTCGCCGAGCGGGAGTGAGTGCGCGGCATCCGGCACGATATCCGCGACTGCGCTCGTCACTGGAGCCAAGAGGCTCTGCGAGCCTTGATCGACAACGTCGCCAAGACTGGTGACTGTCTTGCCGATATCGCTATCGGCAGAGTCAAACACGCCTTTCAACCCGTCAAGCGGTCCGGACAGATTTAAGCCCGTGACATCTTCGACGAGGTGCGAGACCGGCGTGCCGAGAGAGCCATCGAGAATGTCTCCGGTGCTTCCACCGACCTCTGCTCGACACCGCCGATCTCAGCAACCCCTTCGTGGGAGCCGAGGTCGATGACACCACGGCGGTTGTCGGCGGAGACGCCTCACAGTTCGACGACTCGCTGATCACGGCAGTGTCGACACACCGGTCGATGATGCGACCGGGCTTCTTGGCGGAAATCTCATCGGAGGTGCCGATATGGGTGATGTTACCGACACTGCGTCGGGTCTATTGAGCAGCGCCGAAGGTACATTGCTTGGCGCTGACGTCGCTGGTCCCGCTGACGCGACAGCAGCCGTCAGCGGCGAAGGTGACGATCTTGGCAGCTCGCTGCTCGCCTTCGACCATGGTCCGGGCGATACGAGCGGCGTGGTCGGCAGCGATCTGCTCAACGGCGTCGATACCAGCGGCCTAGGCGTCGCCGATCTCAGCGATCCGCTGCTTGGCGCTCACGTCGATGACACCACGGCGGTGGTCGGCGGAGATACCTCCCAAGCAGACGATGCCCTGATCACTGCCAACGCAGACACGCCCCTCGACAGCGCGACCGGCGATCTGCTCGACACAGGCAACTTGCTCGACAGCGGCAATCTCGGTGACACCGCAAATCTGCTGGATACCGGCAATTTGCTCGATACCGGCAATGTGTTGGACGGCACCGATCTCGGCGATGCTGTCGACAATCCGCTGTTGGGCGCTCAAGTCGATGACACCACCGCAGTTCTCCCCGGAGATCCGTCGGAGTTCGACAATTCGCTGATCACGGTGAATGCCGACACGCCGGCTAACGCCGACGCGGGCGACATCGGTACCGGCGATCTGGCCGACACCGGCAATCTCGGCGACGTGGTTGACACTGGCAACCTGCTCGACACCAGCAATCTGCTCGATGCCGGCGGTGTTGGTGACATTGTCGACACTGGAAACCTGGTGGACACCGGTAATCTGCTCGACACCAACGACATTGGTCTCCTGCAGAGCGGTGCGCTGGATCAGCCCCTCGTGGGAGCTGACTCGAGCGGCCCCTTGGATGGCACTGCGGTCGTCGGCGGAGACTCGGCTGACCCAAGCGGCGCGCTGATTACCGCCGATGTGGGTGCGCCCGACGACACGACCGGCACGGCCGTGGATCTCGGTCATACCCTCGACACCGGCGGCGTCGGTGACGTGTTGGACTCGGTCGACATTCACACCTCGTAGTCCGGTGGCTCCTTGATCCTGACTGAGGATCACGCCGGACGACGCGGAGACGGTCGGGGCTTTCCCGGCCGTCTCTTTTTTGCGTCAAAAAGTGCACTGGTTACTGATTGTCGTAGCTCGCGTAGCGTGCCTCTTGCCCGAACGAGGAGAGTGCCAGGTATTTTTCGGGAAGCTTCAATTCGCCCTTCGCCAGCCGCTCTTTCTGGTAGTTGAAGCTCTGAGCGGTCTGCGCGAACAGATGCTCGCCAGCCACCAATCCCTCGCGCGGCGGCCGTTCGGGCGTGACGAAGCGCTCGAGCGGCACAACTTCGGTGTTGTAGTCGACCGCGAAGAACAGCGGGAAGGAATAGCGCTCCTCCTTCACCGGACGAACGCGGTGCGAGGTAGCGACGAACTCGCCGTTGGTCCAGATCTCCAGCATGTCGCCGATATTGATGACAAAGGCGCCGGGAACCGGCGGCGCGTCGATCCATTGCCCGGCGCTGTTCAGGACCTCTAGCCCCTGCGCAGTCGAACGGAGCAGCGTCAGGCATTCATAGTCGGTATGCGCGCCGATGCCCATGGCATCGCCCGCCTGCGGATTGAAGGGGTAGTGAATGAGCCTAAGTTGGCTCGGTGGCTTGTTGAGGTAGGCGTCGAAGAAATCCGGCGCCTCCCCGAGCGCGAGCGCGAAGCCGCGCATCAGTGTGCGTCCGACCGAGAAGACTGAGTGGTAATAGCGCATGACCGGATTTTTGAAGCGGTCGAGTGCAGGCCATTGATTGGGGCCTAATAGCGGGTTGCCGCCGGTGTAGTCCGGGTCGTCCGGAGGAAGATCGAGCGAGAGGTCGAAGGCCTCTTTCCGGTCTTTCGATCCCGCAGCAAACACCTCCTCGCCCTCCGGCACATAGCCGCGATGATTGCGCGAAAGCCCGATATAGACCTTCATCTTCTCCTCGCGCGGCAGAGCGAAGAACCGCTTGGTCGCGTCGAGAAGATCGCCGAACACGGCCTCGGGGATGCCATGGCCGGTGATGTAGCAAAAGCCCACTTCGCGCGCCGCCCGGCCGAGCTCGTCGGCGACGCGTTGCGTCCCATCGTGTCTTGCGTTGACGAGTGCCGAGATGTCGACGATCGGCAATTGGGTGAAGGCGCTTGCGTTCATTTTACAGCTCCAAATCTTTTGGGGGACGATTCCTGACTGGAATGACGAAGGGCCGAAGTTGGACGCTCGGATCCGAACCAATGATCGAGGGGCCTCCCTTTCGTGCTTTCGCACGCGGCGATGCGCCAGCAGCGCTTGATCGGTGCGCCTGACAGATCGAGATCATCGAGCGCAAGGACATGGGCGGCGCTATCGACTTGCGGCGCGAGATTCTGTCCTTCGCGGAAGGGAAGGTTCGATCGCTGGATCACCCACCCTCCCCTGCTCCTTCGTCCGAACGAAATCTCGCAGTCGAAAAGGTTCTGGCTCTCTTCGAGCGACAGCGCGGCATCGAGAAGCGCAGTCAGAGTCGTAAGCCGCGGCAATTTCTGGACGCGGCCCCGCGCGTAGATAAAAGCGTCGCCGGCAGCGACCAGGCAGCCGACCGGGCGCGGCGTGTCGGCGAAGAGCCACAGCGCCAAGACATCCCTCTCGCTTCCCGGCTCCCGGTGCCAGTGCTCGACATAAGGGAGCTCCACACCACGCTCGACGAGGATGTCGCCTTCGAAGGCCAAGCTTCCGCGGTCAGCAACTCCCGTCTTAGGCTGATAATCGAAAACGCGGCGCCAATGTCCGACGGAGTCGGTGACATCGAGCTCGCCGATGAAGCCCT
>JBKOUI010000006.1:0-6943 GCA_046723315.1 Pseudomonadota bacterium | reverse complement strand
ATTCTCAGCCAGGAAGCCATAGCCAGGATGTACGGCGTCGGCGCCGGTGATCTCGCAGGCGGCGACAATTGCCGGAATATTGAGATAGCTGTCCTTGGCCGGCGGCGCGCCGATGCACACGCTCTCATCGGCGAGCCGCACATGCATGGCGTCGGCGTCGGCCGTCGAGTGCACCGCAACGGTGGCGACGCCAAGCTCCTTGCAAGCGCGTTCGACGCGGAGGGCGATCTCTCCCCGGTTGGCGATCAGGATCTTGTCGAACATCGCTGCCCCGGTCAGCGTTGCTCGATCACCGCAAGCGGCTCGCCATATTCAACCGGCTGGCCGTCCTCGACGAGGATCGCGATAACCGTGCCGGCGCGGGGGGAGGGGATCTGGTTCATGGTCTTCATGGCTTCGATGATGAGCAGCGTCTGCCCTGCGGCGACGCGCGTGCCGACCTCGACGAAAGGCGGCGCACCAGGCTCAGGCGAGCGATAGGCGGTGCCGACCATCGGCGAAGTCACGGTGCCCGGATGGATGACGATATCATCCGGACGAGGCTGAGGAGGCCGCACTCCGGTGGCAGGCCGCGCCGCGGTTTCACGCGCCTCCGGCTGGCCACCATCGGTGGTAAGTGTGGTCGTTAGGTTCACCCCGCGCGCAACCCTGACCCGCTTGCCTTCGTGCTCGATCTCGATCTCGGTGAGGCCAGTCTCCTCGAGCAGCGCCGCGAGCTCGCGAACGAGGTCCTTGTCGAAGGTGGCCTCTTTCTTCGTCATCAGCCGGCGTCCTCTCCCCCTCATCGATTGGGCTTGGCGGCGATCCTGGCGGCGAGCGCCTCGATCGCAAGTTCATAGCTCTGGGCCCCGAAGCCGCAGATGACGCCCTTCACAGCCTTGGAGATATAGGAGTGCTGGCGAAAAGGCTCGCGGGTGAAGATGTTCGAAAGATGCACCTCGACCGAGGGAACGGAGCAGGCGAGCAGGGCGTCAAGCATGGCGATTGAGGTGTGGGTGAAAGCGCCGGCATTGACGATTAGGCCACTTGCGCTCGCCCTTGCCTCTTGAATCCACGCCACCAACTCGCCCTCATGATTGCTCTGGCGAAACTCTACCGAAAGTCCGAGCTCAGCCGCCTTACGCTCGCATCTTGCGCGCACGTCGTCGAGCGTCTCCTTGCCGTAGATCTCCGGCTCCCGGGACCCAAGCAGGTTGAGATTGGGGCCGTTCAGGACGTAGATCGGTTTGGCCATGGCTGAGCGTCAGGCGCCTGGTGATGCCGGACCGGCGGGCCTCCGCTCTTGGCCTCGGCAGACGAAACGCGCCCCTTTATCAGCTTTTCCGGCGTTCGGCAAAACGAGCCCGGAAGATCGTAAGCGCGACGCTTCCGCGATGCTCTGTCAGCAAGTGAACTTGCAGCCCTTCTCGCGGACCTCGGTCACTTTCTTGGTCAATTGATCGTAAAGATCGTCAGGAGCGCCAGGGATAACGCGGTCGCCGACGAGATAAAGCGGCGTGCCTTGCAGCCCGAGCTTGGTGGCTAGCTCCTTGGCCTCATCGAGCGACTTCTGGATTTCCGGGTCTTGCATGTCCTTTTCGAGCTGAGCCTTGTCGAGACCGAGCTCGTCTGCGATGCGCATAGCCTTGTCCTTGTCGGCCTTGCCGGGCTCAGTGAACAGCTTCTGATGCATCTCGAAATATTTGCCCTGCTTCGCCGAGGCGAGCGCGATCTTCGCTGCAGCCTCGGATTCCTCGCCGAAGATCGGCAACTCTTTGAACACGACGCGCACCTTGTCATCATTCTGGACGAGCTTGACCACGTCGGGCAGGGCGCGGCGGCAGAAACCGCAATTGTAGTCGAAGAACTCGACCACGCTCACGTCGCCGTTCGGGTTGCCCGCCGTGTGGGCGAGCGGCGAGCGGAAGATCGCCTGTGCGTTCTCACCGATGATCTTTTGCTGCTTCTCGGCCTGCTCGTTCGCCTGGCGCTTGTCGAGCTCGGTGGTCATCTCGACCAAGATCTCGGGATTCTTGGTGAGGTAATCGCGTACGACGTTGACGACCCGCCGCTCATCGAACGAGGACACGTTCACGACCCCCGGCGCAAGCCTCCAAATGAGGGCGATGGTTGCCGCCGTCACAAGCGCGGCCACAACGGCAGCCACCAAGGCGGTGGCAAGGCCTGTCTTCAAGTTCATGCTGGGGGTCTCCGGGGGCTGAGTTAGTTGGTTCTTGGCACTTCAAACGCGAGGATGTCGTCGGCCTTGATCCAGTTGGGCGTGCCGTCGACAAACCCGGCCTTGGCGCGTTTGGCCTGCTGCTTGGCAAGTCTAAGCTGCCCTTCATAGAAATAGGCTTCGGCCGATGCAAGCTCGGCTTGGGCCATGTATTGCTGCTTGGCGCCCGCGGCCTGGGCCGCCTCTGCTTTCCTGGCATAAGCCGCGGCGAGCTGGCGGTAACCCATTGCCGAGCTGTCCTCTCTTGCTAGCGCCGTCTTGAGATTGGAGATGGCCTCGTCGACGAGCTTGGGGTCATTGGTGCCGAGCAGCGCCTGGCCCAGCATGACGCGGATCAGTGGCTCGTTGCCATTGATCGTCACGGCTTGGCGAAGAGCGGGAATGGCGGCGGCCGGTTTGCCGCTTTCGAACAGGAACTGGCCTTTGATTTCATAAAAATAGGGCCAGTCGGGCTTAGCCGCGATCAGCGCGTCGATCTGCGGCATCGCCGCCTGAATGCCTGATTGGCGGTACGTGGCTATCGCCCGCGCATACATCGCCGGCAGCGTCTGATCGCTCTGTGGATAGCGGTTGAACACGATCTGCGGCTGATCGAGGAAGCCGTACAGCTTCGCCCGTATCAGGTCGTGACGGAACTGGAGCTCGGGCGGATCGACATTGTTGTAATACGGGCTCGACGTAACGAGCTCGCGGAGCTGCACGAGGCGCTGTTGCGGGAGCGGATGCGATTGCAGATAGGGGTTGATCCCTTGGACGCCGATCAATTTTTGCCCCATGTTCTCGAAAGTTTCGAGCATGCCGCGGCCGGATTGATGGGTGGCGTTGAGGAAGGTCACGCCCGCCTGGTCGGCCGACGATTCCTCGTCTTGGCGATAAGCCAGAATGCTGCGCAAGGCTGCGTCAGTGCCGCCATAGGCGGCCCCCATACCGGCCTGGCCAAGACCGGGAGCGCCGCCGATGGCGCCAGCCGCCATGGCGGCAAGCCCCAGGAGCTGCAGCATGAGGGCGGCAGATTTTGCTTTCGACATCTGCGTGCGGAGCCGCGCGAGATGGCCGCCGGTGATGTGCCCGCTCTCATGCGCGATGACCCCGATCACCTGATTTGGTTTGGTCGCTTCCATCAGCGTGCCGGCGTGGATGAACATGTTATGACCGTCCACCACGAAGGCGTTGAAGCTCCGATCGTTGACGATATGGATCTCGATTCCTTGGGAGCCGAGGCCGGCAGCAGCGAAGATCGGCTTGGCGTAGATGCGGACGAGCGACTCCGTCTCGGCGTCGCGGATCAGGCCTGCGGCTTCCGCCGAGGTCGACGTGATGAGCGCGGCGGCAAGCCCCGTCACCAGCCCCGTGCGAAGCCGTCGCAGGGCAGGGTGGGATCCGGATTGAGCAAGAACGGGCATGGGTCGACTTGACCGTATATGCTTAGCGAAGGCCGGCAAATGACGCCCGTTTCCCCCCGCGGCCGGCAAATATGCGGGGCTGGGCGCTTGAAGCCACGTCTTTGCCAAACTCGGCTCTGATTGGCGTTTGAATACGGCGACACCGTGACAGGTGACGCTTGCCAACCTTACCAAAAAGCGCGAGTCCGATGCCCATGAACGAGTTGGTTTTGACCACGCCAAAAGCTGAAAGCCTGCTGCGGCCACTCGCCAAGCGCAGCGCGATTGACCCCTTCATCGTCATGGACGTGATGGGCGAAGCCAACGCGCGCGAAATTGCTGGCGATGACATTATTCATATGGAAGTGGGCCAACCGGCCACGCCGGCACCAAGGGCCGCGCGAGAGCGGGCCCGGCAAGCGCTCGAAACTGAGCGACTCGGCTATACCGAGGCGCTCGGTCTGCCGAAGCTCAGAGAGCGCATCGCTCGCTATATGACCGAGCGCTACGGCGTCGCGGTGAGACCTGAGCGAGTGGTGGTGACCGCAGGCTCGTCCGCAGGATTCGTGCTCGCCTTCCTCGCGCTTCTCGACCAAGGCGACAGCCTTGGGCTGCCGTCGCCAGGCTATCCCTGCTACCGGCAGATCCTGAAGGCCCTGAGCATTCGCCCGATGCTGGTCGAAACATCCGGCCAGGGCCGTTGGATGCCGACCGCGGCCGATGTCGAGCGCCTTTCGGCGGAAAAAGCCGCAGGGCTGTTGCTTGCCAGCCCCAACAACCCGAGCGGGACCATGGCGCTCGGCACACGTCTCGCCGAGATCGCCGAGGCCTGCCGACGCCATTGCCTCTGGCTCATCTCCGACGAGATTTATCACGGGCTCGAATACAGAGCGGAAGCGGATACGGCGCTCGCCCATTCCGAGGAGGCGATCGTCATCAATAGCTTCTCGAAATATTTCAGCATGACGGGTTGGCGGATCGGCTGGCTCGTGGTTCCTGAGGCGCTTGTGAGGCCTCTCGAGCGGCTCACCCAGAATCTCTACATTTCGCCGCCGGCCATCTCGCAGGTGGCGGCGCTGGGCGCCTTCGATGGGATCGAGGAGCTCGAGGCGATTAAATCAGGCTACGCGCGAAACCGCGCGATGCTGCTTGAAGAGCTTCCGCGGGCGGGGCTCTCATCCATTCTCCCCGCCGACGGAGCCTTTTATCTTTATGCCGATGTCAGCCGCTTCACGTCCGACAGCCAAGCGTTCGCCAAATCGATGCTCAAGGATATCGGCGTCGCGGTAACGCCGGGAATCGACTTCGATGCCGAGCGCGGCCGGAGCTACATCCGCTTTTGTTACGCGGGACCCGAGACTCGCATGCGCGAGGCGGCGCGCCGCATCAACGGCTGGCTCAAGGGCAAATAGGAAGCGCGCCATCGCGCGCCCCCTTATCTACCTAACGCCGCCACCAGCCTCGGCGGGGCGGCTGCTCGGGCTCATCCTGGTGTTTGCCGGCAGGTTCCTCGGCGGGAGCTGATGCCTCGCTCGACGTGGTTGCGGTTTCGAAGACGCGCTCCGGCTCGCGGTGGGTCTCTCGGCCCGAAGCGTCCTCTTCGTGCTTGTGAACAGAATGTTCCGAACCGTTCTGGCGGAGCCTGCCTTCAAAGCCCGGATCACCGGCATGCCTCTGTGCGAAGACGGGCTCGCCGCCTTGGGTCTCTTCGCGAGTCTCACGTGGAGTTTCGGCGCCGCCCTGCGCACCAGGTTGCCTTTGACCACGGCCGCGGCGTCCGCCACGGCGGCCTCTGCGGCGCGGTCCTTTGCGAAGTTGCGACTCAGGACGGTCCTCAGACTCGGCGATCTCGTCGGCCTCGGTCTCGGCTCTTCCGACCGCGATTGGCTCTTCCTCTGCCACCCGTTCTTCGGAAGCATGCGAACGATGCGTGTGTTCGGCGCCACCTTCCTGATAGCGTCCGCCACCGCCTCTCCGCCGCCTCCGTCTTGACCGCCGATGGCCTTGCTCGCCTTCGCTTTCAGCCGCTTGTGCAGGCGCAGGGGAAGGCAGGGCTGCGGCTTGAGGCGGCTCATGATGATGCGCCCAGTCCATGTGCACCACTGTGCCGCCGCCATTGGTGATCTCGCCCTCCGCGGCGCGTTCGATCACGAATTGCGAGATGTGCATGTCCTCATCGGCAGTCACCACGATGGGGACTCGGTAGCGCTGCTGTATATCATTCAGGTGCGCCCGCTTCTGATTGAGAATGTAGAGGGCAACATCAACCGCCGTTGTAGCGACCAGCGGCACGACGCCGTCGGTGATGAGCCGATCCTCGATCGAACGCAGGATGTCGAGGGCGACCGATTCGACCGAGCGTACGATTCCCGTCCCTTGGCACATGGGACAGGGCTTGGTCGATCCTTCGAGCATGCCGGTCCTGAGGCGCTGACGCGACATTTCCAGCAAACCGAAGTGACTGATACGCCCCACTTGAATGCGCGCCCGGTCGTTGCGGAGCGCCTCTTTCAACCGGCGCTCGACCAGCCGGTTGTTGCGCCGCTCATCCATGTCGATGAAGTCGATCACGATCAAGCCGGCGAGGTCGCGCAAGCGGAGCTGCCTGGCGATCTCCTCGGCAGCCTCGAGATTGGTCTTGAGCGCGGTGTCCTCGATATTGTGCTCGCGCGTCGCCTTGCCGGAGTTGACGTCGATCGACACGAGCGCCTCTGTCTGGTTGATCACGATATAACCGCCGGATTTCAGCACCACCTGAGGCGAGAACATCGCCGCGAGCTGCCGCTCAACCTGATAGCGGATGAAGATCGGCTCCGGTTCCTTGTAGGGCTTCACGTTCTTGGCATGGCTCGGCATGAGCATGCGCATGAAATCCTTGGCCTCGCGATAGGCATCGTCGCCTGCGACCAGCACCTCGTCGATGTCCTTGTTGTAGAGGTCGCGGATCGAGCGCTTGATCAGGCTGCCCTCCTCATAAACAAGGGCTGGCGCGGTCGATTTCAGCGTGAGATCCCGCACGTTCTCCCACAGCCTCAGCAGATAGTCGTAATCGCGCTTGATCTCGGTCTTGGTGCGCTGCGCGCCGGCTGTGCGGATAATAAGTCCCATGCCTTCCGGCACTTCCAACTCGCCGGCGATCTCGCGCAGGCGCTTGCGGTCGGTCGGGTTGGTGATCTTGCGCGAGATCCCACCGCCGCGCGCCGTGTTCGGCATGAGCACGGTGTAGCGGCCGGCAAGCGAAAGATAGGTGGTCAGTGCTGCACCTTTATTGCCCCGCTCCTCCTTCACCACCTGGACTAGGATGATCTGGCGGCGCCTGATCACTTCCTGGATCTTGTAGGGG